>JANXSP010000126.1 GCA_025356575.1 Novosphingobium sp.
CGAAGCCAAGCGTCTCGTCGCTGATCGTCGCTCAATTCGGCGTGCTGGGAACCATCGGCTTCGACAATCAGGCGATGTTCGAAGTTCACGAAATCGGCGATATACCTGCCTATCGGCTGCTGCCGTTTGAATTTGTAACCGCCCAGCCGCTTTGCTCGCAGTATCGACCACAGGCGGCGTTCTGCCTCGGTCGGGTTCTGGCGCATCCGCTTCGCCCGTTCGAGCAGGACTGCGCTGGTGACTTCCCCTCCCCCTGCTCGCTTCGCGAGCTGTCCCTCTCCCGCAGAGGGAGAGGAGTTTGGGAGGTCGATTGCACTCATTGGTTCAAGCCACCAGCCCCAGTGGCGCCTCGATCAGCGCCTTGAACGCGCTCATCAGCGCGGCCCCGTCGGCGCCGTCGATGGCGCGGTGGTCGAAGCTGCCGCTCGCGCTCATCACGCTGGCGATGGCGAGCGCGCCATCGACCACATAGGGCCGCGGTTCGCCCGCGCCGACCGCCATGATCATTGCCTGCGGCGGGTTGATCACCGCGTCGAACTGCTTGATCCCGAACATGCCGAGGTTCGACAGGCTGGCGGTGCCGCCCTGGTACTCGGCCGGCTGGAGCTTGCCCTCGCGCGCCTTGTCGGCGAGCGCTTTCATCTCGGCCGCGATCGCGGATACGGCCTTGCTCCCCGCGTCGACGATGATCGGCGTGATCAGCCCCGAAGGCGCGGCCACTGCCACCGAGATGTCGGCGCGGCTGAAGCTGCGCAAACTGTCGCCGCCGAAGCTGACGTTGCACTTGGGCACCTGGAGGAGCGCCTTGGCCAGCGCCTTGATCAGCAGGTCGTTGACCGACAGCTTGATCCCCTGCGGCTCGAGCGCCTTGTTCAGTTCGCCGCGCAGCTTGAGCAGCGCATCCAGGCGAATGTCCATCGTCAGGTAGTAATGCGGGATCGTCCGCTTGGCTTCGGTCAGGCGGCGGGCGATGACCTTGCGGATGTTGGAGAGCTTCTCGTCGCTGTGGGGGATGCCGAAGTCGGGCAGCGTTGAAGGTGGCACGCCGCCGCCCGGCGTCCCCGCCTGCGCGGGGATGCTGGATGGGGCTGAAGCGGATTCCGACTGTGCAGCGGCCGGTGCGGCCGGCGCAGCGGCCTTTGCGCCTTCGACATCGGCTTTGACGATTCGCCCGTTCGGGCCGCTGCCGGTGAGGGTTGCGAGGTCGATGCCCTTGTCCGCCGCGATGCGTTTGGCGAGCGGGGAGGCGATGACGCGGGGTGCGTCGCTGCCTGCGGTCCCCGCCTGCGCGGGGACGCGGGGTGCTGGGTCTTGCGCCCCCGCGGAGGCGGGGGCCTCGGGCGGTGAAGCACTTTCAGCGGGGGGTGCCGGCTCGACCGCCTTCACCGAAGGCGCCGGAGCCGCGCTGGCATCCTCGCCTTCCTCCGCCAGGGTCGCGATGACCGTTCCGACCTTCACTCCTTCGGCACCTTCGGCGACCGAGATCGCGGTGATCGTGCCTTCGTCCACCGCTTCGAATTCCATCGTCGCCTTGTCGGTCTCGATCTCGGCCATGATGTCGCCGGATTTGACGCTGTCGCCCACCTTGACGAGCCACTTGGCGAGCGTGCCCTCCTCCATCGTCGGCGAAAGCGCGGGCATCTTGATCTCGATCGGCATAAGCCTGCGGGCCTCCCAGCGGTGCGGCAAATCGGCGATACGTCTGTGGCTCCAACCGGAGCGCAGGGCAAGGTTCTTGCGCCGCTTCCGATTTGCGCGGATACTTTGTTGGGGGATTTAAGCCGATGCGCGTCTATCTGGTGATCATGGACGAAACCGCCGAAGCGCGCGTCGCGCTGCGGTTCGCCTCGCGCCGCGCGGCCAAGACCGATGGCATGGTCCATATTCTTGCACTGGTTCCGCCCCAGGAGTTCGTCGTTTTCGGCGGCGTTCAGGCGACGATCGAGGAAGAAGCCCGCAGCCGCGCCGAAGTGCTGGCGACGTCCGCGGCGGGCAACACCTTTCAGGAAAGCGGGCGGATGCCCGTGATCGCGGTGCGCCAGGGCGACGGCGAGAAAGTTATCCGCGAATACCTGGGCGAACATGCCGAAGTTGCCGCGCTGGTGCTGGGCGCGGCGGGCGAAGGCGGACCGGGGCCGCTCATCACCCATTTCACCGCGCACGCCGGATCACTGCCCTGCCCGCTGTTCGTGATCCCCGGATCGATGGACGACGCGACGGTCGACCGGATCAGCTGAAGCACTACTTTTTGCGGCTTTGGTGCCGCATGTTGCCGGGGCGACCCCTTTTGCCCACCGGGTGCTTGCCGACCGGATGCTTACCCGCAGGCTTGGCTACCTTGGGAACTGCCCGACGGTTGCCGCGACCGTACCCGCCGGTGCTGTCGGGCGGTTCGAACTTCAGCGCGCCGGTCAGCGGGTTGGCCTCGGCCAGCCGCAGGGTGATGATATCGCCCAGCCCGAACACCGTCCCGGTTCTCTCGCCGACGAGGCGGCGCGCGCCTTCCTCATAGGTGAAGCGCTCGGCGCCCAGCGGGGAGATCCGCACCAGGCCGTCGCCGCCCAGCCCGATGATCGTCGCGAACAGGCCGAAGCTCTGGACCCCGGTAACGCGGGTCTCGAACGTCTCGCCGACGCGGACCGAGAGCCATGCGGCCACGTAGCGGTCGATCGTGTCGCGCTCGGCCTCCATTGCGCGGCGTTCGGTTATGCTGATCGCATCGCTGATTTTGCCAAGGTCGGCGCGGTCGCGCTCGGCCAGTCCGCTCGCCGCCGGAAGGCTTTTGGGCGCAGGCTGCTCGAGCCCGAAGGCATCGACCAGCGCGCGGTGGACGAGGAGATCGGCGTAGCGGCGAATCGGCGAGGTGAAGTGCGCATAGCTTCCCAGCGCCAGCCCGAAATGCCCGGCGTTGCGCGGTCCGTAGTAGGCCTGGGTCTGGCTGCGTAGCACCGCCTCCATGATCAACGCCTTTTCCGCCTCGTCCGAAACATCGCGCAGCATGCGGTTGAACAGCCCAGGGGTGACCACTTGGCCCAGCGCGAACTTGCGCTCGAACGTGGCGAGATAGTCCTTGAGCGCGACCAGCTTCTCGCGGCTCGGCGGCTCGTGGATCCGGTAGACGACGGGTGTGACCTTGCTTTCAAGCGCCTTGGCCGCAGCGACGTTGGCGGCGATCATGAAATCCTCGACCACGCGGTGCGCGTCGAGCCGCTCACGCAGCGCGATTTCGGCAATGCGGCCCTGCGGGTCGAGCACGACGCGGCGCTCGGGCAGTTCGAGCGCGAGCGGATCGCGTGCATCGCGGGCCTTGGCAAGCAGGCGCCAGCAAGCCCACAGGTTGGCGAGGTTGGCATCACCATCCCTCGACGGGCGCATCCCGGCTGCGCTCGATGACGCTCGGGACGGACGGGGCTTGTGCCGTCCTTCATCGCCACCGCCGTTCGCGTCGAGTAGCGGCGCAGTCGCGCCCGCCGAGACACCCAGTGCATCGACCCGTGCCTGCGCATCCTCGTATGCGATGACCTCGGCGATCCGCACGATCGCGCGCGTAAAGCGCCAAGCGGTGACATTGCCTTGCGCGGAAATCGTCATGTGGCAGGCCATCGCGGCGCGGTCCTGCCCCGCCTTCAGCGAGCAGACATCGGCGCTGAGCACTTCGGGGAGCATCGGCACGACCCGGTCGGGAAAATAAACCGAATTGCCGCGCTTGCGGGCCTCGCGGTCGACCTCGCCGCCGGGTCGGACGTAGAAGCCGACATCGGCAATCGCGACGACCGCGCGATATCCGCCCGCGTTGGCGGGATCGGTATCGGGTTCGGCCCAGATCGCATCGTCGTGATCGCGCGCGTCCGAAGGGTCGATCGCCACGATAGGCAGCGCGCGCAAATCCTCGCGGCGCTCGTGCGAAAGCGGAAGCTTCGCGGCGTGCTGCGCTTCGGCCAGAGTTTCCTCGCCGAAAACATCGGGAATACCGTGCTTGTGGATCGCGATCAGGCTGAAGGCGCGCGGGGCAAGCGGATCGCCGAGTACGCTGGTGACCTTCACCCCGGCGCGCGCGGTGCGTCCGGCAGGTTCGGCCAGCACCAAGTTGCCTGCTTCCGCCCCGCCGAGGTCGGCAATGGGCGAGGCATGGCGAATGCGCTTGTCGATGGGGGCGAGCCAGCCTTTCCCGCTTGCGTCGATTTCGACCACGCCGAGGACCTGGTCCTCGCGCGCGGGCAGCTTCTTCATGGGGTGCGCGCGCCAGCCTGCACCTGCTTCCTCTGTCCGCGCCAGGACGCGGTCACCGACCTTGAGCGCGCTCGATCGTCCGCGTTCGACCAGGCGCAAGCGCGGCGGCGGCGAGGCATCGTCGGGCGACCAGTTGTCGGGCACCGCGATGGCCTCGCCGTCCTCGATCGCGGCGACGCGAAGCACGGTCACCTTGGGCACCCCGCCCATGCGGTGGAACGCGCGCTTTTCGCCATCGATCAGCCCCTCGTCCGTCATATCCCGAAGCAGCGCCTTGAGAGCGATTTTCTCTTGGCCCTTGAGCCCGAAGGCGCGCGAGATTTCGCGCTTGCCGGCAGGCTCGGTGGCGCTGGCGATGAAGTCGAGCACCTGCTGGCGCGAGGGTAGCCCGGCGTGGGCGGATCGGGTTGGCATCGCCGCGAACTACCCGCTCGCTCGGCGCAGGTCACGCACAATGCCGCCCCGGTCTGCGGGAACCTTTTGCCGCGTTGCCCGCTGCGCAATGAAATGGGGGGCTCGCTTTCTTTTTCGGTCGCACAGCCTTTCGGGGCTGCTGCCAGCCCTGGTTGGGCGCGGCAACGCATCGCCTTGACCTACCTCTACGGACACGGACGCCTGCCCGATCTGCAGGATCCGCGCCGGTTCACCGAACTGGTCCAGATGCGTAAACTCTTCGGCCGCAATCCGGCAATGACGGCGCTTTCGGACAAACTTGCGGTCAAGCAGCGCGTTGGCCTCCAGCTTGGCAACGAATGGTGCGTGCCAACGTTGTGGCATGGCGGGTCCGTGCCCGCGCTACCGCAGATCGAGACAAGCGGTTTTGCCAAGAGCAGGCACGGCTGCAATCAAACCCTGCGGATCGGCGGAACCGGAGATTGGGAGCGACTGTGCCGGCTGGCGCCGCGCTGGTCAGCGAAGCCTTATGGCAAATGGCTCGACGAGTGGGCTTATCGCGATGTCCCGCGCGGGGTGCTGATCGAGCCGCTGCTGGGCGATGGATGCTCCGCGCTGACCGACTATAAAATCTATGTTTTCGGCGGGCGGGCAACGCATGTTCAGGTTCATCTCGAGCGCGGCAAACGCCACCGCTGGGTGCTCCACGATCGTGCCTGGAACAAGCTCGTTCCCGCGCAGCCCGACTCGCCGCGACGCCCGTCGTCGCTCGGCGCGATGCTCGAAGCGGCTGAGGACCTTGCGCGCGATTTTTCATTTGCGCGGGTCGATTTCTACGAAGTTTCGGGCAAGCCGCTGTTCGGTGAATTCAGTTTCTACCCGGGCTCGGGGCTCGACCCTTTTGCCGCCGACTGGATTGATTTTGAATTGGGCAGCTTGTGGCGCGGGGCGCTTGGCCGCTAAGCGGAAGCAGGTCGGACTACCAATGGCAGGCGAAAACGCGTCGGCCCTCAAAAGGATCATCGATGCGCACTTCCACATTCGTAGCCCTGACGATCGCTGTAAGCGCGCTCGCCTTGATCCAGCCGGCGATGGCCTCGGCACCGCACCCCCGCGGCTTGCCCAAGGGGAGCACGGCCGCGCCGTTTGCCGCCGGACCGTTGTTGGCGGCTGCGCCCGATGCCGCTTCGATCACTCAGCGTTGCAGCGACTACGCGACCCAGATCACCCGTATGCGTCTCGCCCTGGAACAAGAAACGGGACCCGCAACGGTGGCCCGCACGCTCAAGGCCTACGACGCCCTGATCGACATCATCGCATCGGCGAGCGGCGAATTTGCGCTTTATCGTGAAGTCATGGCCGACAAGGCCCGGCGTGAGGCGGGGGGTGCGTGCGAAGTCGCGATGTCGGCAGAGGCCACCAAGCTGAGCTTGTCGCGCCCGATTTACGACCGGCTGAAGGCCATCGACACCGGCACCGCCGACGCGCCGACCCGCTATTACTTGAGCCGGACGCTGGCGGATTTCGAGCGTTCTGGGGTATCGCTCGATGCCGCTGGCCGATCGCGGGCTCAAGCACTGGCGCACGATATTGATGAGGCGGGTAACGCGTTTACGCGCAACATTGCGGCCGACGACCATTCGATTAAGGTTGACCCGGCCGAACTCGCGGGGCTCCCCGTCGACTACATCGCCGCGCACAAGCCCGGTGCCGACGGCAAGATCACGCTCGGCACCGCGACCCCGGACTACATTCCGGTGATGACTTACGCCACCAGCCGCGATCTTCGCCGCCGCTTCTCGCTCGTTTATGGACAGCGCGCTTTTCCCCAGAACGAAGCCAATTTGCGTGGGTTGCTCGACGGGCGGCAGGATCTCGCGGCGCTGGTCGGGCGCCCGAACTGGGCAGCGCTGACGTTCGAGAACCGGATGGTCAACACCCCGGCGAAAGTCCAGACGCTGCTCGACCAGATGGCCGACGCGGCGCGTCCCGCGGCGGATCGCGACTATGCGCGCAAGCTAGCAGTGTTGCGCCAGTCGGTACCCGATGCAACGCGGCTGGAACCGTGGGACAGCGGCTATACCAGCCAGATCGTCCAACGGCAGGCGTATGGCTATGACCGGCAGGAAGCTCGGCAGTACTTTGCCTATAACAACGTTCGCGACGGTATCTTGCGTTTGACGCACGACCTGTTCGGCGTTGAAATCCGATCCTGGAACACTCCGAAATGGGACCCCTTGATCGAAACGTACGAGATGTTCGATCACGGCAAGCTGATCGGCCAATTCTATATCGACGCCCACCCGCGGCCTGGCAAATACGAACACGCCAACATGATACCGCTCCGCGCAGGGCTTGCCGGGCGCCGCGTCCCCATGGGCGCATTGGTGATGAACCTGCCCGCTGGCGATCACAGCACCGGACTGATGGAACACGGCGACGTCGTGACCTTCCTTCACGAATACGGACACATGCTCCACCATATCTTCGGCGGACAAACGCCGCGCTGGGCCGGACAAAGCGGCGTGGCGACCGAATGGGATTTCGTCGAAGCGCCCTCGCAGATGCTCGAAAACTGGGTTTACGACTACGATACGCTGAAGACCTTCGCGGTGGACAAAACCGGGCAGACGATTCCGCGAGCCCTTGTCGAAAAGATGAACAACGCGCGCTATTTCGATCTTGGAACCGCGGACATGCGGCAAATCGCGCTATCGAACATCTCGCTGCAATTTCACCTTGCCCGGGCCCCGGCGGACTTGGGCGCAGCGTACCGTGCCTACGATGCCAAGTACGACCCGATGGTTCTGCCGGTTGAAAACCAGGGACAGGATGGATTCCCGCATCTCAATGGGTACTCGGCGGCGTACTACACGTATCGCCAGTCGGTCTTGATCGCCGATGACATGTTCACGCGGTTTCAAAGCCAGGGTTTGCGCGATGCGGCGACGGCGCGGCGCTATCGCGAACTGGTACTCGCACCGGGCGGCACGCGCCCCGCCGCAGAACTGGTTGCAGATTTTCTTGGCCGCCCGCTGAACATCGACGCCTACCGCGCGAAGCTCGCGAAAGACAAATAGGCAGATATTTCAGCGCGCTAGGGGAACGAATTCCCCGCCGGGGACCGCCGAACTGACCGGGCTCTCGGTCCCGTCGGCACTGCGCGCGCTGACCCCGAACAGCCAGTCGTCGCCGCGCACGCCCTGCAGGCGGACGCTGGTCGCGGCCGCGTCGGCAATGAGCGGCGCATCCCATTCGCTGGCGTCGGTGCGCCGCCGCCACACGGTGTAGCCGGTTGCTCCGCTGACGGCGCGCCACTTCACGTCGGTGAACGTTTGCACCGCGGCTTCGGCAGTTGCGGCGGGCGGCATGGGTGAGCGGGCCAGGTGATCGAGCGCCGCGATGTTCAGCGCGGAGACCCGGGCGAGATACGGAAAGTCCATCGCTGCTACGGTGTCGCCGTACTCGATCCCGCCTTCGGTGCGCACATCCTGATGCTGGCGATCGTAATTTTCCACCGCAACGGTGAAGCGCACCGCAGGATAGCCCTTCGCCTGGAACGGCAAGTGATCGCCGCCGCGGCCCATGCGATCGGCGCGCCAGACCTGGCGGACCGCGAAATCGTCGCCGCGCGCCTTGGCGAGGGCCGCGATCCAGCGTGAGAGGTTCCGGCTTGGGCTGTCGTTCTCCCCGCCGAAGCGCCGTGCCGCAGTGCGCAAGCCTTCGTCACCATCGGCGCGCGGGCCCTCGGAAAAGACCCTGACGTGGTTGTCGTCGACCAATCCGTCCGAGCCGCGCGAGCCGCCGACGATATCGTTGTTGAGCACGGCCTTGACCGTCCAGCCCTGCGCCTTGGCATAATCGGCGAGCAGAGCGCCGCCGTAGAGCCCCTGCTCCTCGCCCGACAGCACGGCATAGACGATCGTGGCGGGGTACCGATGCTTCGACAACAGCCGCGCCGCCTCGAGCACGAGCGCGGTGCCCGAGCCATCGTCGTTGGCGCCGGGCGCGGTTCGCACGCCGTCCATCGCGTCGGAGTTGCGGCTGTCGATGTGCCCTTGGACGATGACGACTTCGTTCGGCCGCTCGGTGCCGCGCTGGATGGCGACGACATCGACCAAGCGAACCGGCGCAGGGATCCGGTCACCGGTGATCATTTTTTCGGGGAGCACGATCTCGAGGCACCCGCCACAAGCGCGGGCCGTGCGGCGCAAGTCGGCCTCGGCCCAGCGGCGGGCCGCACCGATCCCGCGGGTCGCAGATTGCTGGTCGGACAACGTGTGCCGCGTTCCGAACGCCACCAAGCGCTCGATATCGGCACGCATCCGCGCTTGCGAAACGCCGTCCGCCGCAGCTGGAGCCGGCGCGTCGGCTGCGTGGGCAGAACCGGCGATCAGCGCGCCAGCGAGCGCGATGGCCTTAGTAAGTGCGCGCGACATAGATCGTCTGCGTGGCGGGTTGGCCGGTGAACATGCACATTCCCGAAGGCGCTGGCGCACCAAGCGGAGTGTTGCGGATCGTCAGTTTCAAGGACTTCAGCTTCGCGACAACAGCGTCGAGCGCCGCGCCGCTCGGCGCAGACCACGCGACCTGCGCCCATCCCGGGGTTTTTTCCGATTCACTGAACATCGCGCTGAGCGCCTCGAAACTGTCGACGCCGCGCACAATCTGGCGGTCGCGGCGCGATTTGGCTTCGGTGAACAGACCCGCCTGAATCGCTTCGAGCTCGGCAGCCGCGCCGGCGATGAACGTCTCGCGCGGTTCGCCGCGAAAATCGGGCTTGCCATCATCGCGCCACAGCCGGTCGCGGCGCAGCACGCTGACCTGGGAGGCTTCGGCATCACGCCCGCCGATCTCGAGGATCAGTGGAACGCCCTTCTTGACCCACGCCCAACGCTTGCCCGTGGCCTTGCCCGCGCGCTTGTCGAGATGGACGCGGATCGGTTCGCCCAGTGCACTCTGCCCGGCGAGCGCGCGGCGCACTTCTTCGCAATATGCCAGCAGCGCATCGTCGCCCTCGTTTTCGCGCAGCATCGGCAAGATCACGATCTGGTGCGGCGCGATCTGCGGGGGAACGCGCAAGCCGTCGTCGTCGCCGTGGACCATGATTACCCCGCCGATCATCCGCGTCGACACCCCCCAGCTTGTGGTGTGGCAGGTGGCCTGTTGACCTTCACGGTCCTGATATCGGATCCCCGCCGCCTCAGCGAAGCTGGTGCCGAGATAGTGCGAGGTGCCTGCCTGGAGGGCCTTGCCATCCTGCATCATCGCCTCGATCGAATATGTCGCGTCGGCGCCGGGAAAACGCTCGTTCTCCGGTTTTTCACCCGCGATCACGGGCATCGCCAGCGGGCCTTCGGCAAAGGCGCGGTAAACCTCGAGCATCCGCATGGTTTCTTCCATCGCGTCTGTCTTGTCGGCGTGAGCGGTGTGGCCTTCCTGCCAGAGGAACTCGCTGGTGCGCAGGAACATCCGCGTCCGCATTTCCCAGCGCACGACGTTGGCCCACTGATTGGTGAGCAGCGGTAAATCGCGCCACGACTGAACCCACCGGCTCATCGCTGCGCCGATCACGGTCTCCGAAGTCGGGCGTACGACCAGCGGCTCCTCAAGCTTGGCTTCGGGATCGGGCATCAGCCCGCCCTTCCCGTTGGGGATCAGGCGGTGGTGGGTAACGACTGCCATTTCCTTGGCAAAGCCCTCGACATGCTCGGCCTCTTTTTCGAAAAAGCTCAGCGGGATGAACAGCGGAAAATAGCAGTTTTCGTGCCCGGTCGCCTTGATCTCGATGTCGAGCAGTTTCTGCATCCGCTCCCAGATGCCATAACCCCACGGCTTGATGACCATGCACCCGCGTACACCGCTTTCTTCGGCCATATCGGCTTCGGCGATAACCGCCTGGTACCACTGCGCAAAATCCCCCTCGCGCGTGACGTTGAGGGCATGGCGGATTGAGGACACGGGTACGGCTTTCTTAAACGGGGCCGGCAAGCTTGGCGCTATTTACCCAGCGCTTCGAGCTTTTTCTGCATTTCGGCCATTTGCCCGCGGAGGACGGCGAGTTCGTCACGCGTATCGGCCGGCGCCGCGGCGGAAGTGGTTTCACCCCCGCGAAGTTGCCCAGGCATAAACGCCGAAGCGGCCATCTTGAACATTTCGATATTGTGCTGCGCCAGCTTGGCCAGCGGATTGTTGCCGATAGTTTCCTCGAACGCCGATCGCAGCTTGCTTTGATTGGTCCGAAAGTTGTCCATCGACGCTTCGAGATAATGCGGCAACAGTGCCTGCATCGAATTGCCGTACATGCCGATCAACTGGCGCAGGAACCCAACCGGCAGCATCTGTTCGCCGCCCGCTTCCTCATCCATAATGATCTGGGTGAGCACCTGATGCGTGATATCGCCGCCGGACTTCGCGTCGAGCACTTTGAAATCTATGCCTTCGCGAGTCATCTTGGCGAGGTGATCGAGCGTGACGTAACTCGACAGACGGGTGTTGTAGAGCCGCCGGTTGGCGTACTTCTTGATGACTACCGGCTCGTCGCTCTGAGCATTTTTGCCGTTCATGTCGATCCTCGTCCCCGCGCAGTCGGAGCGTTCAATTAGCACCCGCATCATTTGCAGTGCAACACGCGTCTTCGCTAACGCGAAAAGCGTTGTCCGAGAATCGTCAGAAGCTCGTATTGCGAAAGACCACTGGCCTGCGCGGCGGCAGGTAGCGCATAGTCGACTTCCACCCAATCGCCTTCCCTGACTTCGGGCGCGGCCGATAGGTCGATCCCCGACATGTCCATCGACACCCGCCCGATCACCGGGAGGGGCGAACCGTTGCTGCGCAGCATGCCGCAATCCGACCAGGCGCGCAGGAACCCGTCGGCATAACCAAGCGCGACGGTGCCGATCCGCAGCGGATGGGGGGCGGTGAACGTGGCATTGTAACCCACCCCCTCGCCCGCAGCGATTTCTCGAACCTGAAGCACCATCGTCTCGATCCGAGCGACTTGCGCGATTTCGTTCTCAAACTCGGCGCGGGGAATGCCGCCGTACAGCGCGAGTCCGGGGCGCGTGAGATCGCCGTGGTATGCTGCCCCCAGGGCGATCCCGGCGCTGTTGGCGAGGCTGGCCCGCCGCGGCTGGAGCACGCCGCATGCCTCTCGCCAGCGCGCCATTTGCACAGCATTGCGCGGGTTGTCTTCGTCGGCGCAGGCGAGGTGCGACATCGCGATATCGATGTCGAGCGCGGCAATCGCCGGATCGCTGAGGTCGCTCAGCGCGAGTCCGAGGCGATTGATCCCGGTGTCGACCATGATGTCGCACGGCCCGCCGCCAACCGACTGCCACCGCGCAACCTGATCGAGCGAGTTGAGCGCGGGACGTACCCCGGCCGCCTTGGCCCACCGCGCTTCGTCGCTGGTTGCGGGGCCATGCAGCACACTGATCGATGCGGGATCGACCAGATCGAGCAACGCCTCCGCTTCCTGCCAGTGAGCGACGAAGAAATCACGGCACCCCGCATTGCCGAGCGTGCGCACGGCCGCCCGTGCCCCCAGGCCGTAGCCGTTCGCCTTGACCGCGGCACCCGCGCGCGCCGTACCGGATAGCCGATCGAGCGTATGCCAGTTTGCGGCAAGCGCGTCATGATCGACGATCAGGCGAAGCGGCGCGGCGGGCAGCTTCGGCGGTCCTTCAGGCGGCATCGCGACCGGTGTCGTCGGCAAAGTCGCGCGGCGGACCCTTGTCGAAGCCCCACAATCCGACTAGCAGCGAGATCGCGATGATCGTCCACGGATACCACAGGCCAGCGTAAGGATTGCCGAACTTGGCGGCGATGAAGGCCGCGATGAAGGGCAAGAACCCCCCGAAATACCCGGCACTGATGTGATACGGGATCGACATCGAACTGTAGCGCACCCGGGCGGGAAACAATTCCACCAGCAGCGCCGCAAGAGACCCGTAGGTGATCGCCGAAAGCGCGGCGAGAATGGCCAAGCATAGCCAGATGACAACCATCGCCGAAGGTGCGGGGTCGTGCTTGACGAACTTGTAGCCTGCGGTGTCGAGCGCGCCCGCCAGCGCCTTCTCGTCGAACCCGCTGAGCGCCTGTGCGCCAACGCTGATGGTGAGCGCGGGGGCGGCGGCGCCGAGCGTATAGCGAACCCCCTTGGCACCGAGCATGGCCATCGCCTTGCCGCAATCGGTCGGCTGCTTGGGCGCGAACGGGCTGTAGGTACAGTCGGGACCGGCGAGCAATACGGGCGACGCGCGCGAGGCTGCCGCCAATTCGGGATTGGCGTAAGCGCCGATCGTCCAGAACAACGGGAACAGCAGGATCAAGCCCGCCAGGTTACCGAGCAGCAGCGGGCGCGCCCGGCCCACGCGATCGGACCAGCGCCCGGTCAGCAGGCACATCACGATCCCCACCAGACCCGCCGAACCCACCAACACCTCGGCCGTCGTATCGTTGATCTGCATCGGCCCCTTGAGAAAGGACATGCCGCTGAAATAGGCGGTGTAGAAAATCACCGTCATCCCCGCAGCGCCGCCGAACAGGGCGATGATCAGGCGCTTCTTGTTCCCCGGATACGTGAAGCTTTCGACGAACGGGTTTTTCGACAGTTCGCCGGCTTCCTTCATGGCCTTGAACACCGGGCTTTCGGAAAGCTTGAGCCGCATCCACAGCGACACCGCAAGCAGCGCCAGACTGAGCACGAACGGCACGCGCCAGCCCCACAACGCCCAGGTTTCGGCGCTCATCGCAGATTTGCACGCTAGCACGACCAGCAGGCTGGTCACAAACCCGCCGGTGACACTGGCCTGGATGAAGCTGGTATAAAATCCCCGCTTGCCCGCGGGCGCATGCTCCGCGACGTAGATTGCCGCGCCCCCGTATTCGCCGCCGAGCGCAAGACCCTGGATCACGCGCAGCAGCAGCACCAGGATCGGCGCGGCATAGCCGATCTGCGCCGCACCCGGAACCAGCCCGACCCCCGCGGTCGCAATCCCCATCAGGGTGACCGTAACGAGAAAGGTGTACTTGCGCCCGAGCCGGTCACCCAGATACCCGAACAAGACCGCGCCAAGCGGGCGAAACCCGAACCCGACCGCGAAAACGAGCCAGAACAGCAGCATCTCGATCGTCGGATTGCCCGCGGGGAAGAATGTTTTGGCCAGGATCGATCCGAGCGCACCGTAGATGAAGAAGTCGTACCATTCGAAGATCGTGCCGGCCGACGATGCGGCGATGATCAGCCGCATGTCCGCGGCACTCGGCTCGCTGTGCACGGTCGCCGCAGTTTCGGCCATATTCGATCCCCCAACCAACCCTTGTCGCGGCGCTTACTAGCTGCCGGACGCGGCGCTGCAAAGTGCCGAGCGCGCGGCGCGCCACGGCAAGAGGATTGCACCATGACGCGCTGGGTAGGCAATCGCACCGGAGATAAGCGAGAGCCCGGGCCAGTCCGGCAGACCTGCGCGACCGGACAGCCAAACGGCCACTGCCCGCTCGCTGTCGGCGATGCTGCGGGTGTCCTGGCCCAGCGCTGCGTTGAGGAAAATCGCGGCAGCGGCTTGCCCGATGGCGCAGGCCTGGACCCGCGCGCCGATACCCGCGATCGCTCCAGCTTCGTTTACCGCCAGGCCGATTGTCAGGCTGCTGCCGCACGTCGGCGAACGCGCATCTGCGCGCAGCGGCAGAGTGGCGCGGCTTTCGCCGAGCGGATAATCGGCAAGGGATGTCGCCAGCGCCAGGACCTCTGCCGTGTAGAGCACTTTCGCCGAAAGCGCGGTCACCGTGCGGATCGGGACCGCGACGAACCTTTAAGATCGGCGCTCGCTGCCGCCTCTGCGGCTGCGCGGCGTTCCCCGATTTGCACGACCAACGCATCGCTGGCCGCGTCGATGAAGGGATAACTGCGCGATTGGGTTATCCAGGTCGGGCGCCCGCCCGGTCCCCAAACGGTGTCGTAGCCCAAAACCAATACCGAGAACGCCAACACCGCGATGATCACGCCCTTGATCGAACCGAACCCGAAACCGAGCAGGCGGTCGATCGGCCCCAGCACCGAGGCGCGCGTGGTCCGCCCGGCAAAACCTGCGATTACCTTCATCGCCGCGTACGGAATCAGGAGGAGAATGGCGAAGGCGAGGATCGATGCGCCGGATGGCGTACCGATCCGCGGTTCGAGAAATGCCGCCATCGGTCCGTGAAGGTAGTGGATCGCGATGAGCGAGAGCACCCATGCCGCCAGCGACAGGACTTCTTCCACGAACCCGCGCATGAACCCGGTTACCGCGCCGAGCGCGACCAACAGAAAGACGGCGATATCGAACCCGGTCATCGCTGCAAGGCTACGGTGTCCCCAGAATCCGGTCAACGAGATTTGGAAGCAGGCGCAGTCCGGAATAGCGAAGGCCCGCTATCCCCGGCTCGGCATCGACCGGACCCGTGGCCGTCCCGAACCCGAGCTTGGCGGCTTCACGGGCGCGGATTGCCGAATGCGCGACGGGGCGAACCTCGCCCGCCAGCGAAATCTCGCCGAACCACACCGCGTCGCGCGGCAGCGGCTTGTCCGAAAGCGCGGAAACCAGCGCGGCGGCGACTGCAAGGTCTGCGGCTGGGTCGGCCAGACGGTAACCCCCGGCGACATTGAGATAGACTTCCGCTGAGGAAAAATTGAGCCCGCAGCGTGCCTCGAGCACCGCCAGCAGCATCGCCAGGCGCCCGCTGTCCCAGCCGACGACGGCACGCCGCGGCGTCGCCCCGCTGGCCAGCCGGACGATCAGCGCCTGGATTTCGACAAGGACGGGACGCGTCCCCTCGATAGCGGGGAACACCGCGCTGCCCGAGACCGCGTCGTTGCGCCCCGAAAGGAACAGCAGCGACGGGTTGGCGACTTCCTCTAGCCCCGCGCCCGCCATCGCGAACACCCCGATCTCATCGACCGGGCCGAAGCGATTCTTGACCGAACGCAGGATGCGGTACTGGTGGCTGCGCTCGCCTTCGAAGCTCATCACCACGTCGACCATGTGTTCGAGCACGCGCGGCCCCGCGATCGAGCCGTCCTTGGTGACGTGCCCGACCAGGACGAGCGCGGCGCCGGTCTGCTTGGCGTAGCGGATCAGTTCGAAAGCGCAGCCGCGCACCTGGCTGACCGTGCCGGGCGCACCCTCGATTTGGTCCGAATGCATCGTCTGGATCGAATCGACGACGAGCAGCGCGGGGGTTTCCATCGTCCCCAGCGTGGTCAGGATATCGCGGACGTTGGTCGCTGCGGCCAGCCGCACGGGCGCGTCGGCCAGCCCCAGCCGCTCGGCACGAAGGCGCACCTGCGCCGATGCTTCTTCACCGCTGACATAGATCGTCGCCGCGCCCCGGCGTGCCATCAGCGCCGCGGCCTGCAGCAGCAGGGTCGACTTGCCGATCCCCGGATCGCCGCCCATCAAGATTGCCGAGCCCGGGACCAACCCGCCGCCAAGCGCGCGATCGAACTCCGCGATCCCGGTACTATAGCGTTCAAGCTTTTCGCCCGGCGCGTCGAGCCCGACGAATTCGACCGCGCGTCCGCCGGCCGAGAGATCGTGCTTGAGCGAAAACACGGTGGCCGGCGCATCCTCCACCAGCGTGTTCCATTCGGCGCAATCCGCGCACTGGCCCTGCCAGCGCTGCGCAATGCTGCCGCAAGCCTGGCACACATAACGGCGTTTGGGTTTGGCCATGGCGACTTCATAATCGGAACATAGGCGGAACGCAATTGCCTTCGCGAACGGACGGCCTATCGTGCGGCGATGCGTCAGAAGGAGCTCAGAATTGCGCTGATCTGTTACGGCGGGGTGAGCCTGGCGGTCTATATGCACGGGGTCACCAAGGAGCTTTGGCACCTGGCGCGGGCGAGCCGCGATTTTATCGGCGGGGACGCACCAACTCCCGGCGGCAGCGCGGCGGTCTATCGCGATCTGCTTGGCGCCATCGCGGATCGTCACGGACTGCGCTTGCGGATCCTGCCCGATATCGTCGCGGGTGCCAGCGCGGGCGGGATCAACGGGGTGTTCCTGGCGCAGGCGCTTCATTCGGGCCAGTCGCTCGAACCCCTGACCGAGATGTGGCTGGCCGATGCCGACATCGACGTGCTGACCGATCCCGACGCCCGGCCGTTCTCGCGCATCACCAAGGCCTGGGCGATGCCGATCGTGTGGTATCTGCTGACCCGCCCGGGCAACGCGGTCAGCGACAGCGTGGCGCCTGAAACGCGCGCCGAGGTTCGCGGCAAGCTTTCCCGGCTGATCCGGGCGCGCTGGTTCGCGCCGCCATTCAGCGGCCTCGGGTTCTCACGGCTGATTGCGAACGCGTTCGCGGCAATGGCAGCAAGTCCCGCCGAAGCACCGCTGCTTCCCGCGGGGCACCCGCTCGATCTGTTCGTGACCGCAACCGACTTCAAGGGCCATCTCGAGATGCTTCGGCTCAACAGCCCGCCGTTGATCGAGGAGAGCGAGCACCGGGTCTCGATCGGGTTCCGCGCTGCCACCGCGGCAACCCCTGGGCTGCCGCTGGCGCCGCTGCCCGAATTGATCTTCGCGGCGCGCGCGACAGCCAGTTTTCCCGGCGCTTTCCCCGCCCTGCGCATTGCCGAGATCGACAAGCTGGTCGCCGATGGCGGAATGGAGTGGAGCGGGCGTGAAGCGTTTCTGACGCGGATCATGCCGCAGCACGCGCGGCGCGGCGATCTCGACGGGGTTTCGCTGATCGACGGATCGGTGTTGGTCAACGCGCCGTTTGCCCAGGCAATGGCGGTTCTGCGCGACCGCCCGGCCCAGCGCGAAATCGACCGCCGGTTCGTCTACATCGATCCCCACCCCGACCGGGTGGATGACAAGGTCCGCGCCGATCCGCGCCCGATCGGGTTCTTCGCGACGATCTTCGGCTCGCTCTCGTCGATCCCGCGCGAACAGCCGGTGCGCGACAACCTCGAGGCACTCGCATACCAGTCGAAGGAAATGGCCCGGCTGCGTGCGATTGTCACGGCACTGCGTCCCGAAGTCGAGGAAGCCGTTGAGCGCCTGTTCGGCCGCACGTTGTTCCTCAATCATCCGACCGCCAAGCGGCTGGTCGCCTGGCGCGCGCGGGCGCAGCAAGCGGCGAGCGAGCAGTCGGGCTTTGCCTTCCACGGTTATGCCCAGATCAAGGCCGGCGCGATCGTCGATGGTCTCGCCGCGCTTATCCACGCAGCAGCGCCGGGACTCGGGCTGGATAACCCTGGCCCGATTGCGCACGCGCTTTGGGATTATCTGGCAAGCACCGGGCTTGACCGGCTGTCGGGGATGCGCGGCGGGGCCAATGCTGCGGCGATTGCGTTTTTCCGCGAGCACGACCTGGCCTTTCGCATCCGCCGCCTGCGCCTTCTGGCGCGGCGCCTGGCACAGGATTGGGAGGATGATCCGGCAATCCCGCAGTCTGCCCGCGATGCCGCCCGCGCCGCGGTGTTCGAGGCGCTGTCGCTCTATTTCGCGCACGAACCCGCCGCCTCGCTCGGCCCGCACTTCGGCAAGGTTGCGAGCGCGGTGTTCAAGGATCCGGGCGCCGTGCTCGAACATATCGCCGCCTCGCGCCGCTTGGCCGAGCACGATCTCAAGGTCGACGAACTGCTCGCCGCCGCGATGGCGGCGATGCCAACCGCGCTGCGCCGCCGGATGCTGCTGGCCTACCTGGGCTTTCCGTTTTTCGACACCGCAACCCTGCCGCTGCTGCGCGACGAAGGCAGTACCGAGTTCGATCCGGTCAAGGTCGATCGGATTTCGCCCGAGGACGCGCTCTCGATCCGTGCGGGCGGGACCCAGGCGACGCTGCGGGGAACCGAGTTTTACAACTTCGGCGCGTTTTTCAGCCGCGCCTACCGCGAGAACGATTATCTCTGGGGCCGGCTTCACGGCGCCGAGCGGATGATCGACCTGGTGGTCTCTGCGCTGCCGCCGGGCGAGATCATTTCATCGAAGTTGATTTTCGAATTCAAACGCCGCGCGTTCCTGGCGGTACTGGAAGAGGAAGAGCCGCGGCTGGGGGTCGACCCCGCGCTGATCCCGGGACTTCGTGCCGAAGTTCTCGCGCTGAACCTGCCCTAGCCTATTCCCTGCCGCTCCACGCTTCCTTGAGCCGTTCGAAAAACCCTTTCGACTGCGGGCATTCGTCGCCGGTCTCGGTCTCCTGGAATTCCCGCAGGATCTCCTTTTGCCGCGCCGACAGCTTGCTCGGGGTCTCGACCGTGATCTCGACGACCATGTCACCGTGGCCGCGGCCCTGGAGCACCGGCATCCCCGCGCCGCGTTTGCGCAGCTGCTTGCCCGACTGAATCCCCGGGGGGATCGCGATCGAATGCTTGGCTCCGTCGAGGCCGGGGATATCGACCTCGCCGCCCAACGCGGCAGTAGTGAAACTGACGGGTACGCGGGTGATCAGCGTGGTCCCTTCGCGTTCGAACATCGCATGGCGGCGGACGTGGAGGAAGATATAGAGGTCGCCCGGCGGCGCTCCGAACGGCCCCGCCTCACCCTTGCCCGCCAGCCTGATCCTCGTGCCCGAATCGACCCCCGGAGGAACCGTCACGTCAAGTGACTGGGGCTGATCAACGCGGCCCTCGCCGCCGCAAGCGCGGCACGGGCTCTCGATCACTTCGCCGCGGCCCTGGCAGGTCGGGCAAGTCCGCTCGACCATGAAGAAGCCTTGCTGGGCGCGCACTTTGCCGTGTCCGCCGCACAAATTGCAGCGGCGTGTGCCCGTTTGCGGCTGCGCGCCTTTGCCCTCGCAAGGTTCGCATTTGGCGGAGACTTCGATCTCGATCTGTTCGGTAGTGCCATGGAACGCCTCGTCGAGGCCGATTTCCATGTCGTAACGCAGGTCCGCACCGCGCCGCACCTGCTGGCGCCCGCCGCCGCCGCCGTTGAAAGCGTTGCCGAAGATCGTCTCGAATATGTCGCCCAGGTCGGAGAAGCCCTGCTGGCCGCCTCCGCCGCCGCCCTGTTCGAACGCAGCATGGCCATAGCGATCATACGCCGCGCGCTTTTGCGGATCGCTCAGGCACGAATAGGCTGAGCTGATCGCCTTGAACTTGACCTCCGCTGCGGCGTCGCCGGGATTTTTGTCCGGATGAAAGCGCATCGCCAGGCGCCGGTACGATGACTTGATCGTCCCGTCGTCGGCGCTACGCTCGACCTCGAGCAGTTCGTAATAATCGGTTTCGGCGGTCGCCATCAGAGCCCCCTCCAACCCTCTCCCCAGCCGGGGAGAGGGAGGGTCTTCGTCTTACTTGGTTTCGTCGACTTCGGAGAATTCGGCATCGACCACGTTCTCG
>JANXSP010000170.1 GCA_025356575.1 Novosphingobium sp.
ATCTCGTCGGTGACGTCGGCGTCCTCGACCTTGACCTGGAGCAGCGCGCGGTTGTCGGGGTCGAGCGTGGTTTCCCATAGCTGTTCGGCGTTCATTTCGCCCAAGCCCTTGTAGCGGCTGACCGATAGCCCCTTGCGCCCCGCGACGAGCACCGCATCGAGGAGCTGCGAGGGCCGCGTGATCATCCCGTCGTTGCCGGCGCGGGGCGCGGTCCGCGGCGCCTGGGCGTCTTCGGCGGCAGGCGCATCGTCGGGCGCCAGGACATCGCCGCCCTCGGCCAACGGGGTTTCTTCGAGCGCCTCGGCAGCGTCGCCCGCGGCGCCTTTGGTCAGGTGCGAAGGTGCCGCGTAAACCTCGGCCTGCTCGCCCGCGACGCGCGCCAGCTTGCGCGCCTCGGCGCTGGTCAGGAACCCGCCTTCGATCACGTGATGATCGGTCATGCCGCGCCAGACGCGGTTGACCACGACTGCGCCCTCCTCGCCCATCGCGGCGGTCCAGCGCGCTTCGCGGTCACCTGAATCGAGCCACTGCGCCGCGCGGGTCAATGCAGCATCGCGGCCCGCGCGGTCGATCTCGGGCGCAAAGGTCCCGGCCAGTGCCAACGCCTCGATGATCGCGGGGTCGTAGCGCTTGGGGACGAATGCCATCAGGCTGCGCATCCGCATCGCATGTTCGACCAGTTCGGCCAGATCGCGCCCGCTGCGCGCCCCGCCTTCGGTTTCGAGCACACGCCCTGCGGTGCCGGCTTCGACGAGGTAGCGATCGAGCCCGGCGTTGTCCTTGAGATAGACCTCGCTGCGGCCCTTGGCGACCTTGTACAGCGGCGGCTGGGCGATGAACAAATGCCCGGCGCGGATGATCTCGGGCATCTGGCGGTGGAAGAAGGTGAGCAGCAGGGTGCGGATATGGGCGCCGTCGACATCGGCGTCGGTCATGATCACGATCTTGTGATAGCGCAGTTTTTCCAGCGTGAATTCGTCGCGGATGCCCGTCCCCATCGCCTGGATCAGCGTGCCGACTTCCTTGGAACTGATGATCCGGTCGAACCGCGCGCGCTCGACATTGAGAATCTTGCCCTTGAGCGGGAGGATTGCCTGGTACTTGCTGTTGCGGCCCTGCTTGGCCGATCCGCCGGCGCTGTCACCCTCGACCAGGAACAGTTCGGACTTGGCCGGATCGCGTTCCGAACAATCGTGGAGTTTGCCGGGGAGCGAGGCGATGCTCATCGCGCCCTTGCGGCTCATCTCGCGGGCGCGCTTGGCGGCTTCGCGCGCGGCGGCGGCGTCGATCACCTTGCTGATGACCGCGCGGGCGTAAGCGGGATTTTCCTCGAGCCATTCGCTCATCCGGTCGGCCATCAGGCTTTCGAGCGGCTGGCGCACTTCGGAGGAGACCAGCTTGTCCTTGGTCTGGCTCGAGAACTTGGGATCGGGCAGTTTGACCGAGACGATCGCGGTCAGCCCTTCGCGCATGTCGTCGCCGGTCAGGCTGACCTTTTCCTTCTTCAGCATCCCCGATTTCTCGGCGTAGCCGTTGAGCGTGCGGGTCAGCGCGGCGCGGAACGCGGCGAGGTGCGTGCCGCCGTCGCGCTGCGGGATGTTGTTGGTGAAGGTCAGGACGTTTTCGTAATAGCTGTCGTTCCATTCGAGCGCGACTTCGATGCCGATGCCGTCGCGTTCGGAACTGATCGCGACCGGATCGGGCAGCAGCGGCACCTTGTTGCGATCGAGGTATTTGACGAACGCGCCGATCCCGCCCTCGTAAAACAGATCGTGTTCCTTGATCTCCTCATGCCGCTTGTCGCGCAGGAGGATGCGCACGCCCGAATTGAGGAACGCCAGCTCGCGGTAGCGATGCTCGAGCTTGTCGAAATCGAATTCGAGCACATTCTTGAAAGTGTTGGTCGAGACCGAGAACGTGACCCGCGTGCCCTTCTTGCCAGCAGGCGCGGGTCCTTTTTCGATCAGCGGGCCCACCGCATCGCCGTGTTCGAAGCGCATCCAGTGTTCGACGCCGTCGCGCCAGATCGTCAGCTCGAGCCATTCGGACAGCGCGTTGACCACCGATACGCCGACCCCGTGGAGCCCGCCCGAAACCTTGTAGGCGTTGTCGTCGCTGGTGTTCTCGAACTTCCCGCCCGCGTGGAGCTGGGTCATGATGACTTCGGCGGCCGAAACGCCTTCCTCGGCGTGGATCCCCGTCGGAATGCCGCGGCCGTTATCCTCCACCGAAACCGAGCCATCGGGGTTGAGTTCGATCAGCACGAGGTCGCAGTGCCCGGCCAGCGCCTCGTCGATCGCGTTGTCGGAAACCTCGAACACCATGTGGTGCAGGCCCGAGCCATCGTCGGTATCGCCGATGTACATTCCCGGCCGTTTGCGCACCGCATCAAGGCCCTTGAGCACCTTGATCGAATCGGCGCCATAGGCGTTGGTGTTGGGGATGTTTTCGTTGGTGCTGGTCATCCCCAGCATATAGGATTTCCGGGCCAAAAACGGAACCGCTTATCGCTTTCTTCCACAAGCAATCTCTGCTTTGCTGCGGCTTCCGGCGGGGAGATCACGAGCGATGAGAAAAGCGATCCTGGGCGCGGCACTGGCCAGCCTCACGATTACCGCCGTGCACGCCGCGGAAGTGCCGCTGCGCCCCGATCAGGCCGCGTTTCGCGGGCTTTACAAGGAGCTGGTCGAAACCAACACCACGCTTTCGTCGGGCAGTTGCACGCTGGCCGCCGAACGCATGGCGGCGCGGCTGCGCGCCGGGGGTATCCCGGATAGCGCGATCACGCTCTACGCCGATCCGCAGCACCCCAAGGACGGCGGACTGGTCGCGGTCTATCCGGGCACCTCGCGCACGCTCAAGCCGATCCTGGCAATCGCGCATGTCGACGTGGTCGAGGCCAACCGCGCCGACTGGACCCGCGATCCGTTCACGCTGATCGAGGAGGGCGGCTATTTCTACGCCCGCGGCAGCGCCGACGACAAGGCGATGGCGGCGATCCTGGTCGATACCCTGATCCGCTTCCAGCAAAGCGGCTACCGCCCCGCGCGCACGGTCAAGATCGCGCTGACCTGCGGCGAGGAGACCAACGGGGCGTTCAACGGCGCGCAGTGGCTTGCCGCCAACCGCCGCGAACTGATCGATGCCGAATTCGCGCTCAACGAAGGCGGCGGCGGGACCAGCGACGGCAAGGGTCATGTGCTCGAGCAGACCATCCAGGTCGGTGAAAAAACCTTTGCCAATTATCGCCTCGAAACACGCAACCCCGGCGGGCACAGCTCGGCGCCGCGGCCCGACAACGCGATCTACCAGCTCGCCCACGCGCTGACCGCGATCGAGGGCCACGAGTTTCCGCTCGAATTCACCGACACCACTCGCGCCTATTTCCGCCTGGGCGGCGCGGGACGCCACAACGCGGTCGGCGCGGCGATGGTCGCGCTGGCGGCCAACCCCGCGGACACGGCGGCCGAAGCGATCGTCAACCGCGAACCGTTCCTCCATTCCAACCTGCGCACGACCTGCGTTGCGACGATGCTCGAGGGCGGGCACGCGAAAAATGCCTTGGCCCAGCGCGCCGCGGCCAACGTCAATTGCCGGATCTTTCCCGGCCACCCGGTCGCGGCAATCCGCGACGAGCTCGCCGCGATCATCGCCAACCCGGCGGTGAGCGTGACCACGCTGGCGCCGCTGCGCCCCTCGCCTCCGCCGCCCCCGCTCGACGCGAGGATCATCGGCCCCGCGCGGCAACTGGTGGCGCGGTATTTCCCCGGAGTGCCCTTGGTCGCGGCGATGGCCAACGGCTATACCGATGCCAGCTATCTCGGCGCTGCGGGGATCCCGACCTACGGTGTCCCGGGCAGCTGGGGCGATCCCGACGGCGGCGGGGTCCACGGGCTGAACGAGCGGATTTCCACCGCCTCGCTTTACACTGGTCGCGACTTCCTGTTCGATCTGATAAAGCTCTACGCCGCAAAATAACCATGCCGTTCCAAGAGGATGCCAAGACCATGATGCGTTCGATCACTGCCCTTCTGTCTGCCGGAATGTTGAGCGCCGCGCTGCCGGCGCTGCCCGCACTGGCAGCGGAAGCGCCCTTGCGCGCCGACCAACAGACCTTCCACGACACCTACAAGGAACTGGTCGAAACCAACACCACGCTGTCCGCCGGCAGCTGCACCCTGGCGGCGACACGCATGGCGGCGCGGCTACGTGCGGGCGGCATGCCCGACAGCGCGATCAACCTTTATGCCGATCCCGCGCATCCCAAGGACGGCGGGCTCGTCGCGGTCTATCCCGGCACTTCGCGCACACTGAAGCCGATGCTGCTGCTCGCGCATATCGACGTGGTCGAGGCCAAGCGTTCGGACTGGGTGCGCGATCCGTTCACGCTGATCGAGGAAGGCGGTTATTTCTATGGCCGCGGCACTTTCGACGACAAGGCCCAGGCCGCGATCTGGACCGACATGCTCGCTCGCTTCGCCCGCGAGCACTACCGCCCCGCGCGTACGATCAAGCTGGCGCTGACCTGCGGCGAGGAAACCAGCGGCGCATTCAACGGCGCCGAATGGCTCTCGGTCAACCACAAGGACTGGATCGACGCCGAGTTCGCGCTCAACGAGGGCGGCGGCGGGCAGACCGACGGCAAGGCCGTGGCCGACGGCGGGCGGGTGGCGGTGCAGACCCTGCAGGTCGGCGAAAAGGCCTATCAGGACTTTACCCTGACCGCGACCAACCCCGGCGGGCACAGCTCGATGCCGGTGCCGAGCAACGCGATCTATGCGATGTCTGCGGCGCTGCTCAAGGTCGGCGGGTATGAATTTCCCCTCCAGTTCAACGACACCACGCGGGCGTTTTTCCGCCAGGGCGGGACCGCACGGGGCGGGGCGATCGGCGCAGCGATGCTCAAGCTCGCGGACAATCCCGCGGACCATGAAGCGGAGACGCTCGTCAATGCGGACCGCATGCTCCATTCGCTGCTGCGCACGACCTGCGTAGCGACCCTGATCGAAGGCGGGCACGCGCTCAACGCCCTGCCGCAGAACGTCACCGCCAACGTCAATTGCCGCATGTTCCCGGGGCGGACTTCGGACGAAACCCAGGCCGCGCTGGCCGCTGCGATCGGCGATCCGTCGATCAAGATCGCCCAGCGGATCACGACCAAGCCGATCGCGCAGGTTCCGCCGCTCGATCCGCGCCTGCTCGCCCCGGCGCAGGCGCTGGTCGCGAAATACTATCCGCAGGTCCCGCTGATGACCTCGATGTCCACCGGTGCGACCGACGCGGTCTATACCGGCGCGGCCGGAATCCCGACGTATGGGGTGCCTGGGGTCTGGGCCAATCCCGATGGTAACGGGATGCACGGACTCAACGAACGCATGGAAATGCGCTCGCTCTACACCGGGCGCGATTTTCTGACCGAATACGTCAAGGCTCTGGCGAGCAAATAAACCGCTGCGGGGCCGTCGATCCGAATGGATCAGCGGCCCCGTGCGTTGGCCCGCACCGCTTAAGCGAGCGTGGCGGCGAACATCAGGCCGCTGGTACTTGCGGCGATGACGATCGGCAGCAACATGGCGATAATATTGCGCATGTGATCCTCCTTGGTTTGCTAGGTTGCGCCTTCAGCGCGCCCTCCCCCAAAACCCGAGTGGATCGATAGCGTTGAAATAATATTATAACGTTTAACAACAAGTGCAAAGAACGCCGTGTCAGTTGCAGAAAATGCATTCGAGCGCGGCGAAGAGGGATGACGATGACCGCGACCGACCCGATCACCTTGCTCGACCAGCCGTTCGGCTCGTTCCCCGCGATGCTCGCGGCATGGAGCGCGCACCGCGGCGAGGCGCTGGCGCTCGACGACGGGACGACCCGGCTCACCTGGCGCGAAGCAGGCGAGCGGATCGAGCGGATCGCGGCACGGCTCCAGGCCGATGGGCTGGAGCGCGGGCAGGCCGTGGCGATCCTCGGCACATCGACGGTAAACTACGCGCTGGTGTTCCTCGCCGCGATCCGCGCGGGCGGGTGCGCAGCCCCGCTCACCACCAGCGCCAGCGCCGACCAGCTCGCCGCGATGGCCGCCGATTCGGGTGCGGCGCATCTGTTCATCGATCGCGCGAAACTGACCGAGCTTGGCGAGCGCGCGATCTTCGCGGGCCGGCACATCGTCCTTGATGAAGCACTCGATGCCTGGATGGCGCCCGCCGGCTCCCACGCCGCGCCGTTCGTTCCGATCGAGACCGACGCGTTCAACATCATCTATTCGTCGGGCACCACCGGCACCCCCAAGGGCATCGTCCACAGCCACCTGATGCGCTGGCGCCAGATGGCGTTCCGCGCCGCGCTCGGCTACGGCCCGACCGCGATCACGCTGACCTCGACCCCGCTTTATTCGAACACGACGATGGCGGTGTTCCTGCCGACGCTGATCTCGGGCGGGCGCGCCGCGATCATGGGCAAGTTCGACAGCGTCGGCTGGCTGACCCGCGCGCAGGACGAGCGCGTGACCCACACCATGCTCGTCCCCGTGCAGTACCGCCGGCTGATGGACGAGCCGCGCTTCGACGAATTCGACCTGAGCGCGCTGCGGATGAAATACTGCACCAGCGCGCCGTTCGCCGCCGACCTCAAGCGCCAAGTCCTCACGCGGATGCCCGGCGGGCTGATCGAGATCTACTCGATGACCGAGGGCGGCGTGGTCTGCCTGCTCTACGCGCACGAGAACCCCGACAAGCTCCACACCGTGGGCAAGCCCGCGCCGGGCAGCGAGCTCAAGGTGCTGTCCGAGGATGGCCGCGAGCTCGGCCCGGGCGAGGCGGGCGAACTGATCGGGCGCTCGCCGACGATGATGTCGGGGTACAAGAACCAGCCGGGCAAGACCCGGGAAGGTTACTGGACCGACCCCGCCGACGGCTCGGTGTGGCAACGCATGGGCGACGTCGGCCGGGTCGATGCCGACGGCTTCGTCGAGCTCGTCGGGCGGACCAAGGACGTGATCATCTCGGGCGGGTTTAACATCTTCCCCGTCGATCTGGAGGATGCCCTGCTGCTCGACCCGCGCGTGCGCGAGGCGGCGGTGATCGGCGTGCCCAGCGATACCTGGGGCGAGACCCCGGTGGGGTTCGTGGTGCTGGCGGGCGCGAACGAGGACGCGCTCGAAGATATCCGCACGGGCGCCAACGCCAGGCTGGGCAAGACCCAGCGGCTGTCCGCACTCCACGCGATTCCCGAAATGCCGCGCAGCCATATCGGCAAGCTGCTCAAGACCGAGCTCCGGGAGTTGGTGGCGGAGTAAATTAGAGCGCAGCTTCCGGCCGCCGCATCCCAAGGGTGGAAGCTAAGCTCTCAGTTCACGCTCGCTGCGGTAGTAGTTGAACGTACACAACAGCGCGCTCGCGCCAAGCAGGTGCCACGCGGCGTGGCCCTGGAGCAAGCTGTGCGGGGCGCAGACGATGCCGCGCTGGTCGAGGTTCCAGATCGTGAACGCCGCTGCCTTGGCCGCGATTCCGGCGAGGTAATAGCTCGGCTTGACCCCGGGGCGCAGCGGGCGGGCGAACGCCATCTCGATCACGATCGCAACGATCAGCACTACCGCGAACAGATAGCGGCGCACCTCGGGGATCAGGTAAAGCATCGTCAGCAGCACCGCGAGCAAGGCGATGTAGAACGCGACCGCCTGCCGGTCGGTCAGCCGGCGCCAACGCGCGACCGCGCTCACCAGCATGAACCCGCTGGTGAAATACATCCCCGTCACATCGAAGAACTGGCCCCACAGCGTCAGCGTGGCGTGCATGATTACCGAGCCCAGCCCGACGACGATCGCGGTCAGCCCGAAGAACGCCGCCGCGCCGCGATCGAACCCCGAGCGCCAGTGATCGCCGCGCGCGAGCACGATGATCAGGAGCCCGGCGAAGGCATAGCCATAGCTCGAATAGCTGTCCGCCGGCTGGAGGACATATTCGCCGATCCGCGGCAGTTCGCAGAAGCAGCGCGTCGCGGTGCATGAAGCGGGGGCATAGATCGCCCAGTCCGGCCCCAGCGCCAGCAGCAGGAGCGTGGTCGCCAGCACCGACAGCATGGTCAGGGCAAAGGCCATCGAAATGTCGCGCGCGTTGATCATGCGCACGGGGTGCCAGCTTGGCGGCGTCGGAGCAAGCGTGTCCCGCCTGCACGCTTGTTTCGCGCGCGCCGCGACCCTATCCGCGGCATCATGACCATCCAACCTTCAGATTCCATCCTGATCGTCGATTTCGGCAGCCAGGTGACCCAGCTCATCGCGCGCCGGGTGCGCGAGGCGGGGGTCTATTCGGAGATCGCGCCTTACACCCAGGCCGCCGCGGCGTTTGCGCGGATGGCGCCCAAGGGGATCATCCTTTCGGGCTCGCCCGCCTCGGTGCTCGATGCGCAGGGCCCACGCATTCCCGATGAGATCCTCTCCAGCGGCCTGCCCATGCTGGGCATCTGCTATGGCCAGCAGGCGCTGATGCACCAGCTTGGCGGCGAAGTGACGCTGGGCGATGCGGGCGAGTTCGGCCGCGCGTTCATCGAGATCGGCGAGGGATGCGCGCTGTTCGAAGGGCTCTGGGCGCCCGGGGAAACCCATCAGGTATGGATGAGCCACGGCGACAAGGTCACCGCGCTCGCCCCCGGTTTTCGCGCCGTGGCGGCGAGCGCGGGGGCGCCCTTCGCGGTGATCGCGGATGACGCGCGCCGGATCTATGCCATGCAGTTCCACCCCGAAGTCGTGCACACGCCCGATGGCGCGAAGCTGCTCGCCAACTTCGTCCACCGGGTCTGCGGGCTCGCCGGCGACTGGACGATGGCCGAGTTCCGCAAGACCAAGATCGCCGAAATCCGCGCGCAAGTGGGTTCGGGTAAAGTCATCTGCGGATTGTCCGGCGGGGTCGATAGCGCGGTCGCCGCGGTTCTGATCCACGAAGCAATCGGTGAGCAGCTGACCTGCGTGTTCGTCGATCACGGACTGATGCGCATGGCCGAGGCCGAGCAAGTGGTCAGCCTGTTCCGGGGCCACTACAACATCCCGCTGGTCCACAAGGACGTTTCGGCGCTGTTCCTGGGGGGTCTCGCCGGGGTGACCGATCCCGAAGCCAAGCGCAAACTCATCGGCAAGACCTTCATCGACGTGTTCGAGGAAGAGGCGAGGCAAGTCGGCGGGGCTGATTTCCTCGCCCAAGGCACGCTCTATCCTGATGTGATCGAGAGCGTCTCGTTCACCGGCGGGCCGAGCGTAACGATCAAGAGCCACCATAACGTCGGCGGGCTGCCCGAGCGGATGAACATGCAGTTGGTCGAACCGTTGCGCGAGCTGTTCAAGGACGAAGTGCGCGAACTCGGCCGCGAACTTGGCCTGCCCGAGATCTTCGTCGGCCGCCACCCGTTCCCCGGCCCCGGCCTCGCGATCCGCATCCCCGGCGA
>JANXSP010000025.1 GCA_025356575.1 Novosphingobium sp.
CATTCGGGGCTGTGGGAAACTGCCTTTTCCACGCGCCACGATGTCGCAGCGCGGCTGGCAGTTGTGCCGATGGTGCTCGAAGCACGGGGGCTCGACGTGACCCCGGCGGTGCTTCAACGCGTCCGCGCGCAAGGCGACATCGCCGGCGCGCGAATCCTTGAACGAATCCTTGACGATGAAATCGCACATGTGCGGTTCGGCACAAAGCACTTCGTCGCACTGTGCGAGAAAACGGGAGAATCGCCCGAAGCGCGGTGGAAAACATTGGTCGGGCGGCACTTTAGCGGACGGATTAATCCGCCGTTCAACGACTCGGCGCGTTCCCAAGCCGGTTTGTCGCGCGCTTTCTATGGCGCTCTTGCCTGATTAACCTTTTGCCCGTTAGTCCCCAATACACGAGATGGCGGGGGGTTCCGTTCCTTCTCAAAAAAAGTCGCAGCCCGGTCCGTACAGTGCGGATCGCGGCAATATCGGGGGTCAGCCCAAGCAGATGCCGGTACCCGGCACGCTTGAGAAGACAAGGTGGTACGGGTGATTTTGGTTTCGCTTTTTTCAAAGGTCCGCGGTCTTGCCGCATTGGCCGCGGTCACCGGATCACTCCTCGGAGCCGCTCCGGCTTTCGCCAACAGCGCCGCAACTGCCGATATCGCGGCGCCGCTGCGCACCGCCCAGGTCGCCCGCCAATCGCAACTCGGCAGTAGCGATGAAGAATTTCGCCAGCTCTTCGCCAGCTGGCAGTCGCTCGACAAGAGCCCTGCTCCCGCCGTCAATCCCTCGCTGGTCAGTGTCGGCGCGCCTTCGGTCTTGCGTTCGCTGACCCAGTCGCAGACTTCGCTCGCCGCGCCTTCTTTCATCCAGGCGGTTTCGATCCCCTCGCGGATCCCGGTCGATGGCGTTACCCTGACCAGCGGTTTCGGGATGCGCTGGCACCCGGTCACCGGCGGACGCCACCAGCACAAGGGTGTCGATCTGGCCGGTCCGGTCGGAACCCCGGTCCACGCCACGGCCGATGGTGTGGTCGAGCGCGCGGACTGGTTCAGCAGCTACGGCCTATATGTCGCGATCGAACATGGCGGCAATCTCGAAACCCGTTACGGCCACATGTCGCGGCTCAACGTCGCGGCCGGTCAGCACGTCCATAAGGGCGATGTGATCGGTTTCATCGGTACCACCGGTCGCTCGACCGGGCCGCACCTGCATTACGAAGTCCGCGTCGGCGGCGAAGCGGTAAACCCGATCCCTTACATGCACGGCTCCGTCAGCCGCCCGGCCACCACGCTGGCGCTCGCCGCCGCGACTGGCGAAACCGAAAACGACGGCGAATAACCCCGGATAGAGGTACGGCCCGATCGGGTCGCAGGCTCCTTGGGAGAGGATGCACGAGAAGGCGGCGGGTCAAACCGCCGCCTTTTTCGTGTTCGGAGCCCTTCCACGCGCCTTTTCGTTGGCGCCGATTAATCGATCGGTTAAGGTTGACGCTACGGCCGGGACAGGTCGCGTCACAGAGGAACCTGCCGGCCATGCATCCTTCGGTCCACGCCCAGAACACGCCCGACAAGGCCGCGATCGTCATGGCGGGCAGCGGCCAGGTCACCACCTATCGCGAGCTCGATGAAGCGAGCAACCGCTTCGCCCAGCTGTTCCGCGCGCGCGGGCTACAGATCGGCGATGTGGTTGCGCTGTGCCTGGAAAATCACCCGCGCTTTTTCGAAATCACCTGGGGCGCGCAGCGCGCCGGGCTGATCTATGTCGCGATATCGAGCCGGCTGACTGCGCCGGAGATCGCTTATATCCTGCGCGATAGCGGGGCCAAGCTGCTCCTGGGCTCGGCAATGATGGCGCCCGTGCTCGATCCCGTGCGCGATCTCGCGCCCGAAGTGCCGCAACTGCGGTTCGATACACCGGGGACGCACAGCGCCGACGATGCCGTCGCGGCGATGCCCTGGGCGCCGATCGCCGATGAACGCGCGGGGGTCGACATGCTGTATTCCTCGGGGACCACGGGCAAGCCCAAGGGGGTACGCGTGCCGCTGCCCGAAGACCCCGCGATTGCGGTGCAGAACGTCCTCGTCATGCTCGCCGCGCAGGCGTTCAAGCTCAACGCCGATTCGATCTATCTCTCGCCCGCACCGCTCTACCATGCCGCGCCGCTGCGCTGGTGCATGTCGGTCCACCGCCTTGGCGGGACGGTGGTGGTCATGGAAAAGTTCGATCCCGAGGTCGCGCTCTCGCTGATCGCAAAGCACAAGATCAACTCCAGCCAGTGGGTCCCGACGCATTTCGTGCGGATGCTCAAGCTGCCCGAGGAGGTCCGCATGCGCTACGACGTGTCGACCCTTCAGGTGGCGATCCATGCGGCGGCGCCGTGCCCGGTCCCGGTCAAGCGCGCGAGGATCGAATGGTGGGGTCCGGTGCTTTACGAATACTACGCCGGGACCGAGGGCAACGGCTTCACCTACATCACCAGCCCCGAATGGCTCGAGCGCCCGGGCTCGGTCGGCCGCGCACTGACCGGGATCATCCGCATTTGCGACGAGAACGGCGATGAGGTGCCGCGCCGGGCCGAGGGTCAGGTCTATTTCGAAGGCGGCAACCCGTTCCAGTATCACAACGATCCGGGCAAGACCGCAGACGCCACCAACCACCACGGCTGGACCAGCCTTGGCGATATCGGCTGGCAGGACGAGGACGGATACCTGTTCCTGACCGACCGCAAGAGCTTCATGATCATCGCCGGTGGGGTCAACATCTACC
>JANXSP010000026.1 GCA_025356575.1 Novosphingobium sp.
TCCCGTCGTCCCAGCTTTTGGCGACGTCGGCGTCCATCCCGTCCATCCGGTATTCGCGCGGGATGCCGACGCGCTTGCCGCGCATGTCGCCCGACAGGTTCGCTTCCCAGGCAGGCGCCGGCAGATCGAGGCTGGTCGCGTCCTTGGCATCGAACCCGGCCATCGCTCCGAGCATGATGGCACAGTCGCGAACATCGCGCGCCATCGCCCCGGCCTGGTCGAGCGACGAGGCAAACGCGACGATCCCCCAGCGCGAACAACGACCATAGGTCGGCTTGATCCCGGTAATTCCGGTGAATGCCGCGGGCTGGCGGATCGAGCCGCCGGTGTCGGTGCCGGTGGCGGCGGGGGCGAGCCGCGCGGCGACTGCCGCGGCGCTGCCGCCCGAGCTTCCGCCAGGAGCAAGCGCGGCATTGGTCAAGCCGGCATGGGCATCCTTGCGCCGCCACGGCGAGATCACGTTGCCGAAATAGCTGGTTTCGTTCGATGATCCCATCGCGAACTGATCGAGGTTGAGCTTGCCGAGCATCCCCGCGCCCGCATCCCACAGCTTCTGCGAAACGGTCGATTCGTACTGCGGGATGAAGCCTTCGAGGATGTGGCTGGCGGCGGTGGTCTGGACGCCGGTGGTGGCGAACAGGTCCTTCATCCCGATCGGAACGCCCCCCATGGCGCCAAGCGGCTGCCCCGCGGCGCGGCGCGCGTCGACCGTAACGGCGGCGGCAAGCGCGTGCTCGGGCGTCGCGACGATGAACGCGTTGAGCGCAGCGCCCGCGGCGACGTTGGCGTTGAACGCGGTTGCGACCTCGCGTGCGGAGAACGTGCCCGCGGCGACCCCATCACGGATCGCGGCGACGCCAAGTTCGGTGATCGGGCCGGAAATGTCGCTCATCCCCGCTCCCCCGCGAAGGCGGGGACTTCAGGCAGTGACCCACTGCCATCAGCCCAGCCGCCTAAGGTCACCGCCTGCGCGTGGACGCGGAAGGTTTTGCGCTTGGTCATTACTCGATCACCTTGGGCACGCCGTAAAACCCGTGCTCGGGCGCGGGCGCGTTGGCGAGGACGGCGTCGCGCTTGCCCCCGCCAGTGAGCGGGTCGGCGTCGACCACGTCGGCGCGCAGCCGCAGCGTGTTGGGGATAACCGCGGTCATCGGCTCGACCCCGCTGACGTCGACCTCGCCGAGCTGCTCGACCCATTTGAGGATGCCGTTGAGTTCGGGAACCATAGCGGCGATCTCGTCCTCGCGCATGGCGATGCGGGCGAGCCCGGCGATCTTGCGGACAGTGGCGGTATCGACTGACATGGCCGCGGCGTTAGCGGGCGAAGCGCCGACCTTCAAGCGCCGCGGGCCGCGAATTCAGGGGAGCGGTTCGCCCAGCGGCTTGCCGTCGATGAAGATCTGCTGGCGCGTCACGTCGCGCACCTCGACGCGCGCGGTGGCGGTCATTGTGGGGGCGCGAGGTGCAACCAGTGGCTCCTCGGCGATGGCAGCGGTGGCCGGATCGTAAGACAATACCATGCGCGACCATCCCCTATCGACCAGCACGATGCGCTCGCGCGCCTTCACCGGCCCATGCGTGCGGATCGCGACGCAACGTTGGCGGCACGCGTCCGACTGTGCCGTAAGGTAAGCGAGCAATGCCGCGCGTAGCCTGGCGTCGCCGCCAACGAGCTCGAGGTTATGCGAGACTTCCTCACCCGCCTTACGCGAATCTGGCCGGAAATAGGCGCGCTGGGTCTGGGCCAGGGCGGATTTCGCGGCCACGCGCTGCTCGGGCGTACCGCTGCGCTCAAGACGCTGCAGCGCGCGGCGGCCGGCAGGTCCGAAATCCCAGCGCAGCCCGGCGAAATCGAAATTATCGGTGCGCACCTTGCCCGACGCCAGCCGGGCGAGCTGGTCGCGCGCGGCGATCCCGCCGAAATCGAGCAGCGGCAGCGCGAGCAGCGCGGCCATGACGCTCACCCCGATGGCGAGGCGCAAGTTGGCGACGCGCGCGAACGGCGCCCACGCGCGCCCGCGTCCGCGGATCGCCGCGACGAGGTAGGCGAGACCGTAAGCGCAAGCCACCGCAACCACGATGACCGCCCAGATCCGGTCGGGCGAGAGGCCGTATTGATGAATGCGAAGCCCGGTCGAAACCGCCGCGAACAGCGCCAGCGGCAGCATCGTCAGCGTCAGGACCAGCGCGGCCGTACGCAGCACGGGGTTGCGACTTTCCTCGGCATCGCCTGCGCGGATGACTGCATTGGTCAGCACGAACGCGCCCAGGATGCACGCCAGCAGCACCGGGGTCGCGGCCTTGGTCGCGTGCCACAACACTTCTGGCCCGCTGAACACCAGTGCGGCGAGGAACACCGCCAGCCCCGCCGCGAGCGGCACCGCGAGCACGGTCAACACGAGCATGACCACACGCTGGAGCGTGGCGATGATCGTTTCGTTCTCGCGCAGGATGCCCAGCGGCGCGCCGAACGCTGCGCCGCTGATCGTCCATTCGAACCAGCCCTGGCCAAGCAGGTGCTCGAGGAAATCGAGCTGGATCAGGTTGAACAGTGCCGCCATCAGCCACAGCAGCAGCCAGGTCAGCCCGGTAAACGCGAGCGCGGCAATGCCGCTGATAATATCGTTCCAGACGTGGAAATGGACGCGCGGATAGGCGATGTGGCGGCTACCTGCGTGGTGCGCCGCCTGGAACAGCGGCACCGCGATGAGCAGCGCGGCGATGCCCGAAACGAACGCGTAATCGGGATGCGAATTGCCCGCGGCGCCCAAATCGATCTGCCACGCAATCCCCCCCAGCGTCAGCCCCGCGATCACCCCGAACGCCGCGGCCCAGACCGTGCGCGTGCGCTCCACAGTGAAAGCGAGCGTCAGCGCGAACGCCGCGACGCATACCCCGAGTGCGGTCATCCCGGCGCTCTGCGTCGCCGAAGTGATCCAGTTTTCGACGAGCCCGGCACCCGCCAGCAGCCCCGCGAGCAGCCACGGGCGCGGCGGCCAATCGTCAGTTTGCCCGGCGG
>JANXSP010000035.1 GCA_025356575.1 Novosphingobium sp.
GATCGGCCTGGCCGAAACCCAGCAGACGCTGCTGCTGAATAACCTGCGCAGCCGGATCGCGGTTCAGGCCGATGGCGGGCTGCGGACGGGGCGCGACGTCGCGATTGCCGCGTTGCTCGGTGCCGACGAATTCGGGTTCGCAACCGCGCCGCTGATTGCGGCGGGGTGCATCATGATGCGCAAGTGCCACCTTAACACCTGCCCGGTCGGCGTGGCGACGCAGGACCCGGTGCTGCGCGCGCGCTTCACCGGCCAGCCCGAACACGTCATCAACTACTTCTTCTTCGTCGCCGAGGAATTGCGCGCAATCATGGCCGAGATGGGCTTTGCCACCGTGGGCGAGATGGTCGGGCGAGTCGACCGGATCGATGCAGCAACCGCGCTCGGCCACTGGAAAGCGCAGGGCATCGACTTGTCCAGGCTGCTCCACCGCGTCGAACCTGCACCGGGGACCACGCTGGGATGGAGCATGACGCAGGATCATGGCCTGGGCCCCGCGCTCGACCGCGAGCTGATCGCCGCCTCGACCGATGCGTTCGAGCGCAAGGACGCAGTGCGGATCGAGCGGACGGTCAAGAACGGCAACCGCACCGTGGGCGCGATGCTTTCCGGCGAAGTCGCGCGCCGCTTCGGTCACCGCGGGCTGCCCGACAACACCATCAACGTGCGCCTGACCGGGGTCGCCGGGCAAAGCTTCGGCGCCTTCCTCGCGCACGGGGTCACGCTCGACCTGACCGGCGATGCCAACGACTATGTCGGCAAGGGCTTGTCCGGTGGCCGCGTGATCGTGCGCCAGCCGGGGCATGTCTCGCGCAACGCCGCGGACAACATCATCGTCGGCAATACCGTGCTGTACGGCGCGGTGGCGGGCGAGGCGTATCTCAACGGCGTGGCGGGCGAACGGTTCGCGGTGCGCAATTCGGGCGCGGTGGCGGTTGCCGAGGGCTGCGGCGACCACGGCTGCGAATACATGACCGGCGGCGTTGTGGTCCTGCTCGGCCGGACCGGGCGTAACTTCGCCGCAGGAATGAGCGGCGGGGTCGCCTACGTTCACGATCCCGAGGGTCGCTTCGCCGCGCTGTGCAACGCGGCGATGGTCGATCTGCAGCCCGTCTCGCTTGAGCGCGACGACGAGGATGGGGCGGGCCGCCCCCAGCAGCGCAGCAACGGCGCGCACGATTCAGGGATGGGCGACATGCTGCGTCACGACAGCGAGCGCCTGCGCGTGCTGCTCGAACGTCACCACCTCCACACCGGCAGCAAACGCGCCCGTGCGTTGCTCGACGACTGGGCGGCATCGATCGCGCAGTTCGTCAAGGTGATGCCGCGCGATTACGCCCGCGCGCTAACCCAGCTCGAGCACGAGCGGATCGAAGCCGCCAGCGTGGCCGCGGAGTGAGCGTGCTTCTCTTTCTCGAAACGCACCTCCACTGTGTCGTCCCCGCGAACGCGGGGACCCAGAGTGCAGGGCGTGATGCCCTGGATCTCCGCCTTCGCGGACATGACGACTATCTTATCGAAATGGATCGCTGACCGTGGGCAAGGAAACCGGGTTCCTCGAGCTTGAGCGGCAGGAACGCTTGTATGCCGATCCTGCCGAGCGGGTGAAGCATTACAAGGAATTCATCGTACCGCCGGGCGAGGCCGTGCTCCAGGGGCAGGCGTCGCGGTGCATGAACTGCGGGATTCCGTACTGCCACACCGGCTGCCCGGTGAACAACATCATCCCCGACTGGAACCACCTGGTCTACGAAGGCGACTGGAAAAACGCGCTCGAAGTGCTCCACTCGACCAACAATTTTCCCGAGTTCACCGGGCGCATCTGCCCCGCGCCGTGCGAAGCGAGCTGTACGCTCAACATCGTCGACGCCCCGGTGACGATCAAGTCGATCGAATGCGCGATCGTCGACAAGGGGTGGGACGAAGGCTGGATCGTCCCGCAAATTCCCGCCCAGCGCACGGGCAAGCGCGTTGCGATCGTCGGCAGCGGCCCCGCCGGTCTCTCCGCCGCGCAGCAACTCGCACGCGCGGGGCATAGCGTGACGGTGTTCGAGAAGTCCGACCGGATCGGCGGGCTGCTGCGCTACGGTATCCCCGACTTCAAGATGGAAAAACACCTGATCAACCGCCGCGCAGTGCAGATGGAAGCGGAGGGCGTGCAGTTTCGCACCTCGGTGGAAATTGGTGTAACCACATCGGTTGCATCGTTGCGCGAGAATTTCGACGCGATCGTCCTAGCCGGCGGCTCCGAGACCGCCCGCGCGCTCGATATTCCCGGCGC
>JANXSP010000052.1 GCA_025356575.1 Novosphingobium sp.
CTTGAGCGCCGCGACCGCCTCATCGCCCGCGCGTTCGCGCATCCGCTCGCGCACCCAGGCGGTGTCGACGCCCGAATCGATCACCAGGTGCGCGACATGGAGCCCTTGCGGACCCAGCTCGCGTGCCGCCGATTGGGCCACCGCGCGCAGGCCAAACTTGGCGCTGGCGAACGCGGCATAGCCAGCGCCGCCGCGCATTCCGGCGGTTGCTCCGGTAAATAAGATCGAGCCGGCGCCGCGCGGGAGCATATGTTTCGCCGCCTCGCGCCCGGCGAGGAAACCGGCGAAGCAGGCCATTTCCCAGACCTTGCGGAACACGCGCGCAGTTGTCTCGACCAGCGGGAAGTTGACGTTGGCGCCGACGTTGAAAACGCAGACCTCGATCGGGCCGACAGCCTCGGCCTCGGCGAAAAACGCGGCGACGTCATCCTCGTCGCGCGCGTCGAGCGAGCGGACATGCGCGGCTCCGCCCGCCGCTTCGATCTCGTCCTTGAGCGCGGCGAGCTTGTCCCCGTTCCGCCGCCCGGCAAACACCGTGTAGCCCTCGGCGGCGAACTTGCGCGCGATCGCTGAGCCGATGAAATCCCCCGCGCCGACGACAACCGCCGTCTTGCCGCGCGGGCTCACCGTCACGCAGCGCGGCCGAGTGCGGCGTAGCGCATCAGGTGGTGGTCGTCGTCGCCCAGCTGGTGATTGATCATCACCAGCCGTTTGGCAAAGTGGGTCATCGGCAGCTCCCAGGTCATCCCGATCCCGCCGTGAAGCTGGATCGCTTCTTCGGCGACATACGCCCCGGTCTTGCCGATCGTGTACTTGGTGCCGGAGAGGATCCGCTCGCGCACATCGGCCGCCCCGTCGAGCGCGGCGGCGGCGTTGATCACCGCCGAGCGCGCCTGCTCGATTTCGACCAGGACCGAGGCCATGCGGTGCTGGAGCGCCTGGTTGCGCCCGATCGGCTCGCCGAACTGGACGCGCGTGCGCAAGTATTCGAGTGTCGCGTCGCGGACCACGCCCATCGCGCCGAGCGCTTCGGCCGACAAGGCGAGCAGCCCGGCGTCGACAGCCGCGCGGATCGCCGCGCTGCCTGCCCCCGCCGCACCGACCAGTGCCGCACCATCGACCTTCACATCCTTGAGTACGATCTCCGCCGCGCGCCCGCCGTCGACGCACTGATAGCCATTGATCGTTAGCCCCAGGGTCCCGGCGGGGACCAGAAACAGCGAGACCCCCGCGGCATCGTTATCGCTGCCCGCAGAGCGCGCTGAAACGAGCAGCGCCGTTGCGCCTTCGGCGTCATGGATCACGGTCTTGGCGCCGTTCAGCACCCAGCCCGCCCCGTCCGCCCTGGCGGTGGTTGTCACCGTATCGAGATCGTAGCTGCCTGCGCCCTCCTGGTGTGCAAACGCGATGACTTTCGAGCCATCGACGATTGCCTCGATCTCACGCTCGCGCCCGCCGGCTGCGGCCAGCGCGCGCCCGCTCATCAGCGCGGTCAGGAACGGTTCGCCGACCAGCCCGCTGCCGAGCGCTTCGAACACCACCATCACATCGAACCCCGCGCCGCCGAAGCCGCCCTGTTCGGGGGTGAATAGCGCGCCGATCACGCCAAGCTCGGCGTATTGCGCCCACAGCGCGGCGTCGTAGCCCGGCGCGGACTTGGTCGCCGCGGCGCGTTTCTGCCAGCCGGCGTTGCTCGCGACAAACCGCTCGAGCGTATCGGCAAGCATCCGCCGGTCATCGCTATGCGAAAAATCCATGATACTGGTGTCCGGTCGTTAAAGCTGGAGGATCATCTTGGAGATGATATTCTTCTGGATCTCGTTCGACCCGCCGAAGATCGAAAGCTTGCGCAGGTTGAAGTAATGCGGCGCCGCGGCGGACGAACCCTCGCCGCCCACTTCCTCGCCGTTGTACCCTTCCTCGAGCGCTTCGGGCAAAAACGGCTGCGCTTGCGGGCCCAGCGCGCGGCGGGTGAGGTCGCTGATTTCCTGCCGCAATTCGGTGCCTTTGATCTTGAGCATCGAGCTTTCCGCACCCGGCGCCCCGCCCCCCGCCACCGAGGCGACAACGCGCAGCGAGGTAGTCGAAAGATTGGCGAGCTCGATCTCTGCCCGGGCCACGCGCGCCGCGAACAGCGGATCGTCGAGCAGCGCCTTGCCCCCGCGCTTTTGCCGCGCGGCGATACCCTTCATCCACGTCAGCGCGGCGGTCGAGGTGCCGATCCCGGCCATCCCCGTGCGCTCGTACGTCAGCAGATACTTGGCGTATGTCCACCCGCGGTTTTCCTCGCCAACCAGGTTGGCGATGGGAACGCGGACATCCGTGAAGAACACCTCGTTGACCTCGTGCTCGCCGTCCAGGGTGATGATCGGGCGCACTTCGATGCCGGGCGAATTCATGTCGATCAGCAGGAACGAGATGCCTTCCTGGCGGCGCTCGCTATCGCCGGTGCGGACCAGCGCGAACATCATGTTGGCGTGGTGGCCCATCGTCGTCCAGGTCTTCTGGCCGTTGACAACGTAGTGGTCGCCATCACGGACCGCGCGGGTCTTGAGCGCGGCGAGATCGGACCCTGCGCCCGGCTCCGAATAGCCCTGACACCACCAATCGGAGCCATCGAGCATCCGCGGCAAATAGTGCGCCTTCTGCGCCTCGCTGCCGTATTTCAGCAGCACCGGCGCCAGCATGTTGATCCCGAAGGGCAGTGCGCGCGGCGCGTTGGCGAGCGCGGATTCCATGTCGAAGATGTACCGCTCGGTCACCGACCAGCCGGTCCCGCCCCAGGCCTCGGGCCAATGGTTGGCGAGCCAGCCGCGTTCGTGCAGGATCGCGTGCCATTCCTCCTGCTGGGCCTTGGTCAGCTGCTGGCCGAGGCGCACGCGCCCCGCCAGCCGCGCGGGCAGCTTATCGCGATAGAACGTGCGCACTTCGCCGCGGAAGGCTTCTTCCGCCGGGGTGAAACTGAGGTCCATCGCTTGCTCCTCTGCCCGTTCCCCGCGGTTTTCCGGGGGGATACGTTTTTGACTAAAACTCGTTAGGCGATAGAACGCTTTGCAGCCCCGCCGTCAATCGGCGAGCGCGCCGACGCGGGAGAAATGGCGATGTCCGAAGTGAAATTCCTGTTCGATTTCGGCAGCCCCAATGCTTTTCTGGCGCACCGCGTGATCCCCAGTATCGCGGCGAAGTTCACCTACGTCCCGGTCCTGCTCGGCGGATTGTTCAAGCTGACCGGCAACCAGTCCCCGATGCAGGCCTTCGCGGGGATCAAGAACAAGCCGCAGTACGAGCGCCGCGAGATGGAGCGGTTCATCGCCAAACACGCGATTACCGATTTCCGGATGAATCCGTTCTTTCCGGTCAACACGTTGATGATCATGCGCGGCGCAGTGGCGGCGGAGGGGCTCGGGGTCGCGGCGACTTACAACGCTGCGGTGTTCGATGCGATGTGGGCCAAGGGGCTCGACATGGGGGATATGGAGGTGGTCGCGCAGGTCCTCGGCGGCGCGGGGCTCCCGGTCGAAGGCATCTTCGCCGCCGCGCAGAGCGACGCGGTCAAGGCGCGGCTCGCCGGCAACACCCAGGCCGCATTCGAAGCCGGCGCGTTCGGCAGCCCGTCGTTCCTGGTCGGGGATGCGTTGTACTTCGGCAAGAACACGCTGCGCGATGTCGCGGAGGCAGCGGAAGCCTAACCCAGCCCCACCAGCCGCTCGTTGATGATCGCGTGCGCCTCGGCCATGATCCGGTCGATCAGTTCCGCACACGTCGGAATATCGTCGATCAGCCCGGCGACCATGCCGCAGCTCCACGCGCCCGCGTCCATGTCGCCGTCCTTCATGATGCGGCCATAGACCCCGGCGACTTCGGGGGCGATATCCTCGAACTTGATCGCGGACCCCAGCTCGCGTTCCTTGACCAGCAGGCGCTCGACCGCGGGGTTGGTTAGCACGCGCTCGGTGTTGCGCAGCGGGCGCATGACCAGCCGGGTGTCGAGCTCGCTCGCCGCGACGATCGCGTCCTTCACGTTCTGGTGCACCGGCGCTTCCTTGGTGGCGAGGAAGCGCGTGCCCATGTTCATGCCCTCCGCGCCCAGCGCCAGACTGGCGACGAGGCTGCGCCCATCCGCCATCCCGCCCGATGAGACGAACGGAATCTCCAGCTCGTCCGCCGCGCGCGGGAGCAGGATGAAGTTGGGAATATCGTCCTCGCCCGGGTGGCCGCCGCATTCGAACCCGTCGACGCTGACCGCGTCGCAGCCGATCCGCTGGGCCTTGAGCGCGTGGCGCACCGCGGTGCACTTGTGAATCACCTTGACCCCGGCTTCGTGAAGCGCGGGGAGCACGGCCTGCGGATTGTTACCCGCGGTCTCCACCGCCTTGACCCCGCCGTCGATGATCGCCTTGACCATCCCGGCATAGTCGGGCGCGTTGACGATCGGCAGGAAGGTGAGATTCACCCCGAACGGCTTGTCGGTCATCGTCCGGCAGCGCGCGATCTCGTCCGCCAGCGCGGCTGCGCTCGGCTGGCTGAGCCCGGTGATGATGCCCAGCCCCCCGGCGTTGGAAACCGCCGCGGCAAGCTCGGCATAACCGACCATGTGCATGCCGCCCTGGATAATCGGATGCTCGATGCCGAACATTTCGGTGATCTTGGTGCGCATTGGTGGCCTCCCCCGGCTTTGTCGTCGGATTGCAGTCTACGACGCACCCGCAATAATTAGAAGCCTGCGCGGGGAAGTGGCTAAACACGAAAATTACTTCAGCCCGTCAAAAAAGCCACCAGCTCGCGCACTTTTTTCTGCCGCCACTGCGGGGTGGGCGCGACCAGCCAGTAGCCGCGGCGGCACGGCTCGGCTTCGCCCATCAGCAGGCGTCGTGGCTCAGCCCCCCTTTGCTCGACAAATGCCTGCGCGAGCAGCACCGGCACCCGCGCCCGGCCCAGCCCGGCCGCCGCCGCTGCGAGCGCCTGCCCGGCGTCACCCACGGTCAGCGCGATGTCCTCGGCAGGCGTATCCCCCGGCCAGCCGATCCAGCCGCCCTCGCTCAGGCTTTGCCCGACGACGCAGCGTGCGGGATCGCCCAATGCCGCGCCTTCGAGATCGCCCGGCCCCTCGCTCCACCGCACCGCGAGATCGAGGTTGGCTTCGGTGAAATCGGCCTCATCCCCACCGACCAGCGCGAACCGCACTTGCGGATTGGCACTGCGAAACCGCGCCAGACGCGGCGCGAGCCACGCGGCGAAAAATTCGTTCGGCGCGGCGAGGGTATAAACATGACTGGATTGCCCGGCTTGCATCGCCTGCACCGCGTCCTCGAACTGGAGGAACCCGCTGCGCAGCGGCTCGAGCCCGGCGCTGGCCTCGTCGGTCAGTTCCAAGCCCTTGCTCGTCCGGCGGAACAGTACCACCCCCAACACATCTTCGAGCGCGCGGATCTGCTGGCCGACCGCCGCAGGCGTCACCGCCAGCTCATCCGCCGCGCGCGTGAACGACAAGTGCCGCGCGGCGGCATCGAACACGCGCAAGGCGTTGAGCGGCAGATGGGTACGCTTCATGCGGCGCTAGTATGGCGCGCGCGTCTGCGCGGCAAGCATCGCTTAGTCGGCGGTCGCGGGCGCCGCGAGGCCGAAGTACGGGATCGCCGCTTCGATCACCGCGCCGTCTTCGCGGCGGAAGGTGTAGTAGCCGTCCATGCTGCCGTGCGGGGTGGCGAGCGGGCAGCCCGAGACGTAATCGTGGCTTTGCCCCTGGCGCAGAAGCGGCTGTTCGCCGACGACGCCCTCGCCCTCGACCAGGTTGACCATCCCGCGGCCGTCGGTGATCCGCCAGTGCCGGGTCATGAGCTGGACCGCGAGCGGGCCGTCGTTCTCGATCCGGATGTGATACGCCCAGACCCACTTGCTCGCATCGATCCGCGACTGATCGGGCAGGAAGTTCACCGCGACGCGCACCGTGATGCCCTCGGTCGTGGCGGCGTGCTGGAACAGCTGCTTCATGGAGCGCAAGGTAACGGGGTTTGGCGAGGGCGGCAATCGGGGTTTTGACGGGTTGAGACCAGTCGCCCTGGGGCCCCGCCCGCGCGGGGATGATTGTTGGTTAGATCAGAGCCCGGCCTTCGTCAGTGCCTGATCCAGATCCTCGATCAGATCGTCGGGATCCTCCAGCCCGATGTTCACGCGCAGCATGCCTTCGCCCACGCCCATGTCCTCGCGCGCTTCGGCGCCCAGCGAGTGGTGAGTCGATGACGCCGGGTGGCACATCAGGCTGCGCGCGTCGCCGATGTTGTTGGAGATATCGATCAGTTCCAGCCCATCGAGCAGCGCATGCGCCTGCGCGCGTCCGCCATCGAGGACGAAGCTGAAGATCGCCCCGCAGGCGTCCATCTGCTGCGCGGCGAGGTTGTGCTGGGGGTGGCTGGCCAGCCCGGGGTGGAGCATCCGCGGCACGCGGCTTTCCATGAAGCGCCCGACCTTGAGTGCGTTCTCGCTCTGCTTCTTGACCCTGAGGTCGAGCGTCTCGAGCCCCTTGAGCACGACCCAGGCGTTGAACGGCGCCAGGTTGGGCCCGGTGTTGCGCTGGAACGGCAGTAATTTCTCGTCGATGAACTGCTGCGAACCGCACACCGCGCCCGCGAGGACGCGGCCCTGCCCGTCCATCAGCTTGGTCGCCGAATAGGCGACGACATCCGCACCGAACTCGAGCGGACGCTGGAGCGCGGCGGTACAGAACGCGTTGTCGACCACGGTGGTGATCCCGTGCGCGCGGGCCAGCCCGCAGACATAGGCGAGATCGACGATATCCATCGTCGGGTTCGCCGGGGTCTCGAAGAAGAACACCCTGGTGTTGGAGCGGATCGCGGCGTCCCACGCGGCGTTGTCGCGCGAATCGATCACGGTGGTTTCGATCCCGAACCGCGGACACAAGTGGTCGATCAGCCAACGGCATGACCCGAACGCCGCCTTGGCCGCGACGACGTGGTCGCCCGCCGAAAGCTGGCACAACAGCGCCGCGGTCATCGCCGCCATCCCGGTCGCCTGCGCGCGGCATGCTTCTGCGCCCTCGATCAGCGCGATGCGCTCCTCGAGCATTTGCACGGTCGGGTTCTGGAGCCGCGAGTACGTCATCCCCCCGTCTTCGCCCGCAAACCGCGCGGCAACGGTGGCGGCGTCGTCGTAGGTAAAGCCCGAGGTCAGGAACAGCGCCTCGCTGGTCTCGCCGTGTTCGGAGCGCCAGGTGCCCCCGCGCACCGCGCGCGTGGCGGGGCGCCATTTGGCGGTGACTGCGCGGTTCTGGCCGTCGGTTTTCTTCATGGCAGGCGCATTAGGGGCGGCATGAAAGCCACGCAATTCGTAAAATCGGCTCCCGCTTGGTTGCGGATATCCTAAGCGGTTGCGCGGCTTGCGCCCCGCCTATATCCGCCCGCCGATGACCGCGCCCTCCGCTTCCGTTCCGCGCGATCCCGTCTGGTGGTGCCTGCTGATCGTCGCGGCGTTTACCGCGCTGGCTTCGTGGCACCTGGCGATCCCCCATTCGATCTATTTCGACGAGGTTCATTACACGAAGGCGGCGCGCGTGCTGCTGACGCTCGACCGGCCGGTGAATGCCGAACACCCGATGCTGGGCAAGGAATTGATCGGCCTGGGGATGATCCTGTTCGGCGATAATTCGTTCGGCTGGCGGTTCTTCTCGCTGGTGTTCGGTGCGATCGGCTTGTTCGCGTTCTCGCGCGCGTTGTGGCTGGCCAGCCTGTCGCGGTTCGCTGCGATCGCGGGGACGCTGCTGGTCGCGACCGACTTTGCGTGGTTCATCCAGAGCCGGATCGCGATGCTCGACATGTTCATGGCCGCCTTCGCGATGATCGCGTTGTGGCAACTTGCGGCGGCCGTGCGCACGCAGCGACACGCGCGCGTTCACCTCGCTCTGGCGGGCATCGCGCTCGGGCTCGCGCTTGGGGCGAAATGGAGCATTGCCCCCGCCGCGGTGCTGCCGGGGCTGACCTTCCTGATCGTCCGCGCGAAAACCAGCGGGCGCCGTTTCCTGATCGCGCGCGACGGCGCGCCGGTGGACGGAGTCAGCCTGATCGAGGCGGCGCTGTGGCTGGGGGTCGTCCCCGCGCTGGTCTACCTCGCCACGTTCGCCCCGGGACTGTTCTACGCGCACGACCCGCTGACCGTGCGCGGGCTGATCCCACTCCAGCACCGGATGATCGAACTGCAGGACAGCGTGATCAAGCACCACCCCTATCAAAGCGTGTGGTACCAGTGGCTGGGCGACTGGCGGGCGATCTGGTACTTATACGAGGTCGTCGATGGAGCGCGGCGCGGGATCGTGCTGATCGGCAACCCGCTGACGATGATCTCCGGCCTGCCCGCGGTCTTGTGGGCGTTATGGGCGGGTATCTGGCGCGGTCGGCGCGATGCATTGGCGTGCGCAGTGTTGTACCTGGTTTGCACCGGGTTTTGGGCACTGTCGGGAAAACCCGTCCAGTTCTATTATCACTACCTGCTCCCGGGCACTTTCCTGATGGCGTGCCTGGCGCTCGCGCTCGACGAACTATGGCGCAAAAGCGGACGCTGGCAAATAACGCCCGCCCTGATTTTGGGCGGCGCGGCGGCGATGTTCGTGTATTTCTACCCGATAATCTCAGCCCAGCCCCTGTACCACGGCCGCCCCAGTTTCGAACGCTGGATGTGGCTCAAGTCCTGGCGATAACCACCTCTAATCCATGAGCTTTTGCGCAAAGTAGGTATACGTCAGCGCGTTCATGTGCGCCGACTGCTTGATGTCCGCGCCCGAACCATGGCCGCCCTCGGTGTTCTCGTAATAAAGATAGGGCAGCCCGTACTCGTTCATCCGCGCGGCGAACTTGCGGGCGTGTTGCGGACCCGTGCGGTCATCCTTGGTGGTGGTGGTTATGAACGGCTCGGGATAGTGCGCGCCGCGTGCAAGGTTCTGATACGGCGATGTTTTCTGCCAGAACGCCATCACCGCCGGATCGGCGTTGACGTCGCCGTACTCGCCCTGCCACGATGCCCCGGCCGCGATTTTCGAGATCCGGATCATGTCGAGCAGCGGCACCTGGATCGCCACCGCGTTCCACAACTCAGGATGCTGAACCAACTCGACCCCCATCAGCAATCCGCCGTTCGATCCGCCGAAAATCCCCAGGCGCCGCGGCGATGTGATCCTGCGCGCGATCAAGTCCTGACCGACCGCAGCGAAATCGTCGTAGATGATCTGGCGCTTCACGCCGAGCCCGGCTTCGTGCCATGCTGGCCCGAATTCGCCGCCGCCGCGGATGTTGGCGAGCGCGAACGCGCCGCCGCGCTCGAGCCAGAGCTTGCCGATCACGCCCGAGTAGAACGGCGTTTCGCTGGCCTGGAACCCGCCATAGGCGTTGAGCAGCGTCGGAGTGTTGCCGTCGAGCGCAATATCGCGGCGGTGGACCACGAAGTATGGGATTTTCGTGCCGTCGCTCGATGTGGCCTCGAACTGTTCGACGACCTGGTTGGAGGCGTCGTACTTCGCCGGAAGCGTCTTGGCGGCGACGGGCTGCGCCGCGGCATCCGCGCCGTAAAAATACGTGTTGGGACTGGTGAACCCGCTCGAGCTGACGAAGAACTGGTCCGAACGGCTGTCCGCTGCGACGAGGTCGACCGCGCCATTCTCGGGCAAGTCGAGCCGTTTCTGGACCCAGCCGCCGCGCCCGTTCGGCGCCAGCGACAGCAGCCGCCCGCGCACGTTGTCGAGCGTTTCGAGCAGCAGCCGCGTGCGCGTGCTGGCGATCGTGCCGACCGAGCCGCGGTCCTGCGGCGCCCACACCTTGCTGGGGTGGAGGTGCTGCGGATCGGCCATCACCTGGGCGAGGTCGAGGCTGATCACGGTCCCCGCGGTGTACCCCTGGCCGCCTGCGCTCCACCCTTCGTTGAGCTTGACGATCACCTTGCCCGCGAACAGCTCCTCGATCGCCGCACGCTGCGGGATTGCCAGTTGCTTCACCCCGCGCGGGGTGAGGATGAAGGTGTTCGAATGAAAGAAATCGAGCCCGCGAACGATGTAGGCAAGCGAATGCCCCTGGCTATCGTGGAGCACCGCCGCCGACGCCGCGACGTCGGACTTCTCGCCGCGGAAGACTTCCACCGCCGAGGCCATCGGCTGGCCCCGCGTGAGCCGCTTGACGATGTAGGGATAGCCCGAGGTGGTGAGGTCGCCCGGCGCCCATTCGGTTGCGACGAGCAAATGGTCGCGGTCCTGCCAGGTGACCTGGCTCTTGCTCTTGGGAAGGAGGAACCCGCCGCTGACGAAACTGCCGCTGGCGAGGTCGAACTCACGGTATTCGACCGCGTCCTCGCCGCCAAGCGACAAGGCGATCAGGCAGCGGTCCTGTTCGGGCTGGCGGCACGATGCGCCCTTGAATACCCAGCTCTTGCCCTCGGTGCGGCCGAGCGCGTCGATATCGAGCACGGTGGTCCAGACGGGCGCGTCGGTGCGATAGCTGGCGAGCGTGGTCTTGCGCCAAATCCCGCGCAAATGCGTCTCGTCCTGCCAGAAGTTGTAGATCGCGCCATTGAGGAAGTTCGGCGAAGGGATGCGGTCCCTGGCGCCGGCGATCGCCAAAGTCTCTGCCTGGAACACCGCAAACCGCGGATCGCGTTCGAGCCGTGCGGCGGTAACCGCATTCTGCCCTTCGACCCAGGCCATCGCCCGCGGCGATGTCTGCTCTTCGAGCCAGATGTACGGATCGTCCGGAACAGATTGTCCTGCCTGCGCGGCGACACTCATCGCCAGCACCACTCCAGCGGCCAAAACGCGCATGCAATCTCCTGAATATAAACCGATCTTTTGTTCCCGAACGACCTGTCGCCAATAGCGGGCAAGGTCAATACTTGCCCCAGACGAAGCGCGACGACAGCGCGTAGTTCCATACCGCGGCCATGACGATGCCCGCCAACGCCGCCGGGTATTGGTGTACCCCCGATCGGACGAGAAACGCCGCGACCCCGATGTTGGCCAGCAGTCCGACCGAACAGGTGAGCGCAAACTTGGCCCATCCGCGCAGCAGTGGGGCAAACCCCTTGAGGCGTTTGTCGGCATACGTCAGCGAATTGTTGAGGACGAAGTTGAACGTCATCGCGACGATTGCGGCCAGTGTCTGCCCGGCCAGAAACGGGACATGCGCCACCTGCAGAAGCAACGCCAGCACCGCCATATGAACGATTACGCCGAGCGCACCGATCGTGCCAAAAAGCGCGAACCGGGTCGGGATGATCCGCCCGAGCCACTTGTCGTAGAGCCCCACCAGGAACTCGAACACTACGGTTCGGTCGAGCTTGCTCTCGCCCTCGGCGCGGGCGGCGAATTCGAGCGGGAATTCCTTGACCTTCATCGGCGTCTCCGCAGTGGCGAGAATATCGAGCAGAATCTTGAAGCCGACGCCCGAAAGTTTGGGAGCTGTGGCGCGCAAGTCGCTGGTCCGCATCATGAAATAACCGCTCATCGGATCGCTGAGGGTGACCCCGGTGACTTTGCGGGCAAGCGCGTTGGCAAACCCCGAAGCGCGTTCGCGGTCGGGCCGGTTCCACGCCGCAGTGCTCGCGCCCTCACAAAATCGCGAGGCATAGGCGAGATCGCAGTCGCCGCTCGTGATCGCGGCTAGCATGCCGGGGAGCAGCGCCGGGTCGTGCTGGTGGTCCGCGTCCATCACCGCCACCACCGGCGCGGCGGTCGAACACATGCCTTCGATTGCCGCCGAAGCCAGTCCGCGCCGCCCGATTCGCTCGATCACGCGCACGCGCGGGTCGGCGGCGGCAATCGCGCGGGCTTCGTCGGCCGTGCCATCGGGGCTGTTGTCGTCGACGACCACGGCTTCCCAGGCGGTCGTCCCCAGCGCCGCGGCGAGCCGATCGACCAGCGCGCGCAGATTGCCGCGCTCGTTGTAGGTCGGCAGGATCACCGCGAGCTCGAGCGTCACAAGCGGTCCCGCATGGCCTGGCCGATGGTGCTTGTCCCGGCATTGCCGCCAAGATCGGCACCGAACACGCCGTCGGCCAGCGTCCGCGCAACCGCCGTCTCGATGCGGTCGGCTGCGGCGTCCATGGCGAACGAATGGCGCAGCATCATCGCTGCAGAAAGGATCGCGGCGAGCGGATTGGCCTTGCCCTGCCCGGCGATATCGGGGGCGCTGCCGTGGATCGGCTCGTACAGCCCGCGCGTGCCCCACTGATTTTGCTCGGCACCGAGCGAAGCCGATGCCAGCAGTCCGATCGAACCCACGCACATGCTCGCCTGGTCGGACAGAATATCGCCGAACAAGTTACCCGTGAGCACCACATCGAATGCCCCGGGATCGCGGACCAGCTGCATCGCGGCGTTATCGACATACATGTGGCTGAGCGCCACGTCCGGATAATCGGCACCGACTTCGATGACCACATCGCGCCACAATTGCGAGGTTTCCAGCACGTTGGCCTTGTCGACCGAGCATAACCGCCCCTTACGACCCTTGGCCGCACGGAAGCCGACATGGGCGATGCGGCGGACCTCGTCCTCGGCGTACGACATCATGTCCCAGCCCTGGCGGCGGCCATCTTCGAGCGTACGCGTGCCTTTTTCGCCAAAGTAGACATCACCGTTCAGTTCGCGCACGATCAGCAGGTCGATCGTCGCGGCGACTTCAGGTCGCAAGGCAGATGCGCCTTCCAAACCATTGAACATCCTGGCGGGGCGCAAATTGGCGAACAGCCCGAGTTCCTTGCGCAGGCCCAGGATCGCCTGCTCGGGGCGCAAGTGCCGGTCAAGCCCGTCGCATGCGGGATCGCCCACCGCACCGAACAGGATCGCATCGCTGGCCTTGGCCATCTCGAGCGTTTCGGGGGGGAGCGGGTGCCCGTGGCGGCGATATGCGGCCCCGCCGACATCGCCTTCGAACAGGACCATCCCGGGCAACCGTAGCGCCTCGAGCACCGCGACCGCCTCGGCAGTGACTTCGGGGCCGATCCCGTCGCCGGCAAGGACTGCGATCTTCATGGTGCCCGGTTCCCCTCGGCGCCGCCGATCCGCGCCAGTCGTGCCCGCAGCAGCGCGCGCGCTCCCATAACATCGCCGCGCCGTTCGGCAAGCAGACGCGTGTCCAGCGCACGGCCCAGCGCGTCGAGCGCGGCGAGAACGTCGTTCCAGTCATCGGGGTCGGGCCGCGCCGCCACGCTGCCATAACCCAGCTCGCGCAGCATCAACGCTTCATAGCCCGCCAGAGCCGCCGCCCAGCCGCGCGCCGAAGGAGCATGGCAAATCGCCTCGAGCAGCGCGCCAAGGCTATCGAACAAAGCTGGGTACGGTTGCCGTTCGGGCAGGACGGTTGCCGTTAGTGCGGCCGCCCAACCGATCGCGGCGGAGGCCAGCGGTTCGCCGATCCACGGCCCGCGGCTGACCATCAGCTCGAGCCGCGCGAACGGAAGCTGGCTGTCTGACTTGGCGCGGACTTCGGCGGCAACGAGGTTGCCTGGGATCAGAACCGGGCGCAGCTGCCGCCCGCGCGCGCCGGCTACATAGGCCGCTACCAGCCCGGCTTCGCGGGTCATCAGCCGCACTATCCCCGCCGTCTCGCCGTGGGCGCGCAGCGCGCATACGACAGCGGGGGCGGACAACTGCATGCCCGCCCCCTAGCGTGTTTCGGCGATCAGCAGAACCTTACGCGAGCATCCGCACCTTTGGTTCGCGGTCCCAGTGGCGTGCGGGGGCAATACCGAGGAACTGCTCGTTCGGGACGACCCCCGCATCGGCTACGATGTGGAGCTTATCGAGGATGAACTCCTTGGTGGCGGGGCAATAGCCAATGGTCTTGCAGTGACCATAGGCGTCCATAAACCACTGCAACGCAGCGCCGTCGTTCGCCAGCTTCTTGGCGGCATCGGGCATGATCGCGCAGGCAATCGCGTCGAACAGCACCGACGGCGATCCGGCAAGCTGGCCATCGGCGGCGAGCGTCCCACCCTTCAGTTTAAGCGGGCCGACCTTTGGCGCGATCATGAGGACGCTGCCGCCGGCCTTTTCCACTCCGTCCTTGAGCCTGGTCAGCGCCGCCAGGTCGCTGCCCTCGTCGAACAGGATCGCGACCTTGCGGCCCCGCATGGGAGGCTGGCCATGCTTGACGATCGAGAGCACATCGGAGGTCGCCATGTCGACCGGTTCACGCGCCGCCGGTGCCTTGGCCGGAAGCGGCATCGCCAGACCGTTCGCTACCCGTTGCGCGAGATCGGCATCGATGTTCTGGAGCCGCGCGAGGATCCGCTCGCGAACATGGACCAGCGCGACCTTCGACAGCTCGAACACGATCGCACTTGCGATGTGCGCTTGTTCGATCGGCGCCTGCGAAAGGTAGAACATCCGCGCCTGGCTGTAATGGTCGGCAAACAGTTCGGGACGGATGCGAAGCTTCTCGTTTCCGTCGTTGCGCTCGTCGTTGGCAGGAAAGGTGACGAAGCCGGTTTCGGGGCACTCGCGCGGTCCGCCATCTTCGCCCGCTTCGGACAGGCTGTTGGGTTCGTAATTTGCACGGCCCGTGGGGATCATCGTCTGCATCAGCCCGTCGCGGTTCATGTTGGCGAACGGGCAGCGCGGTGCATTGATAGGGATCTGGTGGAAGTTGGTCGTGCCGAGCCGCGACTTCTGCGTATCGAGATAACTGAACAGTCGCCCCTGGAGCAGCGGATCGTTGCTGAAGTCGATGCCCGGAACGATATTTGTGGGCAAGAACGCCGACTGCTCGGTCTCGGCAAAAAAGTTGTCGACGTTGCGGTTGAGCGTCATCCGGCCGACGATGCGGACGGGGACCAGTTCTTCAGGGATCAGCTTGGTAGCATCGAGGACGTCGAACGGCTGCTTGGCCGCAAACGCCTCGTCGAACACCTGAACGCCGAGGTCCCACGCAGGGAAGTCACCGCGCTCGATGGCTTCGTACAGATCGCGGCGGTGGAAGTCGGGATCGGCGCCGGCGATCTTGACCGCCTCGTCCCAGCAGGTCGACTGGAGGCCGAGCGCGGGCTTCCAGTGGAACTTGACGAAGCTGTCCTTGCCCGCGGCGTTGACCAGGCGAAAAGTGTGGACGCCGAAGCCCTCCATCATCCGCAGGCTTCGCGGCAGCGTGCGGTCGGACATCGCCCACATGATCATGTGCATCGATTCGGGCATCAGCCCGATGAAATCCCAGAACGTGTCGTGCGCGCTGGCGGCCTGCGGATAGCCCTTGTCGGCCTCCATCTTCACGCTGTGGATGAGGTCGGGAAACTTGATGGCGTCCTGGATGAAAAACACCGGAATGTTGTTGCCGACCAGGTCCCAATTGCCTTCATCGGTATAGAATTTAACCGCAAAGCCGCGGACATCGCGCGGGGTATCGACCGATCCAGCGCCGCCCGCGACCGTTGAGAAACGAACGAACACCTCGGTCTGCTTGCCCTTGGTGCCAAGGACGCCGGCCTTGGTCAGTTCGGGGATCGGAGCGGTGCATTCAAACACGCCGTGCGCGCCTGTTCCGCGCGCGTGGACGATCCGCTCGGGAATGCGTTCGTGGTCGAAGTGGAAGATTTTTTCGCGTAGGACAAAGTCCTCGAGCAAGCTGGGCCCGCGCGCGCCGGCCTTGAGGCTGTTCTGGTTGTCCGAAATCCGCACGCCGTGGTTGGTGGTCAGATGTCCGCCCTGCTGAGGCGCTTCGCCGGCAAGACCGCGCGGACCCGAAATCATGGCAACTGCATCACCGTTTGCCGCGGCTTTCATATCGACTTGCTGATGCGTCTCGCCGGCATTCCCAAGATTTTCGATCGGGCGCGGCGCGCCTGAAGGCCTGGGGAGCTTAGCGGACTTGGCAGCGGGGGTCTTGGGCATTGCGGGCTCCTTGAGATGATCTCGCCAAGGAAATGTTGTAACGGCGCGCTTCGTTCCCCAAAAAATTCCGCATAATCAGAACATATCGTGGTCAGCCCGCATCGCCCGCGGCCGCGAGCGCGTCGGCGCAATCCGAGCAGACGTCACCCGGAGTAAGTGCCGCTTTTTCTTCGGCCTTGTCCTGGGTTATCGCCGGGCTCTCGGCGCGGCCCATCGTCCAGTTTTTGCCGAGGCGGACCTTGTGATTGGGCGCGCACCACAGTTCCCCGGTGGAATCGATCGCGGTGACCCAGATCAGGTTATGCTCCTGGCCATAATCGATCATCCCGATCGCATAGCCATCGCCTTTGCCCAAAACGTGCACCGGAATTGTGGGATTAAGCTGGGTAAACGACATCGGCGGGAGCCTCGCGGTGGAGATGACGCCGTAACGTCTTCTAATCGCTCACGGTTCCCGAGAATGCTGGACAATCAGCTTTGGCCGGAAAGCTTCACTTCGAGCGCGGCGAGGCGGGACTTGAGCGCCTCCGCTTCTTCGCGCGCCTTGGCAGCCATGTCCTTGACCGCGTCGAACTCTTCGCGGGTAACGAAATCGGCGCCGCCGATTGCTTCCTTGATACGCTCACGCGCGCTGTCGCGCGCTTCGCGTCCCATTCCGGCAAACGTGCCCGCGGCGCTGTTCAGCAGCTTGACGACATCGGCGACCAGGGGGTTTTCACTTTGCATGCCGCGTAGATGGACACGAAGCGGCCCGCGCGCAAGACCATGCGCGCGGGCCGTTCCGGTCGCACGGCATGGAACAGGCGGTTCAGCCGGCCGTGGCGGAGCGGACCTGCCCATCGCTGCCGATACTGCAGACGAACCCTTGCCCTCCGCGGATCGTGCCGCGCACCGCGTACCCGCCGGCATCGCGGTTCACGGTGTCGACGGCTTCCACCTGATGGTCGCGTTCGATCGCGCCGACGCAGCTATCCACCGCACGGTTCATCGCGCTGGCATCATAGCCGCGCGACTGGCCGTAAGTCCCGGACTGCGAACCAGGAGCACTTCCATAACCTGCGCCGTCGTAGGATGGGCGCCGGTCGCCATTGCGCCAGCTATCGTCCCGCCAGGTCTCGCCGGTTTGACCGGGAACCCGGTATTGGGGCGCGCGCCGGGCATGGTTCGAATTGCTCGCCGCGCTCGCGATTGCGGCGATCCCGCCGAGGATCAGGATTCCGGTGAGAACATCGCCAGCGTCGATATCATGGTCATGCCGGCCCCAGCCGCCGCCGCCACCCCAGCCGCCGCCGCCCCAGCCGCCGCCGCCCCAACCGCCGCGGCCCCAACTATCGTGCGCCAGGACGATGCCGGGAGCGTGGCTGTGTGTCGAAGAATCGTGCTCCGCCGCAAGAGCGGGGGTTGCCGCCATCGCCAACGAAGCTGCCAGCGCGAAGGTTGCGGCACCAAACGAACGGATGATCATCGGCGGATCCTTGGACTACGCGAATGCCGCGCAGACCCCGATCGGTCCGCGCGGCAGATGCATGTGATAGGGAGCAATGGCTAGGCGGCCCAGGCTTTCATCAGCCTGAACCGCCCTCACCACTCGGGCCGGTGCTCAGAGACCGCGCACGCCGCTGTAGTCGAGATCGACAACCTGGCCATATTCGACCTTGCACCGGAAAGAACCGCTGTCGCTGTTGCGATTGTTGTTGTTCCAGTTGTTGCCGTAACCGCCGGCGTAGCCATTGTTATAGTTGCCGCCGTAGTTTCCGCCGTAGTTTCCGCCCCAGCCACGATTATTGTTGTAGCCGTTGCCGCCATCGACGGAGATGTTACCGCGCACCTGGTATCCGCGGCCCAAACGATCAACCCCGGTAATCTGGGTCACATCGGCGCGGCTGTAAGCACGGGCGGCGTTGCTTTGCGCAGCTTGCACGCAGCGTTCGATCGCATCGCGCGGGTTGCCGCGGTTGTCGTCATAACGGTTGCCGTAGTTCGAGCCGTAGCTGCCATTGTTATAGGTGCCGCCGCGGTAATCGTAGGGCGAACCGTACGTCGAGCCGTAGCCGTGGTTGTTGCCGATAGATCCGGCGACCGCGGCGATCCCGCCGATGATGACGGCACCGGCAATCACGTCGCCAATGTCGATCCCGCCGTTACCGTAACGGTCGCGGGCCGAGGCCGGGGAGGCTGCAGACAACGCCATCGCGCCTGCCGCGACAGTGCCGACGAGGGCTTTGGTCAAGGTCTTCATGGCATCGTATCCTTCGTTTCCGCCGGCGAGAAAGCTTCCGGCCTGGAAACGGGATTAGAACAGTCCGGCTATCGCAAGACTGAACTATGCCGACAGACAGCGTTAAGGTTAGTGACGCCTTTTATGAACGAATGGCGCGTTTCGGCCGCTATGTGAAAGAGCGGGAGCAGCCCTTCGGCCGCACCCGCTCCACTTAATTTCGTGGCATTGCACCCACTTGGAATGCATGCGCGACGACTCACGCCTCGGCGAAGTCGTCCTCGGTCTGGACCGGGCCCGAATCCTGACCCTTGGCCGCGACATCGCGATCGACCAGTTCGATGATCGCAATCGGCGCGGCATCCGAGGCGCGGTAGCCGGCCTTGATGATCCGCGTGTATCCGCCGCTGCGGCCTTCGTAGCGCTTGGCCAGAACGGTGAACAATTTGTCGAGCTGCGCTTCGTCGAGCAGGCGCGCGTGCGCCAGGCGGCGATTCGAAAGACCGCCGTGCTTGGCCAGCGTGATGAGCTTTTCAAGGTAAGGGCGCAGTTCGCGCGCCTTGGGCGTGGTGGTCTTGATTTGCTCGTGCTTGATCAGCGCGGCCGACATGTTGCGCAACAGCGCAATGCGGTGCGACGATTTGCGCTGCAGCTTGCGGCCGCCCATTTTATGACGCATTTTTTCTACTCCATTCGTTTCCGGACCGTATCAGGTATCCGGAGCCTGGCGCCGAAAGTGGCGCCCTTCCCCCTCCCGCCAGGAGAGGGAAACCGTATTATCCGAGCAGTTCCTGCTCGAGCTTCTTGGCCATTTCCTCGATGTTCTCGGGCGGCCAGCCGGGGATGTCCATGCCCAGGCGCAGGCCCATCGAGCTGAGGACTTCCTTGATCTCGTTGAGCGACTTGCGGCCGAAGTTCGGCGTGCGCAGCATCTCGGCTTCGGTCTTCTGGACCAGATCACCGATGTAGATGATGTTGTCGTTCTTGAGGCAGTTGGCCGAACGCACCGACAGTTCCAACTCGTCGACCTTCTTGAGCAGGTAACGGTTGAGCTGGTTGGTATCGCCTTCGTCGGTCGGCGCCGCGGCCATGCCGATCATTGGCGAACCGCCGCTGGGCATCGCATCGTCGAAGTGGACGAACAGCGCGAGCTGGTCCTGGAGGATGCGCGCGGCATAGGCCACCGCGTCCTCGGGAGTGATCGTGCCGTCGGTCTCGACCGTCAGGTTGAGCTTGTCGAAATCGAGCTCCTGCCCGATGCGGGCGTTATCGACCTTGTAGCTGACCTGACGAACCGGCGAATACAGCGAATCGACCGGGATCAGCCCGATCGGCGCGTCGATCGGACGGTTGGAAACCGCGGGGACATAGCCCTTCCCGGTCTCGGCAGTCAGCTCCATGTTGAGCGTCGCGCCTTCGTCCAGGTGGCAGATCACGAGGTCCTTGTTCATGACCTCGATGTCGCCCGAAACGACGATGTCGCCAGCCTTGATCTCGGCCGGACCCGTCGCCGACAGCTGGAGCCGTTTGGGGCCCTCGCCGGTCATCTTGAGCGCGATCTGCTTGATGTTGAGGACGATGTCGGTGACATCTTCGCGCACACCGGCCAGGCTCGAAAACTCGTGCAGCACGTTCTCGATCTTGATCGAGGTGATCGCCGCGCCCTGAAGCGAGGATAGCAGCACGCGGCGCAGTGAATTGCCGAGCGTGAGGCCGAACCCGCGCTCGAGCGGCTCGGCCACGAAGGTCGCCTTGCGGCGCGCATCGTTGCCCGAACGCACCTCGAGGTTGTTCGGCTTCTTGAGTTCCTGCCAGTTCTTGATGTTGACAGTCATGGACTTCCCCTAGGGTTATTCGGGCGGGAACGACCGGTGCTCGCAAGAGCCGCGGCCGATCCGAAAATCGCGGCGGGACAGGACGCCCCGCCGAAAGGATCGATCAGACGCGGCGGCGCTTCGAAGGCCGGACCCCGTTGTGCGGGATCGGCGTAACGTCGCGGATCGAGGTGATCGTGAAGCCGACCGCCTGCAATGCACGCAGCGCGCTTTCGCGGCCCGAGCCGGGTCCCTTGACCTCGACCTCGAGCGTGCGGACGCCGTGCTCGGCTGCCTTCTTGCCGGCGTCGTCGGCCGCGACCTGCGCGGCATACGGTGTCGACTTGCGGCTGCCCTTGAACCCCATCGTGCCGGCCGAAGACCAGCTGATGGCATTGCCCTGCGCGTCGGTAATCGTGATCATCGTGTTGTTGAAGCTGGCGTTTACGTGCGCGACGCCGCTCGTGATGTTCTTCCGCTCGCGGCGCTTAATGCGCTGTGGTTCGCGTGCCATGGTCTAGATCCTAATCCTGAAATCCAAGAAACCGCTCGTTGCAGAGAAGCAGCAGCAAGCCGCTCCCCAGTCGGCAGCTACTTCTTCTTGCCGGCGATCGGCTTGGCCTTGCCCTTGCGGGTGCGGGCATTGGTGTGGGTGCGCTGGCCGCGAACCGGCAAGCCCTTGCGATGCCGCAGCCCGCGGTAGCAGGCCAGGTCCATCAGGCGCTTGATGTTCATCGCGGTTTCGCGGCGAAGATCGCCTTCCACGGTGTGATCGGCGTCGATCGCCTCACGAATGTGGAGAACTTCCTGATCGGTCAGGTCCTGCACCCGGCGGGCTTCTTCGATGCCCAGCTTGGTGGTGATCTGCCGGGCTTTCGCCGGGCCGATGCCGTGAATGTAGGTAAGCGCAATAACCACGCGCTTGTTGGTGGGGATATTCACCCCGGCAATACGAGCCACTTACTTCTCCATGCTCCACAGGTCCCGGGCGGGGTCGAAAACCCGCGGCGAGCGCCCATCTCAACGCCAGACACTTGGTAACACGGCAAAAAATCCGGTTGGCCTGCATTGCTGCAACGGCCTGCCGGATGGACCCGCGATTATCGAGTGAGTGGCGCGCTTAGGGCGATTCGCCGCGCCTGTCAACGCCGCGCCGGAGCCTGTCCGCGCGGGTAGCGCCGGGAGCGAGCCGGCGCTGCAGATAGTTGTCGAGATGGAGCATATCGCACATAGATTGCCGCGTCAAAACCCGTGTGCGGAGCGCACCACGAATGGATCATGCCCCTGCCCCCCCACAGCGCGCACCGTTCGCGTTTGCCGGCGAAACGATCGCGCCCGGCCACGAGTTGCTCGTCCGCCTGCCGATCAGCCGGATGTCGACGGGGACCCCGGTCGCGGTTCCGGTGCGGGTCGTTCACGGCGCCAACGATGGCCCCACGGTATTCGTTTCGGCCGCGATCCACGGCGACGAGATCATCGGCACCGAGATCATCCGCCGGTTGCGCAAAAAACTGACCGCGCGCGCGATTTCCGGAACCGTGTTGCTCATCCCGGTGGTCAACATCCTCGGCTTCCTCAACCACGACCGCTACCTGCCCGATCGCCGTGACCTCAACCGCAGTTTCCCCGGCACCAGCAAAGGCAGCCTTGCGGCGCAGCTCGCCAATCGCTTCAGCCGCGACATCATCGCGCGCTGTTCGCTGGGCATCGATATCCACTCCGCCGCAGCCGATCGCTACAACCTGCCCCAGATCCGCATTGCCGGGGGCGACGCCCACCTGCTTGAGCTCGCGCTGGCGTTCGGCGCACCGGTCGTGATCGAGGCCGAGCTGCGCGACGGATCGATGCGCGAGTATGCCCGCAGCAAGGGCGTCGACATGCTCCTGCTCGAGGCCGGCGAAGCCTCGCGGATCGATGAATTCTCGGTCCGCGTGGGCTTGGCCGGGGTGATGCGAGTCCTCGCCAAACTGGGGATGATCGCCGATACCGACATCCCCGGCACGCCAGCGGTATCGGCACGGGCCAAGCGCAGCTTCTGGTTACGCGCGCCGATGGGCGGGGTCGCGCGGCTGCACCGCGTGTCGGGCGCGCAAGTAAAGGCGGGCGAGCGGCTCGGCACGGTTGGCGACGTGCTCGGCGAAAAGTCGCTGCCGCTGATTTCGCCGAGCGACGGGATCGTGATCGGCCACGCCAACCTGCCCGTGGTCAACCAGGGCGATGCGTTGCTCCACATCGCCGAGGTCGAGCAGTACGACAGCGCCGACGAGGCAATCGCGGCGATCTCGCACTCGCTGATGAACGACGCGCTGCTTGATGAGGACGAGGTGCTCTAGGCCAGCGTCTCGGCCGCCGCGATCATCGCGCCAGCGACGTCCACCCCGCTCACCGCCTCGATCCCCTCGAGCCCGGGCGAGGCGTTGACCTCGATCACCAGCGCGCCGCGCTTCGAACGCAGCATGTCGACCCCGGCGACATCGAGCCCGATCACGCTCGCCGCCTGCAGCGCGAGCGCCTGTTCGTCAGCAGTGAGCGTTATCGCCTGCGCCGATCCGCCGCGGTGGAGGTTCGAGCGGAAATCGCCCGCGGCCCCGCTACGCTCCATCGCCGCGATCACTTCGCCGCGGATCACGAACGCGCGCAGGTCCTTGGCGCCGGCCTCCTCGATGAATTGCTGGACCAGGATGTCCACGCGCGCCCCGCGGAACGCCTCAATCATCGAGCGCAGCGACTTCTCGGTTTCGCCCAGCACCACGCCGACGCCCTGCGTGCCCTCGACCAGCTTCACGATCGCCGGAGCGCCGCCGACCAGCCGCAGGAGATGGTCGCTTTCCCCGGCATCGTGCGCGAACGCGGTGGCGGGCATGGGGATATGATGCTGGGCGAGGCACTGGGTGCTGAGCAGCTTGTCCTGCGCCCGCGCAATTGCCGCGCTGGCATTGAGCGTCTTCGTGCCCAGCAGCTCGAACTGGCGTAGCACCGCCAGGCCGTAAAGGCTGATCGACGCGCCGATCCGGGGCACCACCACATCGTAGGCCGGCAGCTGCAACCCGCGGTAGTGCACCCGCGGGACGTCGCCGAACTCGAGCGTGACCGCCAGCGGGTTAAGGATATCGACGTGGTGCCCGCGTGCGCGCGCAGCGTCGGCCAGCCGCGCGGTGGAGTGGATTTCTGCGTTGCGCGAAAGGATGGCGATGTTCATCCCGCGCGCCTAAACGGAGCCATGCCGCGCGGCAATCGCCGAGCCAAACTCCGCTGGTCTCCGTCTATTTCACCGACG
>JANXSP010000073.1 GCA_025356575.1 Novosphingobium sp.
GACGAAGAACCCGCTGCGCATCCTCGACAGCAAGGACCCCCGCGACCGCGCGTTCGTGAGCGATGCGCCCAAGATCGACGACTATCTGAGCAGCGCCGCGCAGGACTTTTTCGGCGCGGCAAAGTCGGGCCTCGACGCAGCGGGCGTGGCATACACACGCAACCAAGCCCTCGTCCGCGGCCTCGACTACTACCGCCACACCGCGTTCGAATTCGTCACCGACCGATTGGGCGCACAAGGCACGGTGCTGGGAGGCGGGCGCTACGACGGCCTGATCGAGACGTTGGGCGGCCCGCATACGCCCGCGGTCGGCTGGGCGGCGGGGATCGAGCGGCTGGCGATGTTGGTGGGGGAGGTAGGCGAAGCGCCTCCGTCGGTGATCGTGGTGGTCGAGGACGATGGAGCACTGCAGATTGCGGGAAAAACGCTTTCTTCAATCCGCGGGGCCGGGATCGACGCGGACATCATTTCTTCGGGTTCGCATCGCAAGCGGTTCGACAAGGCAGTCAAGCTCAAGGCCCCGGTGATCGTCGTCGCAGAACTCCACAATGGCTTGCCACTTTTGTCGGTCAAGTCATCGCAGCCGTCGAAACTTGAAGGCATCGTCCGGTCGATCACCGACGTGATCTGCGGATGACCTGTCCAGCCTACCGTCACCCTGAACTCGTTTCAGGGTCCATCCCTCGGCGGGCGCGGAGCAAGCGGCGGAAAGTCCAACCCCACCGCCAGGTCGCTCCACTGCGGGTTCCCGGCCTCGATGAGATTGATTTTCCACTGGCGGTGCCAGCGTTTGAGCTGCTTTTCGCGCGCGATTGCGGCGGGCATCTCGGCGTGTACTTCGAACCACACGAGCCGGTTGACGGCGTGGCGCTTGGTGAAGCCGGGCGTCGCTCCCTCGCGGTGCTGGTACAGCCTGCCCGCAAGGTTCGATGTCACGCCTATGTAGAGCGTGCCGTGCGGCTGGCTCGCGAGGATATACACGCAGGGGTTGCGCTCTTGGCTCATACGGCAGCGCCTGCCGCACGATGGACCCTGAAACAAGTTCAGGGTGACGGACGGGAGGAAAGCACATGACCCTCTCCGACGAACGCCTGCGCCAGATCGCCAATCGGTTCACCGAGCTCGAGGCGCGGCTGGGGTCGGGGACGCTCGAAGGTCCCGAATTCGTCACCGCGTCGCGCGATTATGCCGAGCTCGAGCCGGTCGCGCGCGCGGCGGCATCGGTCACCGCGATGCGCGGGGAGCTGGCCAGTTTGGCGGACATGGCCGCCGACCCCGAGATGCGCGCGATGGCCGCGGAGGAAATCGCGCGGATCGGCGAGGAACTCCCGCAGGCCGAAGCCGCGCTCGCCATCGCCATGCTCCCGCGCGACTCGGCCGATGCCCGCCCCGCGATGCTCGAGATCCGCGCCGGCACCGGGGGCGACGAGGCCGCGCTGTTTGCCGCCGATCTCTACCGGATGTACGAGAAATTTGCCGCCGAACAGGGCTGGAAGGTCGAGGTCATCTCGGTCAGCGCCAACGAACTTGGCGGTTTCAAGGAACTCGTCGCCAACGTTGCGGGCACGGGCGTGTTCGCGCGGATGAAGTTCGAAAGCGGGGTCCACCGCGTCCAGCGCGTGCCGGTGACCGAGAGTGGGGGGCGCATCCACACCTCGGCGGCGACGGTGGCGGTGCTGCCCGAGCCCGACGAGGTCGACGTGAGCATCGAAGAAAGGGACCTCAAGGTCGATATTTACCGTTCGTCGGGTGCGGGCGGGCAGCATGTCAACACCACCGATTCGGCGATCCGCATCACCCATCTGCCCACCGGGCTCGTCGTGATCCAGCAAGACCAGCGCAGCCAGCACAAGAACCGCGCCAAGGCGATGCAGGTGCTGCGCACGCGGCTTTACGACCTGAAGCGCGCCGAGAGCCACGGCGTGAGGCCGAGGCGCGCAAAGCGATGGTCGGCTCGGGCGACCGCTCCGAACGCATCCGCACCTACAACTTCCCGCAGGGCCGCGTGACCGACCACCGCATCGGGCTGACGCTCCACCGCTTGCCCGAAATCCTCGAAGGCACCGGGCTGGGCGAACTGGTCGACGCGCTGATCGCGGAGGACCAGGCCAAGCGGCTGGCGGCGATGGATGCATAAGGGGTGACGACCGTCGCGCAGGCGCTGCGCGAGGCGGCGGCGTCGCTTGCCGCGACCAGCGACACCGCGCGGCTCGATGCCGAACTGCTGATGGCCGAGGCGCTTGGGGCGTCGCGTTCGGAGCTGATCCTGCGCCGCGCCGGCGACGCGGTGCCGCCATCGTTCGCGGCGTTGGTCGCGCGGCGTGCCAGCCACGAACCCGTCGCCTACATCCTCGGCCGGCAGGAGTTCCGCGGGCTCGAACTCATCGTCAACGGCGCTGTCCTGATCCCGCGCGGCGACAGCGAAGTGGTCGTGGAGGCGGCACTCCGCGCCTGCCCGGCGCCCGCGCGGGTGCTCGATTGCGGCACGGGTTCGGGCGCGCTGCTGCTCGCGGTGCTGAACGAAACCGGCGCCGCGGGCGTCGGCATCGACCGGTCGCTGGGTGCGCTGGCGGTGGCAGCGGCCAACGCGGCGCGGCTGGGGTTAAGCGCGCGCGCGCGGATGCTCTGCCGCGATTGGCACGCCCCCGGCTGGGCCGCCGATCTCGGGCGGTTCGATCTGGTCCTCGCCAACCCGCCTTATGTCGAAAGCGGCGCGGCGCTCTTCCCGTCAGTGCGCGCGCACGAGCCTGCGGGCGCGCTGTTCGCGGGCGCCGACGGGCTCGACGACTACCGCGTGCTGATCCCGCAGCTTGCCGGGCTGCTTGCCCCCGGCGGGACCGCGGTGATCGAGATCGGCGCGGCGCAGGGCGATGCCGTCACGCACCTGGCGCTGGCCTGCGGGTTCGCCGCCAGCCTGCACCGCGACCTTGGCGGACGACCGCGCGCGCTCGTTCTGGAGAATTCGCTTGGCAACCGGCCTCGCTCCCGGTAAACCGCGCTTGGCCAGCGGATGGATGGATGCTTCCCCTCCTGCCGGCCAAGCTCCAACATTTGCCAGCAGTAACCGGCACTTGCCGATTGCGGACCGCAAATGAAGTCTCGCACAGCCTTTGACCGGGCGGCGGACCGGTGGGGTGAACTGTGGGCCTCATCGATTTGGGGCGTCATGCGACATGCCGACCGGGTGTAAACGCGGCGGCCAGGGTTAAGGAACGGTCACCCTTGAATAACAATCGCGGTAACAACAACAACCGCCGGCGCGGCCGGGGCACCAACAACAACAACGGCAGCCGCCCCCAGGGCAGCAGCGGTGGCGGCGGTCAAGGTGGCGGACAGCCGCTCAACCGGATCGACAGCCGTGCCCGCGGCAACGCGCCGCAGATGCTGGAAAAGTACAAGAAGCTGGCACAGGACGCGCACCTCAACGGCGACCGCGTGACGGCCGAGTACTACCTCCAGTTCGCCGACCATTATTTCCGCGTGATCGCCGACACCCGCCTGCGCCAGGAAGAACAACGCCGCCCGCGCGAAGCCGGCTGGCAGGACGATGGTTCGGAAAACGAGGAAGCCGATTACGTCGATCCCGATTTCCCGACCTTCGATCAGCCGCCGCCGTCCTACGCCCGCCGCGATGAAAGACCGCGCGACGACCGGCCACGCGATGACCGGCCCCGCGACGACCGGCCCCGCGAAGATCGGCCCAACCAGGATCGTGCCGCGCAGGATCGGCCCCGTGAGGATCGGCCCCGTGAAGATCGCCAGAGGGATGACGGCGCGCGCGAGGATCGCGATCGTTCGGGCACTCAGAACGGCTATGCCGGCGAAAGCCAGGGGCGCAGCCCGCGGCAGGATCGCTATGCGCCCGATCCGTCCGAAGGCGCCGAAAGCGATTCCGCGCCCGCTGCGGCAAGTGAAGAACCGACGTTCGAGCCCGCTGAAAACCCGTTCGTGCGCGAGAACCGGGGGACGCGCGGCTTGCGCCCGCGCCGCGAAGACCGCCGCCCGCGTGCCGAAGCGAACGACAGCGCCGACGGCGAATCGACATTCGATGCCGCCATTCTCCCGCCGGCGATATCGGCGGGGCGCGACGCCGTGCGCGCCGACGCGGTGGTGGCGGATAGCGACGAAGCGCCGGTCAAGCCGCGCCGCGCGCGCAAGCCTCGCGCTGCCGAGGGCGATATTGAAACCGTCAGCTAGGCATCGATCCGTAAGCCAGGCGATCGGTACGGTGCGCGATCCGCTTCGCGCGGCATCCCGGAAACCTCGATCCACAGCTCGTTGCGGCGTAACGGGCCGGGAATGATCGGGGCGTTGTAGCCGGCAAATTCGGGCTCGCTCGTGGCCGTCCACCCGCGGCGCTCGATCCACGCCAGCAGCTTTGCGCGGTTTTGCGCGACCAAGTTCTCATCCTTGGCATTCCCGGCAAATTGCACCACGGCCACCGTGCGCGCCGGGCGTTCGGCGATCGTCACCCCGGGGCCGGGGATCGGCAGGTTCGATTTCGTCCACTTGCTGGGCAGATTGAAGCGCACGATCCATTCGGCCCCGCCCGCACCGGAGCCTCCCTCATCGGTGCCCCCCAATTCGGCATCGGGCGCGGCGGTTACCGGCACCGTCATCGCGATCTTGCGGTCATCCGCGTGCGCCGCGCGGCCGCCTGGCTTGGCAAAGATGTATCCCGCCAGCGTGCCGAATGCCGATCGCATCGCCGTGTCGCGCGCGCCGATCCTGCGCGTTTCCGCGGTCAGCCCGCCCGAATAGTGCCGCAGGCTGAACGCGCCGTCGCTTTCGAGGACATCGTGCCGGGGCTGCTCCTGCGCGCGTTCCCGGACGACATACGCCGCGAACCCGCCCAGCGCGAGCGCGCCGAGCCCGGCAATCGCCATTCCGGCGCGCGCCGCCATCCTCTCGCCGGCAGAACGGCGGCCAAGAGCGTGGGCAAGCGGGGCGGGAAGCGTGAGATCGGGCATGGCGGAGTTTTCCTTGCGAGAGCGGTGCGCGATCAACGAGGCGTCGCTGCGCCGGTTCCGCGCGGTGTTGGCGGCGTCCGGCTCGCACCGCTTGCGCGGTTCGGCCCCGCGCGCCACAAGCCGCGCCGCATGGCCACGCTTCCCGCCCCTATTCCCGCACTCGCGAATCGCGTGCTGCGCCGCCCGCGGCTTGCCGCCCTGGTGCTCGGCGCGCTGGCGGCGACGGGGTTCCAGCCGCTCGCGCTGTGGCCGGTAACGCTCGCGGCGCTGGTTGCGCTGCTCGCCCTGATCGCGCGCGCGGACAACGCCAAGCGCGCGGCCCTGCTCGGGTGGCTCTTCGGCGTCGGTCATTTCAGCGTGGGCAACACCTGGATCGCGACCGCTTTTACGTATCAGGCGGCGATGCCCGCGGCCATGGGCTGGGTCGCGGTGTTCGGGCTGGCGCTGTACCTGGCCGTGTATCCGCTGCTCGCCGCGCTAGCCGCCTGGCTCATTGCCGGGCGCGCCGGGCGGATCACCTGGCCGCTGGTGCTCGCCTTCGCGGGATCGTGGGCGATTGCCGAATGGCTGCGGAGTTGGGTCTTCAGCGGTTATGTCTGGAACCCGCTCGGGGTGGTCGCGCTGGGCGGTTTCGCGCGGCCGGGGCTGGCCAGCGTGCTGCCGTGGCTTGGGACATACGCGCTGTCTGCACTGGTGATCGTGTTCGCCGGCGGCTGGTGGATCGCGGCCCGCGCGCTCTCCCGTTCGGGCACGGCGGCGATGCAGGCACTGCGTGTCGGCGGGCTGAGCGCGGCGGCGGTAGTGGTCTGGATGATCGGCCCCGATTTCGGTCCGCGCGACGCGCCGACCGCGCTCGCCTTCACGCTGGTCCAGCCCGACACCCGCCAGCAGGACCTCGACGATCCGGCCAAATACGATGCCCAGTTCGTCACCACCGCGGCGCTTACGGAGCCGGGAGTGACCCACGCGCGGCGGCTGGTGCTGTGGCCCGAATCGGGCATCCCCGATCTGCTCCGCGGGGGATATCCGGGGTATTTCTATGCCGAAAGCACCTATGGCGCGGACCCGGCGCTGGCCCGCGGGCGAATCGCGCGGGTGATCGGCAAGGGCAGCCTGCTACTGACCGGTGCGGTCGATCTGGTGCTGCACGGCGATCGGGTCGTCGGTGCGCGCAACGTCGTCACCGCGCTGGGCGACGACGCCGCGATCCGCGCCAGCTACGCCAAGGCGCATCTGGTGCCGGGCGGCGAATACCTGCCGCTGCGGAGCCTGCTCGCGCCGCTCGGGCTGACCCGGCTGGTCGCGGGCGCGCTCGATTTCCTCCCGGGGCCGGGGCCGCGCACGCTCGATTTCGGCCGGGTCTCCGCAGGTGGATACGGCCGCGCCGGAATCCAGATCTGCTACGAGATCATCTTTTCGGGCCAGGTCGTCGACCGCGCGAACCGGCCCGATTACATCTTCAACCCCTCCAACGACGGCTGGTTCGGTGCTTCGGGCCCGCCGCAGCACCTTGCCCAGGCACGGCTGCGCGCGATCGAGGAGGGCCTTCCGGTGTTGCGGGCAACGACCACCGGGGTCAGCGCGGTCGTCGATGCCGACGGGGTCGTGCGCCAGACGATCCCGCGCTTGCAGGCCGGGCGGATCGAGGGTTTTGTCCCGCCCGCGCACCCGCCGACGCTGTTCGCGCGGCTCGGCAACATCCTTCCGCTTGGCTGGGCGATAGTTCTTATCGCCGCCGCGTTGCTCCATTCCAAGATTGCCTTGCGCCGCCGGCGGGGTTAGAGCGCGCGTCACATAAAGCATTCTTTATATGCCGAACCCCATTTCGAAGCGAGAAGCCATGCGCAGCGATTATCTTTTCACCTCGGAAAGCGTTTCCGAAGGGCACCCCGATAAAGTCTCCGACCAAATCAGCGACGCGATCGTCGATCTGTTCCTTTCCAAGGACCCCGAAGCGCGGATCGCCTGCGAAACGCTGACGACGACGCAACTGGTGGTCCTGGCCGGGGAAATCCGCTGCAAGGGTGTGTACGAGGACGGCGCGTGGGCTCCGGGCGCGCAGGACGAGATCGAGGCCGCGGTGCGCCGGACGGTGCGCGAGATCGGTTACGAGCAGAACGGTTTCCACTGGGAAAAGTTCGAGTTCATCAACCGCCTCCACGGCCAGTCGGACCACATCGCGCAAGGCGTCGATGCCACCAGCAACAAGGACGAAGGCGCCGGCGACCAGGGGATCATGTTCGGCTATGCCACCGACGAGACCCCCGATCTGATGCCCGCCACGCTGTACTACAGCCACAAGATCCTTGAGCGGATGGCCGCCGATCGCCACTCGGGCGCCGCGCCGTTCCTCGAGCCCGACGCCAAGAGCCAGGTCACGCTGCGCTACGAGGGCAGCCTGCCGGTGGCCGCGACCGCGATCGTCGTTTCGACCCAGCACGCCAGGGGCTATGACGAGGGCGACAAGGAAGCCGAGCTCCACGCCTATGTGAAGCGGGTGATCGCCGAGACGCTGCCCCCCGTGCTGCTGCGCGAAACCGAATACCACATCAACCCGACCGGCAGCTTCGAGATCGGCGGACCCGATGGCGACGCCGGGCTGACCGGACGCAAGATCATCGTCGACACCTATGGCGGCGCGGCTCCGCACGGCGGCGGCGCGTTCAGCGGCAAGGACCCGACCAAGGTCGATCGTTCGGCGGCGTACATCACGCGCTACCTGGCCAAGAACATCGTCGCCGCGGGGCTCGCAACGCGCTGCACGATCCAGCTCGCCTATGCCATCGGCGTGTCCAAGCCGCTGTCGCTCTATGTCGATACCCACGACACCGGGACCGTCGGCGACGACGTGATCGAACGCGCGATCATGGCGCTTCCCGCGCTCGGCGGGCTGACCCCGCGCGCGATCCGCACGCACCTCGGGCTCAACAAGCCGATCTACCGCAAAACCGCGGCTTACGGCCACTTCGGGCGCAAGGCCGAGGGCGATTCGTTTCCGTGGGAAAAGACCGACCTCGCCGGCGCACTCAAAGCTGCGGTCGAGGCGGCGTAGGGGCTTCACAGCGCCGCGCCGGCTTGGCACAACCCCCTCAACACTTTGGGGAATTTTGCCATGCTCGATCTCGACCGCCGCCGCGCCCTTGCCCTGGGTGCGCTGATCCCGCTGGCCGCCGCGCTACCCGCCTGGGCGCAAAGTCCGGGTGCGGGCCCGGGCGGCGAGCCGGCAAGCGAGGCGGCCTGGGACTTGACCGATCTCTACCCCTCGCTCGCCGCGTGGGACGCAGCGCGGGTGGCCGCGCTGGCGGCGATCCCGGGGGTCGCGCAATACAAGGGCCGGCTCGGTGAAAGCGCCGAGACGCTCACCGCGGCGCTGATCCAGAGCAGCGACATCGCCAAGACCGCCAGCCGGGTAAATATCTATGCGTCGCTCATCGGCGATTCGGATTTGCGCAACGCGCAGGCGCAGGAACGCCAGTCGCTGGCGCGCGATCTGTTCAGCAAGCTCGGCGAGGCGACTTCGTGGCAGGATCCCGAACTGCTCGCGCTCGGCCTGCCTAAGGTCGAGGCGCTGATCGCGGCGAGCGCGGTGCTCCAGCGCCGCTTCGCGTTCGGCCTGCGCGATACGTTCCGCACCGCCGAACATTCGCTCGATGCCAAGGGCGAACTGCTGCTGGCGGGGGCGGGCAAGCCGCTGTCCGACCCGGTTTCGATCCGCAACCAGCGGCTCGCCTCGGATATCGCGTGGCCCACGGTCACGTTGTCCGACGGGCACACCCAGCGGCTCGACGATCAAGGCTATACCCTCGTGCGCGACGTGCCCAACCGCGAGGATCGCAAGAAGGTGTTCGCCACGTTCTGGGGCGCCTACGGCCAGTTCCGCAATTCGCTGGGTGCGACTTACAAGGCCAAGCTCGACGGCGACGTGTTCCGGATGAAGGCGCGCAATTACCCGACGTCGGTCGCCGCGGCGCTTTCGGGCGATAACATTCCCGAAACCGTGTACCGCACGCTGGTCGCCGAAACGAACGCCGGGCTGCCTCAGCTTCACCGTTATTTCGAACTGCGCCGGCGCATCCTCGGACTGCCCGACATGGCGTATTACGATATCTATCCGCCGCTGGTCTCGCTCGGGCGGACGTTCACGCTGGCCGAGATGCGCGCGACCACCCTGGAGGCGGTTGCGCCGCTCGGGCGTGATTATGTCGCGCGGCTGGCGCAGGCGACCGCGGGCAAGTGGATGGATCCGCGCCCGCGCCCGGGTAAGGCCTCGGGCGCCTACATGAACGGCGGGGCGTACGACGTGCACCCGTACCTGCTGCTCAACCTGTCCGACGGCTACGACGGCATGAGCACTTATGCGCACGAGTGGGGCCACGCGATGCACACCCTGCTGGCCAAGCAGGCGCAGCCGTTCGAGCTGTCGGGCTATCCGACCTTCACCGCCGAGATCGCCTCGACCTGCAACGAGGTGCTTCTGGCCGATTACATGCTCGCGCGTGCCAAGACCAAGCAGGAGAAGCTGTTCTACCTCGGCCAGAAAATGGAAAACATCCGCGGCACGTTCTTTCGCCAGGCGATGTTCGCCGAATTCGAGCTCAAGACCCACGACCTGGCCGAAGCGGGCGAGGGACTTTCCGGGCGGCGCTTCAACGAGGTCTATCTCGACCTGCTCAACCGCTATCACGGACCCAAGGTGGCGATCGACCCGGCCTATGCGATCGAATGGGCGTATATCGGCCATTTCTACCGCAACTTTTATGTCTACCAGTATGCTACCTCGATTTCCGCGGGGACGTATTTCGCGCGCGACATCCAGCGGCGCGGGGTCAAGGCAGCGGACAACTATCTGTCGGTCTTGCGCGCCGGGGGATCGGACTACCCAGTCGATATCCTCAAGCGCGCGGGCCTCGATATGACCACGCCCGCGCCGTACCGCGCGCTGGTCGCCAGCTTCACCGAAACCCTCGATGCGGCCGAGGCGCTGCTCTAGGCGCGGTAGTCGGCGGTGATCGTTCCCGCGCCGGCAAGCTCGGCCTCGTGGCTCGCCTCGCGCCAGGTCTCGGCAAGCGCGGCCTGTTCCCACGCGCGCATCGCCGGGTGGGCGAGGACTTGCTCGACCCACGCCTGCCCATGCCCGACATAGAGCCCATAGGTGCGGATGCGGAACGCCACGGGGGCATAAAACGCGTCGAGCGCGGTGAACTGCGCGCCCGCCAGCCACGGTCCGCCGAATCTGCCGAGGCCTTCTTCGAACAGTTCGCGGATGCGCGCGACGTTGCGCGCCAGCGCGGGCGAGGGTTCATGGGGCACAATCCGCACGCCGACATTCATCGTGCAATCGTTGCGCAATGCGGAAAAGCCGCCGTGCATCTCGCTTACCGCACACTGGGCGAAGGCGCGGGCGGGCTCGTCCGTGGGCCAGACCCCGGCGTGGCGCTCGGCCAGATACAGCACGATCCCGAGCGAATCCCACACCGTGCGCCCGCCGTCGATCAGCAGCGGCACCTGGCCGGTCGGCGAAAATGCGCGGAATGCTGCGTAATTATCGGGCTCAGAGAAGAGTTCGATGCGCTCGTCGAACGCGATCCCGAGCGCCTTCATCAGCAGCCACGCGCGCAGGCTCCAGCTCGAATAGTTCCGGTTGGCGGTGATCAGGGTGTAAGTCATCCCGCTGCCGTAGCGCGGCGCGCGGCGGCGCGAAATACCTAGGCCGCTGCGGCGTAGCCGGCGGCTTCCTCGTCGGGCCAGCGCGCCAGCCGCGGAGTCCGGCGATCGAGGAAGATCGCGGGCAACTTGGCGAGCATCAGCGATTTGTGGATCCAGAAATCTGCCGCGCGTTCACGCCAGTGCGCGGTCGCCTTGCCGTTACGTTCCAGCCAGCGCTCGTAGGGCAGGAAGTGGTCGGGCTCGTCCTTGTGAATGATCCGGAAAATCCGGGTCATCACGGGGTCGGCGGAGACGAAGCGGTTCTTCAGCAGGATTTCGACCTGCGCGAAGCCGCGCTGTTCAGTCAGCATGATCACCCGGCACAGCTTTTCGAATTGTCCGGCGTCGCTGGCTACACCCGCGGTGTCGAGCTCGTCGATCGTGCAGCCGAACACCTTTTCGATAAAGCGGTCGATGTGCCCGACCGTGGTATCGACCGCGAGCGGCATCCGGCCGTGCAGTTCGAACCAGCGCTTGAACATCATGTAGTGCTTGTGCTCGTCGGCGCGGTGCTTGACGACTTCGGCGAGGAACGCGTGTTCGTCCGGGCAGCGGGCGCGCACCGCTTCGAGCACGCGGTCGAGCGAGGTATAGCCGCGATGCTCGTTGTAGAGATAGACCGACGCCAGGACATCGAGGTAACGGTCACGTATCGCGTGAAACACAGTCTATGGGCACCTGGGCTGTGCGGTGCCGGAATGGCTTCCGCGTTCAATCCGCGCCGAGCATGTCGGTTATCGCCGAGAGCGCCTCGGCAAATTCTTCACGGAAATCCTGAACCACTGCCTTGGCGGATCGTTCCTGCTCGACCAGCCCGACGCCCTGCCCGACGAAATAGCTGATCAAGCCCCGAGCGTCCTCGTTGCCCGCCGCCACGCTGCGCTCAATCCGCGCGAACGCGGGCTCGGAGACCAGCCCCATAAGCGGCATCGGCAGCGCGCCGGGGCTGTCCGCCCCGTCCCATGCGGCGTGCCAGGCCGAGCGAAGCTGGCGCGCGGGCTTGCCCGTGCGACTGCGCGAGCGGACGGTGTCGCGGCTGCGCGCGGCGATCATCGCGGCGCGAAACGCCTCGCTGGTCTCCGCCTCGGGGGTGGCGAGCCAGACCGATCCGGTCCACGCCCCTTGCGCGCCGGCAACCATCATCGCGGCCATCTGTGCCCCGGTCATGATCCCGCCAGCGGCGAGCACGGGAAGGTCATGGCCGGCGCGGCGCAGCGCGCGGACCACTTCGGGGATCAGCACCAGCGTCGAAACCTCGCCGCAGTGTCCGCCCGCCTCGCCGCCCTGGGCGACGATGATGTCGACCCCGGCCTCGGCCTGGCGGATCGCGTGCTCCTTGGCCCCTACCAGCGCCGCCACCGCGATCCCGCGGCGCTTCCCCTCGGCGATCATCTGCGGCGGGGCGATCCCCAATGCGTTGGCGATCAGCTTGATCGGGTGACGAAACGCGACCTCCATCAGCGCCAGGCCGTTTTCCGGCGTGATCCCCATCCGCTCGCGCAGCGGCGCCACTTCGCTTGGCGAATCGATCCCGCTCGCCGCCAGGACCTGCGCCGCAAATGCCTGGTACGCAGGATCGACCGCGGCGACTCGGCTGGCGTTGTCGTGCATTCCGGAAACGCGCGGGTCGATCGTTTCGGGCACCAGCACGTCGACGCCGTAGGGAGCACCGCCGACATGGGCATCGATCCAGGCGAGCTCTTCCTCGAGCTGATCGGGGCTGAACCGCGTGGCGCCCAGCACGCCGAACCCGCCTGCTTTGCTCACCGCCACCACCACATCGCGGCAATGGCTGAACGCGAACAGCGGAAACTCGGCGCCGGTGATCCGGCAAACGGCGTTGTTCATGCGGTCGGGCCTTTCCAGATCGGCAAATTCACGATTGATAGCGCGCCGTCGTCTTGGCCGCGACGTCGTCGGCACTGACCTCCGGGGCGAGTTCGATCAGTTTGAACGGGCTGGCATGGTCGGGGCGCTGGAACACGCACAAGTCGGTGACGATCATGTCGACTACGCCCTTGCCCGTCAGCGGCAGCGTGCATTGGGGGATGAACTTGGGCGCGCCGTCTTTGCTGGTGTGTTCCATCACGACGATGATCTTTTTGACCCCGGCGACCAGGTCCATCGCCCCGCCCATGCCCTTGATCATCTTGCCGGGGATCATCCAGTTGGCGATGTCGCCGTTCTCGGCCACTTCCATCGCGCCCAGCACGGTGAGGTCGATGTGCCCGCCGCGGATCATCGCAAAGCTTGCCGCGCTGTCGAAATAGGCCGACTGCGGCAGTTCGCTGATGGTCTGCTTGCCCGCGTTGATGAGGTCGGCGTCGACCTCGTCATCGTACGGGAACGGCCCGATCCCGAGCATGCCGTTCTCCGATTGCAAGGTGACCTCGACCCCCGCAGGGATGTGATTGGCGACCAGCGTGGGGATGCCGATGCCAAGGTTCACATAATAACCGTCGCGCAGTTCGCGGGCGGCGCGGGCGGCCATTTCATCGCGGGTCCAGGGCATCTCGGATCCTCAGGTTCAGTTGGCGGCGAGCGCGGGCGGGACCAGGAACCAGCCTGCGCCGAAGCGCGGCTCGAGCGCGGCGGCGGCAGCCGGATCGCGCAAGTAGTCGTAAAGCTCGGCGAAATCGCCGCGCGTGTCGCCCGCGACCGCGACGATGCAGTAGTCGCGCGCGGCGGCGCGCTTGCGCAGTTCCTTGCGCTCATCGTTGGTGCGGTTGAGGAGCAGGCGGTCGGTGCCCTCTGCGTCGAGCCCGCTGGCGCGCAGACTGCGATAGACCTCGGGGGCAAGCGTCACCGGCAGGTCGGTCGCCCATAGCACCACCAGCCCCGCGCCGCGCAGTGCGACCAGCGCATCGCTGAGCCCGGGTGCGGCCCCGCCGGCGTGCGCGGGTGAGAACGTACCGCCCGCGGGGTCGAGATCGATCAGGACCGCCGGGGCGAGCTGATCGCAGGCTAAGAAGCTCGGCGCCGTCAGCGAGCTGGCGGGATCGTAGACTACCGAAGTCCGCGCCGCGCCGCCGCTCATCGGCTGAGCCTGGGCCACAGCAAAGCGCGCGAAATCGGCATAATCGCCGCGAATCCGCGCAGGCTGGGGCGCGGCGGCTTCGAGCGCCGGGACAGGCGCGGCTGCGAGGCTTGCGGCTGTCGGTAACGGTGCCGGAGCCGACGTTTCAACCGGAGCCGCCGTAATCCGGGGCGCGGAAGTTATTCGCACTGCGGTGCGTACCGCCGGTGACCGCGGCGGCGCCGCAACGGCGACCGCGCGCACCGCGGCGACGGATGCGGGCGGCGGGCTGGTCGCGGTTCGAACCGGGCGGGCTTCGACATCCACGGCGCGATACGCTTCGCGCGCGACCGGCGCAGCCTGCTCATAGGGGGAAGGTGCGGGCGGACCCATTGTCGCACTGCCGGCACGGGCGACCGCCGAAGTTGGCGATAACGGCATCGCGGGCACTGCTTGTGCCGGGATCGGCACGGCGGCTGGTGTCGGTGCCGGGATCGGCACAGCGGCTGGTGTCGGTGCCGGCGTCGGTATTGGCGCGGGGACGGGCGCAATGGCGACTTGCGGCGCGGGTGTAGTTACCGTCACGCGCCGAACCGCCGGCGTCTTGTGCTTGAGCTGGCCGCGCGCGCCCGCACCCGCGGCGATCACCGGGATGACTGCGGCCACGCACCCGCCCAGCGTAGCTGTGAGCGCCAGCGCCAGCGCGATCCGGCCGCGCTTGCTCATGCCGCCGCACGCTCGCGCACAGTGCGGAACTCGATGCGCTTGTCGTATGGCGCGCCGACGATCATCCGCTGGACGTAGACCCCGGGCAAATGGATGCCGTCGGGATCGAGGCTGCCGGCGGGAACGATCTCTTCGACCTCGACCACGCAGACCTTGCCGCAAGTGGCCGCGGGCAGGTTGAAATTGCGCGCGGTCTTGCGGAACACCAGGTTGCCCGTGACGTCGGCCTTCCACGCCTTGACCACCGCGAGGTCGGCCATGATCCCGCGCTCGAGGATGTAGTCCTCGTCCACGCCGTCGCGATCGGGAAAGCTTTTGACCTCCTTGCCCTCGGCAACGAGGGTGCCGACGCCGGTCTTGGTGTAGAACCCGGGGATCCCCGCGCCCCCCGCGCGCATCCGTTCGGCCAGCGTGCCTTGCGGACAGAACTCGACCTCAAGCTCGCCGGCAAGATACTGGCGCTCGAATTCCTTGTTCTCGCCGACGTAGGACGCGATCATCTTTTTGACCTGGCGGGTGCGCAGCAGCTTGCCAATGCCCTCACCATCGATGCCGGCGTTGTTGCTCGCAAAGGTCAGCCCGGTGACCCCGCTGTCGCGGATCGCGTCGAGCAGGCGTTCGGGGAGGCCGCACAACCCGAACCCGCCCGAGGCGATCGTCATGCCGTCCTCGAGCACGCCCGCGAGCGCGGCGGCGGCATCGGGATAAAGCTTGTTCATGCCGTACTTTCCGCAAGATCGAGGCCGAGAATCGCCGACAAATCCCTAAGCGCCTGCGCGCCGCCTGTCACCTTGATCGCCGCCATCCCGAGCGTCGCCGCCGCCTTGCAGTTGATCCCCAGGTCATCGAGATAGACGCATTGCGCGGGTTCGACGCCGAGCGCGGCGCAGGCCATCAGATAGATCGCCGGGTCGGGCTTGCGCACCCCGACCTTGCTGCTTTCGACGATCGTCTCGAACCGCGCGAAGGCCGCGGCGTAATCGTCCGAGCGGGCGCCGGTGGCAGCCATCCCCGCGCCTTTGCCCGCGGGGACATTGTTGGTGATGCACGCGATACGGTAGCCCGCGGCCTTCACCGTATCGAGCGCGGCGACCATCTCGGGGCGGACGCTGCCCGACAGGCAGGCGAGGACGTCGGCGCCGCGCAGTTCATGACCGGCGTGCCGGGCCTCGGCAGCAAACGCTTCGTCGAACGCCGCGGCGTCCATCTCGGCGCGTTCGAACCGGGCCCAGGCGTTGCCGTCGGGATCGACGGCATTGATCCTGCGGATGAAATCGGCGGGCAGCCCATGCGCCGCCTCGAGCCGGTTGAACGCCTCGAACGGCGAGGATGTGATGACCCCGCCGAAATCCCACAGCACGGCCTTGATCGAAGTGTTCACGCGCTGCTCCGCTGGCGGGTCCTGCCGCGCTGCATAAAGCCGCCAGCGGTGCGGGCAAGCCTTGCAGTCGCGCGGCGAGTGTCCGACAAGCGTGCAACACCACTCGGGGGAGAGCCGCCATGAGCCTGATAGAGACCAAAGCCTTGAAGACTGCGCTGCTGATCGGCGCTGCATTGAGCGCCGCGACGGTGCCCTTCGTGCAGGCTCGGCCCGCGCCGCGCCATGCTGCGCCCGGCCAAGTCGCGGCAGCGCCGCGCGCGCCGGCGATGACTGCCGCCGCGGCGGTTGCCGACCCCGCGCGCAGCCCTGCCAACCGCGCGCTCGATGCCGGGCGGATGCCCGCCGCGGTGCTCGATTTCACCGCGGTCAAAGCGGGGGACGTCATTGCCGACTACCAGGCGGGCGGCGGATATTATTCCGAACTGCTCGCCAGCATGACCGGGCCGCGCGGGCGGGTATATGCGATGACCCAGGTCGAGGGGTACAAGGCCGATGCCTGGGCGCCTCTCATCGCGCGTCACCCCAATCTGGTGCCGCTGGTTGCGGGCGGCGCGGCGCTGCAACTGGCACCCGGCAGCGTGGACACGATCTTCACCCACCTGGTGTACCACGATCTCTACTTCACTTCGGTCAAGTACGCGCATCCGCGGCTTGAAGTGCCCGAAGTGCTGGCCGGATGGTTCGCTGCGGTCCGCCCCGGCGGGCATATCATCGTGGTCGACCATGTCGGCCCAGCGGGCGACCCGCGCGAGGTCGTAGAGAAGTTTCACCGGATCGACCCGGAAACGGTCAAGCAGGCGCTGACCGCGGCCGGATTCGTCCTCGAAGCCGAGAGCGACGTATTGCGGCGCAGCGAAGACACCCATGACAAGAACGTTTTCGATCCGGCGATCCGCGGCAAGACCGATCGCATGATGCTGAAATTCCGCCGTCCCTAGGCATTTATCGACCTGGGTTGCAAAATATGCATCCATAAATGATCTTTTCGCACTTGCACAATATTTGTCCGGACGACATATCGATCCTGCCTTTCAGGCATCCTCTCCCAAAACTTCATAAGGCCCGGTCGGCAACGTCCGGGCCTTTTTTTGTCCTGCGCCCGCGTAGCCCTGCCGGCGCGCCGGTTTGCAATCGAGCGCGCCAGTTCCTAGCTTGCCGGCTGGCCTTAACGGGCGGAACCGCCTTCACGGGCGAAAGCGCCTTTGCGCGCGGCAACGGGAAACGATCATGGCGGATGCAGCGGCGGCGGTGAGCAAGGCGGAAGACACTGACGGCGTGCGCCTCCAGGTCGCCGCGGCACGTCAGGAAGAAAGCGGCCACGGCATTGCCCGGCTGGCCAAGGCGGCGATGGCTGCGCTCGGGCTCGTCGAAGGCGATGTCATCGAGATCGCGGGCAAGCGCACAACGGTCGCGCGCGCGGTACTCGCCTATGCCGAGGACGAGGGGCTCTCGGTGATCCGCCTCGATGGGCTGCAGCGCGGCAATGCCGAGGTCGGTTCGGGCGATCATGTGGTCGTGCGCAAGGCTGTCACTCGCCCCGCCAGCCGGGTCGTGTTCGCCCCCGCGCAGCGCGAGATGCGGCTCCAGGGTCCGGCGCAGGCGCTCAAGCGCAATTTCTTCGGGCGCCCGTTCGTGGCGGGCGATCTGGTCGCCACCACCGGCCAGCAGCAGGTCCGCGACATGCCGCCCGAAGTTGCGCGGATGTTCAACACCCCGGCCTATGCGCTGACCCAGATCCGCCTGACCGTGGTCTCGACCGTGCCCAAGGGCATCGTCCACATCGATGAAAACACCGAAGTAGAGCTGCGCGAGGAGTTCGAGGAAACCGCCGACAGCCGCGCCGACGTCAACTACGACGATGTCGGGGGGATGGGCGACACCATCCGCCAGTTGCGCGAAATGGTCGAACTGCCGCTGCGTTATCCCGAACTGTTCACGCGGCTGGGTGTCGATCCGCCGCGCGGGGTTCTGCTCCACGGACCGCCGGGAACGGGCAAGACGCGGCTCGCGCGCGCGGTCGCCAACGAAAGCGAAGCCAGCTTCTTCGTCATCAACGGGCCTGAAATCATGGGCTCGGCCTATGGTGAAAGCGAAAAGCGCCTGCGCGAGGTGTTCGAGGAAGCTTCCAAGGCTGCGCCCTCGATCGTGTTCATCGACGAAATCGATTCGATCGCGCCCAAACGCGGCCAGGTTCAGGGCGAGGCAGAAAAGCGCCTCGTCGCGCAGTTGCTGACATTGATGGACGGGCTTCACGCGCGCTCGAACGTCGTGGTCATCGCCGCGACCAACCGCCCCGATGCGATCGACGAGGCCCTCCGCCGCCCGGGCCGGTTCGACCGCGAGATCGTGATCGGCGTGCCCGACCAGAACGCGCGGCGGGAAATCCTCGGCATCCACACCCGTGGCATGCCGCTGGCCGATGGCGTCGACCTCGACGAACTGGCGCGCACGACGCACGGCTTCGTCGGGGCGGATTTGGCCGCGCTGGCGCGCGAGGCGGCGATCGACACGGTGCGGCGGATCATGCCGCTGCTCGACCTCGAAGCGCAGACGATCCCCGCAGAGGTGCTCGACAACCTTTCGGTCACGCGCGAGGATTTCGTCGAGGCGCTCAAGCGCGTCCAGCCCAGTGCGATGCGCGAGGTCATGGTCGAGGTTCCGCGGATCGGCTGGTCCGATATCGGCGGGCTCGACGAGGCGCAGGAGAAACTGCGCGAAGGCGTCGAACTTCCGCTGCGCAATCCCGAAGCGTTCCACCGGCTCGGTATCCGTCCGGCGCGCGGGTTCCTGCTCTATGGGCCCCCGGGTACGGGCAAGACCCTGCTCGCCAAGGCGGTGGCCAAGGAGGCCGAGGCCAACTTCATCGCGATCAAATCGTCCGATCTGTTGAGCAAATGGTACGGTGAGAGCGAGCAGCAGATCAGCCGGCTGTTCGCCCGCGCGCGCCAGGTTGCGCCGTGCGTGATCTTCATCGACGAGATCGACAGCCTTGTCCCCGCGCGCGGTTCGGGCGCGGGCGAACCGCAAGCGACCGCGCGCGTGGTCAACACCCTGCTGGCCGAAATGGACGGGATGGAGGAGCTCCAGTCGGTGATCGTGATCGGTGCGACCAATCGGCCCGCGCTGGTCGATCCCGCGCTGCTGCGGCCCGGGCGGTTCGACGAACTGGTCTATGTCGGCACCCCGACCGAGGCTGGCCGGCTGACCATCCTCAAGATCCACACCGCCAAGATGCCGCTGGCCAAGGACGTCGACCTCAAGGCCGTGGCGGCGCAGACCGAGCGGTTCACAGGCGCCGATCTCGAGGACGTGACCCGCCGTGCCGGTCTCGCCGCGATCCGCCGCAAGGGCGAGGCGGTCAAGACCGTCAACGCTGCCGACTTCGCCGAGGCGCTCGCCGATTCGCGCGCAACGGTGACCGCGGAGATGGAGGAGGAATACGCCCAGATGAAGGGCGAGCTCAAAAAGCGCGCGATGGAAGTGTCCCCGATCGGGTTCCTGGCGCCGGGGATGGTCAGCTCGACGCGGGGGCGCAAGCCCTGACCTCGCACAGCCCGGCTTATGCCGGCACGGCGTTTTCGCTGGTCTTGGTGTGCTCGCCGTGGCCGCTGTGGTCGAGCGCTTCGGGCATCTGAGTGCGGAGCCATTCGAGCATAGCCTCGCGCACCGCGAGGCGCAGCCGGTTGAGCTCTCCGGGACCCTCGGCGGTCATCACCAGTTTGAGCTCGATCACATCGATCCGGGCTTCGGCGACCTGCAGCGCGCACGTCCGCCGGTCCCAGTCGGGCTGGTCGGCGAGGACGCGTTCGTACGCTGCGCGGATCGGCGGAATGGGGTTGCCCGGCAGGATCGGCAGCAGCACCGATCCGGTGATCCCGCCGCCGGTCCGGGTCCAGTTCTGGAACGTCGCATCAAGCAGCCGCGCGGTCGGCACGATGACCCTGCGTTCGTCGCCGGTGCGGACCACGATGTAGCTCAGCCGGATATCCTCGACCCGACCCGCCTCGCCGTCGACCACGACATAGTCGTCGATCCGCAGCGGCTCGGTCAGCGCGATCTGAAGCCCCGCGATCAGCGATTTCAAGGCGGGCTGCGCCGCTGCGCCAAACGCCAGCCCGATCAATCCGGCCGAAGCGAGCAGCGTCGTGCCGATCGTGCGCACCCCGGGGATCGCGAACAGGACCAGCCCGGCAGCCACGAACACGATCACGAAATGCGCGATCCGCGCAAAGATGCGGACGCGGGTGCGCTGGCTGCGCGCAATCTCGGTCTGCGGGTTGGCGAGCGCGCGCGCATCGAGACCGTCGGCGAACCCCTGGACCAGCGCGAACGCCAGCCACCCGATCAGCGCGGGGAAGATGAGGTTGCCGCTATGGTCCCAGGCGCGCGCCAGCAAGCGGTTCTCGGGTGCCGCGATCGCCAGCGCCACCGCCACCATCGTCCAGCGCAGCGGCTGGGCGAGGTGCGCAACGATCACGTCGTCGCTGTGCATTGGCGAGAGCCGGGCGATCCGCCGCGCCAGGGCGAGCAGCGCCAGGTGCGCGCCCAGCGCCACCGTAGTCGCCACCGCGGCAAGCGTGGCGCTGGCGAGGAGCTCTTCGACGGCGATCGGACGAAATGTCATCGTGGCGCTATCGCGGCCCGCGCGCGGCGAAGCAAGTCGGGGAGGCTGACGCTCCCGGCCCAGATGGGGCAGCTTGGCCGCGCCGCTTATGCGCGCAGGGGGAAGTCTATCTGCAATTCGATCCCGTCGGAGTGGAAAACGCGCCGGGCGGTTCCGCCGAGTTGCCGCGCCGAGCTTTGGATGAGCAGCGTGCCGAAGCCGGTATGATCGCTTCCCGGACAAGGGCCGCCGCAGGTTTCGCGCCAGACGAGCGAAAGGTTTTGCGGCACGGCATCATCCAGCGTCCAGGCGACGCGAAGCTTGCCGCCCGGCGCGGCCCACGCCCCGTATTTGACGGTATTGGTGACAAGTTCGTGGAGCACCAGCCCCAGCGGCACGACATCGCGCGACGTCAGGACGACTTCGGGGCCATCGCTCTGGAACACATTGGCCTCGGAACGGTACGGCGCGACCGCGGTATCGATGAGCAGGCCAAGCTGGGCGACGGCCTTGTCGGGCGCCCCCGTGGTCACTTCGTGCGCCTTCAACAGCGCGTGGATTCGCGCGGCGATGCGCTCGATCACCGGGCGGGCTTCGGGCGCATCGCGTCCGCTCATCCGCACGATGGCGAGGACGACCGCGAACAGGTTCTTGACCCGGTGGTTGAGCTCGCGCGCCAACAGGTCGGCGCGGTCGCGCGCTTCGCCCAAGGCGGCGGCATTGGCGGCTGCCGCTTCGGCGTTGGCGGTACGCACGACCAGCCACAGCCCCAGCCCGAGAGCCAGGCCGACCAGCCCCAGCAGCATCATCAGCAGCGGGATCACCCGCGCCTCGTTGGCCGCGCCCGCCGCGTTGGCGCGATCGAGAATGCCGCTTTCGGTCGCTTCCAGTTCGAGGATCGACCGGCGCAGCCGCTCCATGACGTCCTGGCCTTCGTCGCTGAGGATGCGCCGCTGCGCTCCGGTGACATCGCCCGCCTCGATCTGCGCTATGGTCTGCCCAAGCTCGGCGAACTTGGCATCGCTGAGCTGACTGACCTGCATCAGCAGGGCTTTCTGGCGCGGGGTCGCGCTGGCGCCCATGGCGGCGGTCAATTCGGCCACCGCCGGGCGATAGCGCTCGCGCGCAAACAGATATGGGGCGAGATACCTGCGGTCGAGGGTGATGTAAAACCCGCGCTGGCCGGTCTCTGCGTCGACCGCGGCCCGGTTTATATCACGCAGCGATTGCAGCACCTGATTGGTCCGGCGCACCTGGACGCGTTCGGAGCGCTCGGCCTGAATGGTGTTGAGGATCAGCCACATCGCCCCGATCAGCGCCATCGCGATAAGCGCGAACAGCGCCAGGCTCGGTCGCTTCACCGCGCGCAGCCAAGGCGGCACGCTGGCCGTGCTGGTTGGCTCGATGCTTGCGTCCATGCGTTCCCGGATAATCCCGAACGTGCGGCCCGGCAAGATCATCAAGCACTTACAACGGCTTCATAATTCGCACGGGTAACGAGCCGCCGATCCTAGTGTGCTGCGCCCCAACTGTGCCCGGTGCCGATGTCGATTCCCAGCGGAACGTCGAGCGGCACGGCGGGCAGCGCGGCTTCGGCCATCGTCCGCTCGATCACCGGCGATGCGGCGGCGACCAGCGCTTCGGGCAGCTCGAACACCAGTTCATCGTGGACCTGAAGCAGCATGCGCACTCCGTCGCGCGCGCCCGGGCGCAGTCCGGCGGCAGCCAGTGCGGGGTTCATCCGCGCCATCGCGCGCTTGATGATATCGGCGCTGGTGCCCTGGATCGGTGCGTTGATCGCGGCGCGCTCGCTCCCCTGGCGCTCGTTCGGCTGGCGCGAATTGATCCGCGGGAACCACGTCTTGCGCCCGAACAGCGTTTCGGAATAGCCACGCTCGCGCACGCTCTCGAGCGTCGTGACGATGTAGCGCTGGATCCCGGGGAAGCGCTCGAAATAGCGGTCGATCATCGCCTGCGCCTCGTCGGAGGAGACCCCGAGCCGTCCGCCCAGGCCCCACCGGCTGATGCCGTAGAGGATCGCGAAGTTGATCGTCTTGGCGCGGCCGCGGGTGTCACGGTCGACGCTGCCGAACATCTCCATCGCGGTGCGCGCGTGAATGTCCTCGCCGTTCGCGAACGCTTCCTTGAGCGCGGGGACATCGGCCATGTGCGCGGCCAGGCGCAGCTCGATCTGGCTGTAGTCGGCGGCGAGCAGGACATTGCCCGGTTCGGCGACGAACGCCTCGCGGATCTGGCGGCCGATTTCGGTGCGGATCGGGATGTTCTGGAGGTTCGGCTCGGTCGACGAGAGCCGCCCGGTCTGCGCCCCGACCAGGCTGTAGCTGGTGTGGACACGGCCGGTCGCGGGGTTAATCGCGGCCTGCAGCGCCTCGGTATAGGTCGAGCGCAGCTTCGACAGCTGGCGCCATTCGAGCACCTTGCCCGCGACCGCCGAATGCGGTCCGTCGATCTGCTGCGTGGCAAGACCTTCGAGCGTGGCCTGATCGGTGGAATACTGCCCGCTCTTGCCCTTGCGCCCGCCCTTGTAGCCGAGCTTGTCGAACAGGATTTCACCGAGCTGCTTGGGGCTGCCGATCGTGAACTCCTGGCCGCAAAGGCCGAAGACTTCGCACTCGAGCGCGGCTATCGCCTCGGCGAATTCGCCCGAAAGCTGGGCCAGACGCTCGCGGTCGACCTTGATCCCGTGGCGCTCCATCCCCGCGACCACCGCGATCAGCGGACGGTCGACCCGCTGATAGACGCGCGTTCCGCCTTCCTCGGACAGCCGCGGGGCAAGCACGCGGTGGAGCCGCCAGGTCACGTCGGCATCTTCCGCGGCGTATTGCGTGGCGCGGTTTAGCGGCACTTCGCCGAACGGGATCAGCTTCTTGCCGCTGCCGCAGACATCCTTGAAGGTCAGCGTGGTGTGGCCGAGGTGGCGCAGCGCGAGCGCATCCATCCCGTGGCTGCCGCCGATCCCTTCCTCGCTCCGCCCCGCGTCGAGATCGAAGCTCATCACCATCGTATCGTCGATCGGCGAAATCATGACGCCGTGCCGGGCGAGGATGTTGATGTCGTACTTGATGTTCTGGCCGATCTTGAGGACCGCGTCGCTTTCCAGCAGCGGCTTCAGCCGGGCCAGTGCGTCGGCCAGCGGAATCTGCTCCGGGTTCTCCGAAAACATGTCGCTGCCGCCGTGGCCGAGCGGGATGTAGCAAGCATCGTTGGGCCCCAGCCCCAGGCTGATCCCGGTGAGTTCGGCGCGCATCGCGTCGAGCGCGCTGGTCTCGGTATCGATCGCGACGCTGCGCGCGGCGAACGCGCGGGCGATCCACGCGTCGAGGCGGCCGGGCGTCTGGACGCATTCGTAGGCGGTGAGGTCGACCGCGGGCATCTCGGGCAGCGGCTGGCGGTTGCCCCCCAAGGCCGGGTCCGTCGACGCGGCAAGCGCACCGGGAGTGACTTGCTTGGCCGGGTTGAGCTGGGTCTTGGGCCCCGGCGCAGTGCCGCCATCGCCGAGCCGCTTGAGCAGGCTGGTGAAGCCGTGCTCGGTCAGGAACGCGGCGAGCGGCGCGGGGGGTATCGCCTGGAGCGCGAAATCCTCGATCGCGATCGGCAGGTCGCAATCTTCCTTGAGCTGGACGAGGACACGGCTCAGCCGCGCCATGTCCGCCTGGTCGATCAGGCTTTGCTGCATCTTCGATGGCTTCATCTCGGGCGCCGCGGCCAGCGCGGCTTCGAGATTGCCATAGTCCTGGATCAGCTTGGTCGCGGTCTTGGGTCCGATCCCGCGGATGCCCGGAACATTGTCGACCGCATCGCCCATCAGCGCGAGGACGTCGCCGACCAGTTCGGGCACGACGCCGAACTTTTCGACCACTTCGGCGACATCGATCCGCTGGTTCTTCATGGTATCGAGCATGTCGATACAGCCCCCACCCGTGGCGCACTTGCCGACCAGCTGCATCAGGTCCTTGTCCGAACTGACGATGGTTACGTCCCAGCCCTTGAGCGTGGCGGCGCGGGCATAGCTGGCGATGAGGTCATCGGCCTCGAGATCGTCTTCCTCGATACACGCCAGGCTGAAAGCGCGAGTGGCGTCGCGGATCAGCGGGAACTGCGGGACCAGATCGTCGGGCGGGGGCGGACGGTGGGCCTTGTACTGATCGTAAAGCGCGTTGCGGAAGCTCGTCGATCCCTTGTCGAGGATCACCGCCAGATGGGTCGGACCGTCGGCCTTGTTGAGGTCCTCGGCCAGCCGCCAGAGCATCGTGGTATAGCCATAGACCGCTCCTACGGGCACCCCGTGGGGGTTGGTCAGCGGCGGCAGGCGGTGATAGGCGCGGAAGATATAGGCCGATCCATCGACCAGGTAGAGGTGCTGTCGGGGTTCCATGACGTGGCTCTAGCAGCCGCGCACAAGGTCGTCGATTCGCTGCGGTCCGGCGTCCAGGCGCCGAATTCGGGGGCCGTCATGCAATTGCCGCAATTGCCGCCGAAGGTGGTTACCGCACGATTTCAGCGAGTCCTCGGCTTTTGCAAGAGTAGCTCTTGCATCGGGGCGCCAACGCGATTATTTGGCGCGTGAAGTCTACCTATTCGGTTGGCTTTCCGCCCGGACCGAATTCCTCTTCCTGAGGGCGGCCGTGCGTGGTCCACTCGCTGTTCAAGGAATACCACACATGCGCAAGATGATCTTTGCTGCTGCCGTTGCCGGCGCCGCTCTCTCGCTTTCGGCCTGCTCGCAGAAGACCGAAGACGCCGCTGCAACCACTGCTGATTCGGCTGCAACCGACGCCGCTTCGACCGCAACCGACGCCGCCATGGCTGCTTCGACTGCTGCGACCGACGCCGCGACTGCCGCTTCGTCGGCCGCTACCGACGCTGCGACTGCTGCTTCGACTGCCGCTACCGCTGCTGCTGCTGCAGCTTCGGGCGCCGCTGCCGACGCTTCGGCCGCTGCTGCGAAAAAGATGTAATCTTCGCCTCACGGCAAGACTACGTTCGGGGGCGCGGAAGGAAACTTCCGCGCCCCTTTTCGTTTGCCCGGAGCTGGCGTCGGAGCTGGCGTCGGCGCGGGAGTGCCGCATCGTTGGTGCCAACGCGATTGTCGCGCGCGGCGAGCGGTGCCATCACCGCGCCGTGGCCGCGTTCGATCCTCTCTCACCCCAGGCAGAACTTGCCGCCGGATTGACCCGCGTGCTCGCCCGCACCGGGCTGGCACCGCCGGGCGAACTCGAGCGGCTCTCGGGCGGGGCGAGCATGGAGAGCTGGCGCTTCACCAGCGGCGGCGGCGCTTACGTACTGCGCCGTGCTGCATCGGCGCTGCTGATGGAAGACCGGCCGATGCGCCACGCGGTCGAAGCCGCGGTGATTCGCACGGCCGCTGCGGGCGGGGTCCGCGCGCCCGAGATCGTCGCAGAACTGGTGGCGGATGACGGTCTGGGCAGCGGCTACATCATGCGCGCGCTGCCCGGCACCGCCGATCCCTCCGCGATCCTCGCCGGCCCCGCGCCCGCGCCACTGCTGGCCGAGATCGGCGCGCAGCTCGCTGCGATCCACCGCCTCGATCATCCCGATCTTTCCGAACTCGATACCGCAGCCGGCGTCGCGGAGTTGCGCCGCCGGTTCTTCGAATACGGCGGCGACCGTCCGATCCTTGCGCTGGCGCTGCGCTGGCTGACGCAAAACCTCCTCGCGCCCGTTGCCCCCACGTTGGTCCACGGCGATCTGCGGCTCGGCAACCTGCTGGTCGAGGACGGGAGACTCACCGGGGTGCTGGACTGGGAGCTCGCTCACCGCGGCGACCCGCACGAAGACCTTGCCTATGGCTGCATGACCGTGTGGCGCTTTGCCCGTGCCGATCGTCCCGCGTTCGGGCTCGGCACCGTCGCCGAGCTGGTCGCGGCCTACCGGGCCGCGGGCGGGGCCGAGGTCGACCCGGCGCGGCTGCGCTTCTGGCTGATCTACCGCACCGCGTGGTGGGCGCTCGGCTGTCTCCAGATGGGCACTTACTGGCGCAGCGGCGGCGACCGCTCGCTCGAACGCGCGGTGATCTCGCGCCGCACCGGCGAGCAGGAGCTCGACCTGCTGCGGCTGCTCGAGGAAGAAGCGCCCACCGCCGAACGGGCGGCTGCACTTGTCTCCGCGCCCCCGCCGGCGCCCGTGCCGCACGGCGAAACCACGGCCGCCGAACTCATCCTTGCGGTGCAGGAATGGCTGACCGCGGCCAAGCCGCTGTTCGCCGGCCGCGCGCGGTTCGAACATGCAGTCGCGCGCAACGCGCTGGGGATCGTTCTGCGCGAGCTTGCCGGACGGCCCGATCCGGCCGATCCCGCTCTCGCCGCGCGCCTGCTCGCGGGCGACGATACGCTCGCCACCCCGGGGCTGCTCGCCCGGCTGCGGCGCAGCGCACTGGACACGCTGGCCGCCGACATGCCCAAGTACCCCGCGCTCGCCCACGCCCGCGCCGCGTGGGGCGCACCTGCCAACTGAGGACTTGCCCCGATGGACTTTTCGCTTCCCGCCGATCTCGAAGCCTACCTTGGCGAACTCGATGCATTCATCGCCGCCGAGATCGCGCCGCTCCAGGCGCAGGACGATAACGAGCGGTTCTTCGATCACCGCCGCGAATGGGCGCGGACCGATTTCGAGAATGAAGGCCTGCCCCGGCCCGAGTGGGAAGCGCTGCTGCGCGAGGCCGGGAGCCGCGCCGATGCCGCGGGCCATTGGCGCTTTTCTGCGCCCAAGCAGTACGGCGGCAAGGACGGATCGAACTTGTGGATGGCGGTGATACGCGATCGTTTTGCCGCCAAGGGGTTGGGCCTCCACAACGATCTCCAGAACGAACACTCGATCGTCGGCAACTTCCCGTTCGTGGCGATGTTCGACCAGTTCGGCACGCAGGCACAAAAGGACGAATTCATCACCGGCGGCTTCGCGCGGACCCGCCGTGTCGCCTTCGGGTTGACCGAGCCCGACCATGGCAGCGATGCCACCTTCATGGAAACCCGCGCCGTGCCCGAAGTGCGCGATGGGATAAGCGGTTGGCGGATCGACGGGTCGAAGATGTGGATCACGGGGATGCACGTCGCCAGCCACGTCGCTCTGTTCGCGCGGACCGATGGCGCCGACGGTTCGGCGCGCGGGATCACCTGTTTCCTTGTCCCCAATCCCACCCCGGGTCTCGAGATCGACGAGTACATGTGGACGTTCAACATGCCCACCGATCACGCCCGGTTCTATCTCAAGAACGTCTGGGTGCCGGACAGCGCAATACTCGGCGAGATCGGCCGCGGGCTCAGCCTGGCGCAGAGTTTCGTCCATCAGAACCGCATTCGCCAGGCGGCATCCTCGCTCGGCGCGGCGACGTATTGCCTCGAACAAAGCGTGCGCTACGCCCGCCAGCGCAAGCCGTTCGGTCAGGAACTGGCGCGCAACCAGGCGATCCAGTTCCCGCTGGTCGAGCTCGCGACCCAGTGCGAAATGCTCCGTACGCTGATCTACAAGACCGCGTGGGAGATGGACCGGATCCCGCACAAGGAGCTCGAGCACGCGCTCTCGGACAAGATCAGCATGTGCAACTACTACGCCAACCGGCTGGTGTGCGATGCCGCCGACCGGGCGATGCAGGTCCATGGCGGGATCGGCTATTCGCGGCACAAGCCGTTCGAGCACATCTTTCGCCACCACCGCCGCTACCGGATCACCGAAGGCGCGGAGGAAATCCAGATGCGCAAGGTCGGCGCCTATCTGTTCGGATACCTCGGACCGCGCCGCGCCGAATTCGAAGAGCTGAAGCTGTAGCTAATTGTGTCGCGAATGACACACCTTGCGACACTTCGTATCGCAATGCAGCAGCGGCGCTGGCAAGTCGTTTCACTCGCGCGCATTGGAGCCCTGAAGCACACCGAATAGTGTGCAAAAACAGGGAAATCTATCATGCGCTCGTCGTTCCGCTCGATCCTCCTCGGCTCGCTCTCGCTCGCCGCGTTTTCGGGCACGGCCTACGCCCAGACTGCTCCGGCCAGCGACGCCCAGGTCGCCAACCCCGAAGACACCCCGACGATTATCGTCACCGGCAGCCGGGCTTCCAACCGTACGGTCGAGAATTCGCCGGTCCCGGTCGATGTGATCTCGGCGCAGGCGATCACTGACACCGGGCAATCCGAAACCAACAAGATCCTCAACAAGCTGGTCCCCAGCTTCAACTTCCCCCAACCCGCAATCTCGGACGGTTCGGACGCGCTGCGCCCCGCCACGCTGCGCGGCCTTTCGCCCGATCAGACGCTGGTCCTGGTCAACGGCAAGCGCCGGCACCTGTCCGCGCTGCTCAACATCAACGGCACCGTGGGCCGCGGGTCGGCCGCGGTCGATCTCAACTCGATTCCGGGACTGGCGATCAAATCGATCGAAGTCCTGCGTGACGGGGCTTCGTCGCAATACGGATCGGATGCGATCGCGGGCGTAATCAACGTCCGTCTCAAGGATGCCAGCTCGGGCGGCAAGGCGACAGCTTCATACGGCAAGTACGTCACCACCCTGTCGGATATTGCGCGCGTCACCAGCCTCCAGACCAACGCCGCGGGGCAGCCTTCGCTCGATCCGACGAACAATCAGTTCTTCCTCGCCAATACGAGCGGCACCCTGTCGATCCGCGACGGCGAACAGTACACTTTCGCCAGCAATATCGGGCTGCCGTTCTTCGATTGGGGCGGCTACCTCAACCTGACCGCCGAATACCGTAAGCGCGACCGCACCAACCGCACCGGCTTCGACCTGCGCCCCAACTACGCCAAGAACGGCGCGCTGTTCGATTCGCGCGAACTGACTTTCGACCGCCGCGAGTTCCGCTACGGCGATCCGATTGCCGACGATTTCTCGCTCGTGCTGAACTCGGCGTACCCGCTCGGCGATCTCGAGGCGTACGTGTTCGCCACTTTCAACCACCGCGATTCGGAAAGCGCTGCGAATTATCGCCAGCAATCTAACGCCAACAATATCGATTACTCGACCCTCGCGCCGAACCAGGCACCGAACGTCACGACTCCGCGGCTTACGCCCGACGGGTTCCTGCCGCTGATCCAGTCGCGGCTCACCGACGTCGCGTTCACCACCGGCCTCCGCGGTGACGTGAGCGGCTGGCACGTCGATCTTTCCGCCGGCTACGGGCGCAATCGGTTCGATTACATCACCAACAACACGGTCAATTCGTCGTTTGTGTTCCAGGGGCAGAGGCAGTTCGATTCGGGCGGCCTGACCTACGCGCAGGCGCTGGTCAATCTTGACCTTTCGCACGAGTTCGACGTCGGCTTCGCCAAACCGGTGACCTTTTCGACTGGCGGCGAATATCGGCATGAGCGTTACATCATCCGTCCCGGTGAATTTCAGTCCTATGCGCTGGGGCCATTGTTCCGCGCACCGACGACCAGCCTCACAATGGTCAACTGCCTGGCCCAACAGGGCCTGTTCAACAGCACGACCAACGCCTGCACGTTTCCGGGGCGCAATGGCGGCGTTGGCGCGCAGGGCTTTGCCGGGATCCCGGCTTCGGCGGCCACCAATGCGACGCGCCACAACGTCGCCGGCTATGTCGAGCTCGATGCAGATCCGATCGATGGTCTGACCACGACGCTGGCCGGGCGGTTCGAGCATTATTCGGACTTCGGCAACACGCTTACCGGCAAGTTCGCGGCACGTTACGAATTTGTCCGGGGCTTTGCCGTTCGCGGCTCGATTTCCAACGGGTTCCGCGCTCCGTCGCTGCACCAGCAGGTGTTCACCACCACCTCGACCAATTTCATCGCCGGCGTTCCCGTCGATGTTCTGACCGCGCCGGTATCGAGCCCGGTGGCGCTGGCGCTGGGGGCCAAGCCGCTAAAGCCAGAACGCTCGCTCAATCTCAGCGCCGGCTTTACCGCCAGTCCGCTGCGCGGGATGACGTTCACGGTCGATTATTACAACATCAAGATTACCGACCGGATCGTCCTTACGGAAAACCTCGGTTCGACCGCTTCGGCGGCCGATGCGGCGATCCGTGCCTATCTCGCCAGCCAAGGCTCGGCCGTCACCGCGGCGCGCTTCTTCATCAACGGGCTGGATACCCGGACTCAAGGCGTGGATGCGGTGCTCAACTGGCGGCTGCCCGTGGAGTTCGGCAAATTCACGCTGACTGCGGCATACAACTACAACAAGAACCAAATTCTCAAGCGCAACAACGCTCTCGGTCCGCTCGCGGCGATCCCGGGGATCGTCCTGTTCGGTCGTCAGGAATCGATCCGCTTCACCAAGGGCCAGCCCAAGGACAAAATCGTGCTCAGCCTCGACGGCGATGTCGGCTTGTTCGGGTTCACGGCGCGCAGCACGCGCTATGGCCGAGTGACGAGCCCCGGCTCGACCTTGCCGCTGGCTCCCGACGCGGCCAGCTTCACGGCTGCCGGTCCCGACGACGTCGTGCTCTCGCCCAAGTGGATCACCGACCTCGAAGTGCGGCTCAACCTGTCGGAGCGGATCCACGTCGCGGTCGGCGCGGACAATGCGTTTGACATCTATCCCGATGCCGCACCGTTCGGCGCACGTCCGGCGGCGCTGGGCGGGGGCAACTACCCGCAGAACCAGCAGTACAACCGCTACTCGAACTTCTCACCGTTCGGGTTCAACGGCCGGTTCCTGTACGCGCGGGTCGGGTTCGACTTCTGATCGGGTAAGACCCAAGGGAAAGGGCGCGGGAAGCTATATGCCTCCCGCGCCCTTTTTCGTGTCTGCGATGCGCGGCCGGTGCGCCCGATCGGGGTGCCGTCAGCAACGCAGCCCCGTCAGCGAAGTGCGGCGGACAGTTCGTAGTTGTGGCCGAAGTACCCGTCGTACAGCGCCCGGGTGATCGCGGCGATCCGCGCGGCGCGGGCGGGCTTGCTGCCCTGCCCGGTCACGTAGATGGCCACTGCCAGCTCGCGGCCATCGGGCGCGCGGATGATTCCGACATCGCTCGCGGTATTGCTCAGCGTGCCGGTTTTGTGCGCCACTTGCGCGTCGGCAGGCAACTGTCCGCGCATCCGGGTCTTGCCGGTTTCGCAGCGGCTCATCGCGCCGAGCAGAACGCCGCGGCTCGCGTCGCTCAGCCACTCTCCGCGCTCGAGCCCGGCAAGCAGCCGCACCATAGCGGCCGGCGTCGTGCTGTCGCGCGGATCGATCGCGCGCGCGGGGTCAACCAGACCGTCGTCGCGCACCAGCGTCGCGATGTCGCGGTCGATATGAAAGCCCTGGACCCCTGCGCCGGCCAGCCAGCGGTTGACCGCCTGCGGGCCGCCGATGGCCGCGAGCAAAGCGTCGGTCGCCGAATTGTCGCTGCGCGTGATCGACAGTTCGATCAGGCTCAATGCCGAAAGCATCGTCCCGGCGCGCACCGGCGCGACCGAGCTCGAAAGCTTGCGCGAAGGCACCGCAATCATCAGCGGGAACTTGTCGGTAAGCCGGAAGCGGCCTTCATCGACGCCCTGAAGGAACGTTGCGCTGATCGCGATCTTGCTCGTGCTGGCCAGCGGAAACGCCTGGTCGCCAAGCACGGTTATCAAACGCCCGCTGCGCAGGTCCATTGCGGCGACGCCGATCCGCCCGAGCGCCGGGCTCGCCATGGCGGACACCGCCGATTGCAGCGGATCGCTCCAGTTGCGCAGCGGTGCACGAAAGTCGGGAGAAACCTGGCGCAGCGGCACTGGCGCGGCGTAGAATGCGGCCTGGGATGCCGGAGCCGGAAGCACGATCCGCTGGACGGCATTCGGCGGTGGAGCAGGGAGGAGTATCGCTGGCGCGGCAACAACGGCAGGAGCGCGCGAAACGGTTGCGGTTGGCGCTGCCGGGCCGATGAAGGCGCGGTCGAACGCGGCCTCGAGCGCGCTGTCGCGGGCTATGGCGGGTGAAACAAGGCTTCCGGCCAGAGCCAGAATTCCAACGACCCGAGTTGCGAGACCCCGTATCACCATGAGCGCAAAGCTACCCCATCCATCCTTTGCAGGAGATTAACGCGGGCGCTTGTCCAGACAAGTATCGAGCGACGAGATGCAGCACCGATGCGGCGGATGAACCTCAGGAGCTTGTTCGCGAACCAAAAAGGGGCCGGAGGATTGCTCCCCCGGCCCCGATTTCGTTACAGCTCAGGCCGTGCGTGCGGACTTAGAAGTCCATGCCGCCCATGCCGCCCATGCCGCCGCCGCCGGGCATTCCGCCCATCGACGGCTTGTCATCGGCGCGCTCGCTGATCGCGGCTTCGGTCGTGATCAAGAGACCCGCGACCGAGGCAGCATCCTGCAGCGCGGTGCGCACGACCTTGGTCGGATCGACGACGCCCGCGGCGACGAGATCTTCGTAGGTGTCGGTCGCGGCGTTGAAGCCCTGCGATTCGTTGCCTTCGCGCAGGAGGTTGCCCGAAACGACCGCACCGTCATGCCCGGCGTTCTCGGCGATCTGGCGCAGCGGCGAAAGGATCGCCTTGCGCACGATGTCGATGCCCTTGGTCTGGTCGTCGTTGGCGCCCTTCATGCCTTCCAGCGCCTTGGTCGCATAAAGCAGCGCGGTGCCGCCCCCGGGGACGATGCCTTCCTCAACCGCCGCACGGGTCGCGTGGAGCGCGTCGTCGACGCGGTCCTTGCG
>JANXSP010000098.1 GCA_025356575.1 Novosphingobium sp.
CCTCGGGCTGGACCCCCACCGCGGCCAGCTTCGCAATCGGCGCGGCGAGCAACGCGGCTGCGACGCAAACACGAGACAGCGCGTTTTCGGGCGACATCACGGTCAACATCGGCAGCTTTGGGGTGAGCGGGGGCAACGCGCTGCGGCTTGTCGCCGATACCGCTTATCGCGGGCTCGTCACCGTAACACTGACCGCGGTCAACTGACCATGCCCGGCCGCGCGCCCCGTATGCTGCTAGCCGCCGCCGCGGGCTTGTTCTGGGCCGCGCCGGTTTCAGCCCAGACGCGTGTCGCCGTGCGCGCGATGCCCGTGCTCGGCAACGCGCCGCAGGTGTGTACGCTGGCCGGGGCCCGGCTCAATGCCGGCCAGGTCGTCAACATCGCGGGAACCGATGGCGATACTCTGCGGATCATCCAGCTGACCGACAGCACCACGCTCGGTGCCCGCGCCGCGAGCGTGACGGTCGCCTTTTCCGGGGTGTGCAACTTCCCTCACCGGGTGCGGCTGGAATCGCAGAACAACGGGCTGTTCCCCGTCGACGGGCGGATTACCGGAAGCACGCCGGCGTTCACTTCGGCAGTCCCATACCGGGCTACGCTGGCGTGGGGCAATGCGACCACCAGCCTCGATGCCAACGCCAAGCTGCGCCAGCTCGCGCAGCAACTGATCACGCTGGGCGAACCTGTCGCGGGCGATCTGACCCTGCGGATCGAGATCCAGCAGGGCGCTTCGAATGTGGCAGTCGGCGCGCCGCTGCTCGCCGGGACTTACGCCGATACGATCCGCATTTACCTGGAGCCGCAATGATGCGCCGGCATATCCTTTGGGCAGGTTGCGCGCTGGCGGGAATCGCCGCGGTGCCTCTTGCGGTGCCCGCCGGGGCGCAGACCGCGGCCACGACCAGCACCCAGCGGCTCGAATTGATCGGTACGGCGCCCGCCGCCTGCACCATCAGCGCCGCGCGGGTCGGGAGCGCGGTCAACGCGGCCTATGTCAGCACGGGCGCGAGCACCGGGCGGATCGACATCACGCAGTTCGTCGATCTGCAAACCGCACAGGCGCGGCCCAGCTCGATCGAACTGAGCCTGCCGGTGATCTGCAACGGCGCGCACCATGTCGCGGTACGCAGCCGCAATGGCGGGCTGTCACGCGGCGGAGGCGCCATCAACCAGCGCGGCGCGACCGGATTTGCCGAATACCTCGATTACGATCTCGGGGTCCGCTGGGCCGGACAAACCCAGGGCCGGACCAGTGCCCAGGGCGGTATCGACATTGCTTCGGACCAGCCGGGCAGCGGTGACTTCGTCATCCGCGTGTCGACCACCGATCGCGGTTCGCCGCTGGTCGCAGGGCAATACAGCGATGCGATCGTGATCGAGTTTCAGCCCGCCAACTGAGCGGACATCGAAAATTCCAGCCGGCGGACGTCAGGCGGTGATTGGGCAGGGGAAGCAGTGTGAAGGTTCGTTTCAAGGCCGCGTTAACCATGTTCTGCGCCGCGCTCGCGCTGGCGCCGCCGGCGTTGGCGATGACCGTCCAGCCGGTCGTGATCGATCTCCAGACCGCGGGCAGGGGGATGTCGCAGATCATAACCGTGGAAAACACCTTCGCGACCCCGCTGCCGGTGGAACTGACCATCCAGGAGCTCGAACTGACCGAGACGGGCGTCAAGCAGACCGGGCGCGATCCGGGCGATCTGCTGGTCTTTCCGCCGCAAGCGCTGATCCAGCCGGGGCAAACCCAGACCTTCCGCGTCCAGTATGTCGGCGATCCCGCGCTGGCGCGCAGCAAGCACTACTACATCACGGTCGCGCAGTTGCCGGTGCAGCTTCCCGAAGGCCAGTCGGCGATTCAGATCCTGTACAATTTCCAGGTCCTCATCAGCGTCGCACCGGGCGGCGCCAAACCCAAGATGACCGTCGACAACGCGCGGATCGTCACCAACGACGCGGGCAAGCCGGTTGCGCAAGTGACCGTCCACAACGATTCGCCGGCGCACGGCTATCTCTCGAACGGGCATTTGCGGATCGTCGAGAAGGATGCAGCGGGCAATCAGGTGTTCTCGCGCACGCTGTCGGGTGCGGAAATTCAGCAGACGATGGGATTCGGGTTGATCGGCGGCGGCCAGACCCGCAACGTCACGGTGCCCGTCGTATTGCCCAGCGCACAAGGCACTGTCACGGCGAGCTTCGGGCTGGATAACTGACAGTGCCGCGGGGGGATCATCTATCGTGGGGGCTGGCGGGGGTTAGTCTCGCCGCGCTGACCGCAAGCTGGTCGGCGCCCGCGCTCGCTGCGACGACCGCCGCCACTGCGGCGGATGCCGCGCAGGCACCCCCTGCGCCGCCCGCGCGCGGCGAGCGGCTCAATCCCACCGGTCGCAGCATCGCCCTGACGGTCCCGGCCAAGGACGGGGCGACCTATCTCGGCGACATGCCGCTGACCATCGGCAGCGACGACACGTTGAGTTTTCCGACCGAACGGGCGTTGTCGCTGCTCAACGATATCCTTGCCGCGCCGGTGATCGAGGCGCTGCGGACTTCGCTGGCGGGCAAGGCGTCGATCAGCCCCGCAGACCTGACCCCGGCGGGGATCGGGCTCGAATACGATCCGCAAACGCTCGAGCTTAAATTCCTGATTCCGGTGGAAAAGCGCGCTTCGCGCAGTCTTTCGGTCTCGCCGCTCGATCGGGCGCGGCTTGGCAACGTGTCCAAGCCGGCAGGCTTCAGTGCCTATCTCAATATTCGCGGCTCGCTCGATCTGGTCGAGGACGGCCCCGACAACGGCTTCGGCAAGCCCGTGCTGCTGCTCAATGCAGCGACGCGGATCGGCCAGATCGTTGCAGAAGGCGATGCGCTGTGGACCCCGGGCGGGCTCGGCGCGGATTTCCAGCGGCTCGGCAACCGGCTGGTCTATGACGATCTCGATCACCTGATCCGTTTCAGCGCGGGCGATCTGCAGTCGCAAGCTCGCGGTTTTCAGGTCGCGCCGGAGATTGCGGGGCTGTCGCTGTACCGTTCGTACAGCGTGCTGAATCCGCAGCAGATCATCCGCCCGCGCGGCGACCAGGCGTTCACGCTCGAGCGCCCCTCGACGATCGAGGTGATCGTGAACGGCCAGCAGGTCCGCCGGCTGCAACTGGCCCCCGGCAATTACAACCTGCGCGATTTCCCGTTTGCCCAGGGTGCCAACGATATCCGCCTCAACGTGCTCGACGATGCCGGGCGCAGCGAAGTGCTGCGGTTCAACATCTTCCTCGATCAGACGCAACTGGCCAAGGGGCTGAGCGAGTTCGGGCTCTACGCCGGGGTTCGCGCGCCGCTCGGTATCCGTGGCCCGCGTTATACCGGAGAGCTGATCGCCTCGGGCTTCTATCGCCGCGGGGTCAGCGATTTTCTAACGCTTGGCGCAAACTTCCAGGCCGACAAAGACGTCCAGATGGGCGGGTTCGAGGCCGTCTTCGCCACTGCACTGGGCGCGTTCGGGACCAACGCCGCGTTCAGCCACTCGCGCCGGTTCGGCGATGGCTCGGCATTCCAGGCAACCTTCCAGCGCCTGATCCAGCACCCCAACGGCCAGACCGACACGCTCAACCTGTTCGCCGAACGACGCAGCCTGCGGTTCAGTCCGGTATCGTTCTTCCTGCCGACCAACCCCTATCAGTTCGAAGTTGGCGGGGGCTATTCGCATGCTTTCAACAGCGGGTTCTATGGCGGTATCGACGGGCGCTATTCACGGGGCCGCGGCGCGGTTGCCGATCTCCACAACTACCGCGTCACCGCCGGCTGGCGGATTTCGCCGACAATGAGCCTGTCGGCAGAGGGCCGCTACCAGCAGGATTTGCGCGGCCGCGAAGTCAGCGGTTTCATCAGTTTCACCGCCCGCCTCGGCCGCTATTCGAGCGTGCGCACCGAATACGATACCCGCGATAACCGCGCGCGTGCTTCGTACCAGACGCTCCACGGCTCCGGCGTAGGCAGCTACAACGTTTCGGCCGATGTCGAACGGTCCGATTTCGGATCGGACGCTTCGGTAAGCGCCAACTATTTCACCAACCGCGCCGAACTCGGGTTCAGCCACTTTGCGGTATTCAACGGCGATTTTGGCGGCAGCGTCAGCCAGCGCAGCACGTTCCGCCTCGGCACCTCGCTCGCCGTGGCCGATGGCGCGTTCTCGGTCGGGCGGCCCATCTACGATAGCTTTGCGATCGTTAAGCCGCATCGCAGCCTGGCCGCGTCCGATGTCGTGATCGAACCGTTCGTGAACGGCTATACCGCCAACAGCGGCGCGCTTGGCGCGGCCACGATGCCGAGCCTGTCGTCGTATTCCGAGCGCACGATCCCGTTCGATCTGCGCGATGCCCCGGTCGGGGTCGATGTCGGGCAAGGTTCGTTCAAGGTCTTCCCGGCGTATCGCAGCGGTTACCGGCTCGAAGTCGGCTCGGATTACCACCTGACCGCGCTGGGGACGATGCTCGACGTGGACGGCGAGCCGGTCTCGCTGGTCTCGGGCACCGCGATCGAACTGGCCCATCCCGATCGTGCCGGGCTGACGATCTTCACCAATCGCCAGGGGCGCTTCGGTGCGGTGGGCCTTGCCCCGGGCAAATGGCGCCTGCAGATGCTCGACGTCAAGAAATCCACATTCGTCATCGATGTGCCCGCAAACGCCGACGGAATCGTTCGTCTGGGCGAAGTTCGGGCCGAGAAGGGCAGTTAAGATGGTTGCGAAATCTCTGATCGCGGCGGCGACTGCGCTCGCCTTGTGGGCCATTCCGGCGCACGTGGCGGCCCAGACCACGCAATGCGGCATCCGCGGTTCGACCAGCGCCAGCCCGGTGCTTTACGACCCGTTCAACCCGACTGGCATCGCCAACACCGATATAACCCTGACCCTGACGCGGGTTAACAATTCGGGCGGCGGCGACACGCGCATCGTCAATTTCTATTTGCAGGCCAACCCGACAATCGGCACAGCGCTCGACAACGCGACGATCGTGCCGACCACGGTGACCGGCAGCGTTTCCTATGTCGGTACCGGGCTCAACATTTTCTACAACTACGCTGCAACCCCGCCGGCGGTTTTGCCGACTTCGCTCGATCCCAGTTCTGGCAATCGCTTCCTGAAGATAAACTTCACCGGAAACAACGCGGATTCGAACACGGCGACCGTGGTGTTCCGGGTAACCTTGCCGCCCGGGCTCAACCTTAATGCCTCCCAGAACCTGAGCTTCGATGCGCATTACGGGTGCTACATCCAGGGCGGTCAGGGCAATGGCAACGATGGCACCGGGGTGATCGCCAATGCGGTAACCTTCCCGATCACCGTGCAAAGCGCGTTGCAGGCGTTCTATGCGGGCACCGCGCTCGATTTCGGGGAAATCGGGACGGTGACGACCGCCTCGCTCGGCGGCACACCCCAGCGCACTTCAGCGGGCAACTATGTGGCGGTGCGCAGTTCGGGCGCGTACAACGTCACGCTGTCCTCGGCCAACGCCTTCAAATTGAAGAACAGCGGATCGACCGCCAATGACCAGATCGGCTACCGATTGCGGTTTCTCGGGGTGAACGTAGACAACACCACCAATCCGATCGCGGGAACGGTCGCGATCACGCGCAGTTGTTCGCGCGCCGGCGTGCCTTCGCCGGGCCAGTCGCTGTATATCCAGGGCACGTTGCTCGAAGGCGGGCAGGGCAAGAACCCGGCGCCCAACTACTCCGATACGCTGACGGTAACCGTCGCGCCGGTGGTCTCGACCGACCCCGGCTCGTTCAACTGCGCCAGCTTCGTGGTGCCTTGACGGGCTGGCCGGCGCAAGCTGCGCGCCGGCCCGCCGCTCAGTTGGCTTCGATGCGGAAGCTCAAGGCCCCGCTCTGGACGCCCTTGGGCATTTCCAGCGCGAGCGTGTGCATGTCGATCGCCGCGCGGTTGGAGCGGCTGATCTCGGTCGCGCCGTCTTTCTGGAGCTGGACCAGCTTGCCGTCGACGAACAGCTTTGCGCTGGCCAACGCCGGCGAATAGTCGGCGACGACGCGGTAGCCATTGGGCGCGTTGCAAAACTCGCGCAGCGATCCGAGCTGGGTCACGCCGGTCGTCGGCGCGATCACGCTGGCGTCCAGGTTGGCGCGGCAGATCACCGGGACGAAACCCTGGATGCCGATGGTGAACTGGCTGGCACCAACCGCAACGCCCGGGGCGATGGCATCGGCCGGCAGTGCGACGGCGCTCGAGGCGGCCAGCGCCGCAATGATATGGTAAGCTCGCATTCTCGGTCTCCTGAACCTTGAAGCGGCCTCAATCGCAAATGTGCGTCAAATTTTGCTGAGCAGACGGGGTTAACCGGAATTTACCCGCGCACCGCCTGCGCGCGTCAGGTCATACCGGGACAGTGATCTGCTTGCCGCCGAACACCGACTGCCAGTTCTCGATCTCGGCAAAGACGATGTCGTCGGTGGCATGGGCAAGCTCGGCGACCCGGCCATAGTGGAGTTCGCTGGCGGGCGCCTGCGCCAGCAGTTCGATCCGCGCCAGGACGGAACCAAGCTTCTGCGCGGTCACTTCGGATATCGCGGCGAAGCGTTCGAAATCGCCGAAGTAACGGATCCCCGCGATACCCGCGCCGAAGGTGGGGAACATCACCCCCAGCACGGTGAACAGCTTCGAAGCGTGCGCGACCCTTTCCGGATCGACCACGCGAAACTCCGCTGCGCCGCGTAACGCGAGATAGATCGCGACCGAAGCCACGGCGAGCTGGAACAGGAAGGTCGAAGCGCGATCGAGGTTGTGATGGACCCGCGTCAGCCGCGCGGCCTTGGCGGTGTGGTAATCGCGTTGTTCGCGAACGTGACCGGCAAGCAGCCCGGTCAGCACCGCGCGCAGATAGGCCGGGGTCACGCGGGCCGCAGGCAGGCCGACATCGCGCATGGCGTGCCGCGCGTAAAATTCGGGCCAGCTGGTCTCGGTCCCGCTGGGCCAGCGCCCGGGTGCGCGTGACGCGCCCAGGATCAGCATGAGCGGGGCGTGGCGCAGATACTCGGCCACCCGCCGGGTTTCGAACCACCGGCTGTGCCAGCGCTGGCGTGTGCCGAACCAGGTGATGAACAGGATCGCCAGCAGCAGCGCGAGTTCGAACAGCGCGAAACCCCACTTCTGTTCGGGCCCGACCAGCGGCAGGTATGCCGTGCCGCCCACGATCGCGAGGCTGGAGAGGAGGAAATTGACGATCATCCCGCCGCGGTAGGCATCGGACAGCCACGCCGATATCCCATCGGCCCAAGCGAAGCGCTGCATCACCTCGCGCTCGATACGCCCCGCGAACACGGGATCGGTGCCGGGCAGGGCGCGCACCGCTTCGAGCACTGGCGCGCCGCTGCCCGAGCCCACGGCCGCGGGCGTTTCGTAAACCTGGCGCAGCCCGCGCAATCGCGAGCGCGAAGCGGGCCCGCCGAACAGCGCTTCGATCCGGCGGTAGGCATGCGACGCGGCGTGGCTGGCGCCGTGCCAGCGCTCGCCGTCAAGCATGACCGTGCGGGTCGGCGCGCTTCCCCCGTCGACGAACAAGGCATCGCGCACCAGCGTAGCGATGGCGGCGCGGTCGTGCCCCGCGCTGTGCGCCCCAAGCGTGGCGAGTGCTTCGGGTCCGCGCAGGACGCGCCACGCGGCGGGGCGCGCGGGATCGATCCAGATCACCGGCGCGCCCATTTCGAGCGCGGCGGCGATGGTATGCCCGGTCCCCCCGACATGCGCGGTGGTGACCCCGTCCCACACGCCGACAAGGATGTCCGATTGTTCGATCAGGATGCGCCCGGCCAGCGCGACGCGGACCGAGGTTTCGGCAGCAAACAGCTGCGCCCGCGCGAAATCGGCCGGGGCGGCCAGCTTGCTTAGGTAGAGTTCCGCGATGAATTCGCTGCGGTCGGCCAGCTCGAACAACTGCGCTTTTTCGCTCAGCGTGCGGATCGCCTGGGCATGGGCTGCGACCGTGGGATCGGCTGGGGCACCCCCCTCGATCAGCGCGCGCGCGTCGGCGACCGTGACGGGCAACGCGTTGATCGCCTCGTTGAGGTGGCAATCGAACGGCAGCGGCGCGACCAGTTCCCACCCGCGCGCCAGCGCCAGCGTCGCCGCGACTTGATCGGTGCCGTTGGCGAGGAGCGAGTGCAGGCGGATCCGGTCGCTCGCGGCGTGGCCCGCGGCGGCGGGTGCGGCGGCGGCAGCTTCGACGAGCATATCGAACACCGCCGCCAGCGCGCTGGCCACGGCATCGGCGTTGGCGGCGAAACTGGGATGGCCGGCGCGGTGTCCGGTGATCCCGAGGTTGAGCCTGACCCGCGGCGGTAGCGGCACGGCGGGGGCGGTCTGCTTGACGATGCTTGCCCCCTGCTCGATCCGCCACGCAGCGGCGCCAGGCAAGCGATAGCCGAGCGCCAAACGCGCGGCAATCTCCGAGCGCGCAAGCGCCGCGCGGGAGCGGGCGGCTGCGCTATTTTCTTGGCGTGCGCCGCGCGATTGGCTTAACCTTTGCCCGGCACATCCGCACCCGCCGCGGCGCGCCGAGCGAGGGGGCCCGATGGACGACACCGCGAGTTCCGGCGCGCCGGCCACTTCCTTCGGGGCAGTGCCACCGCAAACGCCCGACTATGCGGTGTTTTTCAGCTATTCGCGGGCTGACCGCAAAGCCGCCTTGCCGATTATCCGTGCGCTCGAGGCGGCGGGCCACACCGTCTGGTGGGACGGCCTGCTCGAGGGCGGAGTGCGCTTCCATCATGCCACAGAAGCGGCGCTCGAGCACGCCCGCGCGGTCGTGGTGCTGTGGTCGAAGACTTCGGCGGGGTCGCACTGGGTCCATGATGAAGCCGCGCGCGGACGCGATAGTGGGCGACTGGTCCCGTTGTCGCTCGACGGGACCGCGCCTCCGCTCGGCTTCGGCCAATTCCAGTGCATCGACCTGGCGCATGGCAAGCGGGGTGAGGGGGCGGCGAAGATGCTCGCTGCGGTTGCCGTGCTGGCGGGCAAACCTGCTCCCGCCGCGGCGAGCGCTGTGCCGCGTCAGCTATGGTCGGGCGCGGAGCCGCGTTTCGGCCGCCGCGCGCTGCTTGCCGGTGGAGGCGTGCTCGCGCTGGCGGCGGCCGGCGGCGCGGCGTGGAGGGTGGGTTTGCTGGGGGGCAGCGCGTCGGGGCACAGCGTGGCGGTCTTGCCGTTCGCCAATCTCAGCGGCGACAGCAATCAGCGCTATTTTTCCGACGGACTGACCTCCGAAATCCGCGCCCAGCTTTCGCGCAATCTCCTGCTCCAGGTCGTCGGCCCGACGTCGTCCGAGAAATTCCGCGATCATTCCGCTGGCGGAAAGGAGATCGCGCGGGAGCTGGGCGCGGCATTCCTGCTCGACGGCAATGTCCAGAAGGCTGCCGACCAGATCAAGATCGCGGTCGATCTTACCGATGGCCAAACCGGGATCAGCCGCTGGGCGCAAACCTACCAGCGCCCGCTGGCGGATATCTTCGCGGTCCAAACCGAGATCGCCGAGGCTGTCGCGCGCGAACTGTCGACCGCGATCGACGAGCCGGTCGCCAGCGGTGCCAAGCAGCTCGGCGGGACAAGCAGCGTCGCGGCCTTCGATGCCTACCTGCGCGGCAGGGATCTTTACGAAGCCGGCACCGACGAGAACAGCGACCGGGCCGCCTTGGCCCGGTTCGACGAAGCCATCGCCATGGATGAACATTATGCCCGGGCGCACGCCGCGCGGTCGCGCTCGCTCTCGATAATCGGCAATCTTTACGCCGGGCACGACGAGCGGCTCCGGCTGTATGATCAGGCCGTCGCGGCCGGGCAGCGCGCCACCACGCTCGCGCCGCAATTTGCCGAAGGATTTTCCGCACTGGGGTTCGCTTTGGCCGGCGGGCAGCTCGATATGAAGAGCGCGCGCCGCGCCTATGCCCGCTCCTATGCGCTGGGGCCGGGCGACGCCGACATCCTCAGCCGGTTTGCCGGCTTCAGTTCAGGCATGCGCGATCAGGCCTCTGCGGCGGACGCGATCGCCCGGGCGCTGGCGCTCGACCCGCTCAACATCCGGGTCTACCGGATCAGCGGCGATATTTCGATCCGGGCCGGTCGTTATGACGAGGCGATTGCCGCGTACCGGCGCGGGCTTGCGCTAAACCCGGCGCAGAACGGCTCGGCCAGTTCGATCGGCACGGCGCAATACCTGCTTGGCAGGTACGACGAGGCGTATGCGTCGTTCGCACAGGAAAAGCAGAACGTGCGCCGCATCCCGGGCCAGGCGATCATCGACTTCAAGCGGGGCAACCGCGCCAAGGCGCAATCCGGGCTGGCCGCGCTGATCGCCGAGTATGGTGAGAAGAGCAATTATCAGTATGCGCAGATCTATGCCCAGTGGGGCGATCCGGCAAAGGCGCTGGCGGCGCTGCGCGCGGCGTTCGCTCTGCATGACAGCGGTTTGATGTCGATGTTCGCCGATCCGCTGCTCGACCCGTTGCGCCCGGCGCCCGAGTTTTCGCAACTGGCCAAGGGCCTCGGTTTCACATAAGCTCGCGGTTCCACCAAAAGGGGGATTTTGGCATGATGAAAATTGCACCGGCATTGATCGTTATGGGGGCCGCACTCGCGCTGGCGGGATGCAAGAAGGCGCCCGACACGGCGACGACCACGACGACCACCACCACGGAGATGCCCGCGGCGGCCACGGCCACGCCGATGACCACGGCGGCGCAAAGCGCCCCGGCGGCTCGCACCGGCCCGCCCGAACGCACCGGCCCGCCCGAACGGACAGGTCTGAAAGAGAAATAAGCGTACGCCGAGCGCGGCGGCACCGGCTTTTGCCCGGTTCTGCCGCGCTTCGGTTCAGGGCAGGCGGACGACCGTGCCCGATTTCGCCGCGGCCTTGGCGGCAACTATCCACGCTTCGTAATAGGCGACGCGGGTATACAGCCCCGGCGTTCCCGAGCCGCACCCGCGTCCCGAGGAAACCAGGCCGACAAGCACGCGCGCATCGCCGTCGCGGTCACCCGCGCGGGTGAGCGGCCCACCGCTATCGCCCTGGCAACTGTCCTTGCGCAGCGCGATCGTCCCATCGTCGGCCCGGGCGGCGGCGCAAAGCGTGCCGGGACCGTAGTTTTTGGGATATTCGGCGGCGCAGGTGGTGTCGTCGATATGACTGACCGCGAGCTGCTGGAGCGCGGCTGGATTGCGCTGGAGGTGCTGGTCGCCATCCAGCCGCGTAATGTTGGTATCGTCGATCCGATACCCCATCCAGCCCCACCCGGTAACGCGCAGCGGTTCGTCGGTATCGAACGCGCGGTCGCGGGCGCGCATCGGCAGAATCGCGGCGAGCCGCCGGGCGCCGATGAAGCGTGCGATCCGGGCATCGGGGCGAATGCGGATCAGCGCGATATCGTCGAGGTGCCGGTCCGTCCCATAGCCGCGATTGATGACCACCGCGTCGATCGGGAAATACCCGTCCTCGACCGTCAGGTTCTGCGTCCCCAGCCGCACCCGCCGGTCGGTCAGGACGTTACCCACCTTGCCGTTGAAACCAGGGATGTTGTCGACACAGTGGGCTGCGGTGACGATAAAGTTTTCGCCGATGTAGGACGCCCCGCACTTGTGCGCGAGCTCGTAGGTTTCGCGGTCGGCGAGGTAGGCCTTGCACGCATCGCCCTTGGCCAGCCCCGCGTCGTAATCGCGATCCTGCTGGGTGTATTGCGGGCTGGACAGGATTTCGGCCTGCCATGGCACGGTGCCGGGCTTGGCGGGTTCGCCGCCGACGATCCGTCCGGCGCCGGCATCGAACGCGGCCCGGCGCTCATCGCAGGTCGGCGGCGTACCTATCGCCGCCGGGGTGCGGACTTGCGCCACCTTTGCCGGCGCGGGCGGGGGCGGAGCGCGGTCGCAAGCGGCCAGCGCCAGAACCAGGAGCAGGGTGACGACCGTTTTCATCGCGCCGGTTTGCTCTGGACGATGACGGTGGAGATTTGCGCCGACCAGTCGCCGACCGCGGTTACGCCGACATCGCGGGTGCCCAGGCTGGCCGACGTCAACAGGCGTTCGAGCGGCGATCCTGCGATATCGCGGGTGCCGTTGCCGGTCTGCTCGAAGGCATCGGCGCGGATCGCGGTGTCGCTGGCAATGGCGACGAAGCGGTAGGCGCCGGGCACCTTGAAGCTCATGTTCTTGCGTGCGCGCGCATTGACCGCGCCGACGCGCAGTTTCTGATCGCGCTCTTCGTCCACGGGCAAAATAACGTTGACCGCGTTGCGCGGATCGATCGCAAGGAGATAGACGTACACCGGCTTGATCCCGCGGTTGATGATCGTAGCGGTGAAGCGTCCGTCATCTGCCAGCTTGCGGACCCCGCCCGGATCGGGCGGCGGGCATGACGATACCCGGTAACCATCGGCGGCGATGCAGACATCCAGCGGTGCGGCGTCCGCGCTCACCCCGTCGCTGGTGGTCGCGGTACGCAGCGCGAGGAGCTGGCGTGCGCGTGCGACCTTCTGGAGCTGGCGCCTGAGGTTGTCCGCGAAGGCCGCATCGCCGGGTTTGCCGAGCGTATCGGTCAGAACGCTGCCGTCCTCGGCGCGGAGCACGATCTTGCCACCGACCAGCGCGACATGAGTCGCCCCGCCGCCGCCGCCGGCCGCGAACCCGGCGGCGTCGAGCGCCGCGGCGACAAGATCGTGGTCCGTGCCCGCGGGCACGTCGTTGCGCACTGCCATCGCATCGGGCGGAAAATAGTGCGCGGTCTCTTCGGCGACCAGCGAGGCCGGGAGCCTGGGCGCGCCCGTCACGGTCAGCACTGCACTGACCGGGCTCACGCTCGCCACCGAGCCCGAGCCGAGCAGGCCGCTATGCGCCAGCGCCGCGGCTTGATCGGGATACAGCGCAAACGTCGAGCCCACGGTGATCCCGCTGAGCTGCCCCACTTGGAGGTGGAGCATCCCGCCGCTGACGCTTGCGGCGAACAGCACCGCACTGCGGCTGCGTGCGCCGAAACTGGCGGTCAGGCGGCCCTCGGCCGAGGGGGTTTGCGCCGCATGGCCGCTCTGCGCGACGCGGAGCTGAACCTCGCGAATGATGTCGCCGAACGTCGCGCCGCTCATCCCAGGTTCGCCCAGGGTATCGATGAGCGCGCTGGTGAAGACCCCGGCGCGTTCGCCAACCGTGCCGCTCGGGGTTTCTTGCGCCTCCTCGCCGTCCTGTGCCGCGGCCAAGTGGACCCAGTACCCGCCATCGGCGGTGGCCGCGGGCGGTACCTGTCCGGGCGGGGGACCGGCGCGGGTCAGTTTGGGCACGCTCCGCGCCTGCCCAGCTGCCCCGTCGCGCGTGGCGGTGGCGGAATTGCACGAATCGAACACCGTGACGAAGTAGACTCCCTTGGCCACTGCGCGGTCCTTGCGGGTCTTGAGTTCGACATCGAAGATATCGCCCGGCGATCCGTCCGGATTGCGCGCATCGTAGGGCAGGATCGTGCCGTTGTAGCCGGTGTCCTGATCGTGCGTCTCGTCGTCGCGGTAACGGCTGCCGTGCCCGGCGAAGTAGAACAGCAGCGTCTCGCCCGGCCCGCGTGCGTCGATCGCGGCATCGAGCGCAGCGAGGATCGCGGCACGGGTGGCGCATTGGTTGAGCAGCATCTGCGTGCTGGTGTTCGGCCCAGGTCCGGGTCCGGGGCAGGCCTCTGCGCTGGGCGCAGCGGGGCTTACGCCGAGGCGCGACGTAATCGCGGCGCTGAACCGCCGGGTATCGCCGACCGCGCCCTTGAGATCGGAAAAGTCCGCACCGCGCGTATGGTCGCGCGAAAACGCATAACGGTCGATCCCCACGATCAGCGCGTGGATCTTGCGGTCCTGCACCGCCGCGGGCCCGGGCGGCGGCGCCTGCGACGCACATGACGCCAGCGCCAGCGACAGCACCAGTGACAGCACTGGCTCCAGCACTGGCACCAGCACTGCGGCGACGATGCGCCGGATCATCCGACCGCGCGCCGCAGGTACACCGGGCTCGGTGCCTGGTTGAAATCGAACAGCGTCGGTTGCTGGACCCGGCGCTTGGCCGCGCCCGGCGGCAGATCGTGGAACTCGATGTCGCGCGACCCCGATACCGCCGAAAGCTGGCCGAGCCGCGCGTCCTGGCTCAGCGATGGCAAGCGCTGGACCGCATAAGCGAGCCATTCGCCGAGCCCGATCCGGTGATCGCCGTCGAGGTCGCCCTTGGCGGTCAGCCCTTCATCGGCCAGCGCGTAGGTCAGGAGACCTTGTTTGAGATTGGCATCCTCGAGCGCGACGTCGTCCGACTGGGTCGCGGCGAGGATGCGGATGCCCTTGTCGTAAGCGAGCTGGCCCAGCCCGCTATCGCCCATCGGACCCGGCTTGAACCCCGCGTTGGCGACACTTGCGGACGAATGGCAGGCGTCGATGATCAGGGTGATCTCGGCCGCGTCGATCGCGCGGAAGTACATCGTCAAATCGGCAGTCGCGAGGAAGCTGCGCAATTCGGGCTTGTCGTCGGCGAGCATGTAACCGTTCGTCGGGACAAGGTAGAAATTGCCTTGTTTGTCCGCCCAGCCGTGGCCCGAGAACGACACGATCACGATATCGTCGGGCGTCGCCTGCTCGAGCGGGGCCGCAGCGATGTGCTGGCGGGCCAGATCGGCGAGCGTATCGGCGCGGGCGCTGTTCGTCATGATCAGCGAGAGGACCTGGCGGATCGCCGAATTATCGACGCGTACGCGTGTGCCGTCGGGCAGCTTTTCGCCTGCCAGAGTAACCCGGCGCATCTCGTAGCCGGGAATATCGTGGAGTCGGTCGGCGATCAGTCGCGCATCCGAAACTGCGTAATTCAGGCGGAAGCGGTCGGTATCGTAGTCGTTGATCCCGATCGCCACGACATAGGCGCGCGGCTTGCGCGGGGCGACCGCGGGGCGGGTGTAAGTAAAGCTGGCGGTGTCGCTCTTGATCCGGTCCTCGTTGAAGGCATAGGCGCTGAACTGCTGCGTTTCGGTCCCCGCGCCGGTTGGCAACGGGACCGTGAACTCGTAGGTCCGCGGCCCTGGACCCGCCTTGTCGGCGACATTGTTGAGCGTGCGCCAGCGTTCGAGCGTATCGGTAACCTTGTCGGGCTCGTCGGGGTTCATCGCCACCACCCGGCCACCGCGGAACAGGCGGGGGTTGAAGATGCCCGAGCGCGGCTTGCCGTTGGCGGCGGCGGGATCGTTGCCCTCTTGCACGGTCATCGTGACGACGGCTTCGGCCGCGTCCCTGCCCGGGCGCACGCCGGTTATCGCGACGCTCGGCAGAACGCGGTTGAGGCTCTGGATCGACGGAAGCTGCTTGAACACATCCCCGCAATTGTCTGCCGCCCGGCAATCGAGCAGCTTGCGATACAGCTCGGGCTCGTAGAAATCGCGCATGAAGGTCTGCGGGCCCAGGCTTTGCCACGGCGCGTCCGGCACCAGCCAGCGGATCGTCGGGTTGTCGGGCGACAGGCTGGTGTCGTAGCGACCCCCCGGCGCAACCGCGAAAAAGCGGTTGTCGGGAAGAAGATAGAGCGTGAGCTGTTTGGCCCCGGTGTCCTGGTCCCAGAATTCGAGGATCTTGTCGTCGCTCATCGTCCAGATCAGGCGGCTCGCGGCGATGTAGCCCGCGCGCTGAAACGCCAGTCCCGCGCCCAGCGTGGCCACGGTGTGCCCGTCCGCAAGGTCGAGCAGTTCGCGCTTGTCGAGCCCGACGAGGCGATCGGCTCCGGCCACCACTTGCGACTGCGAGTGCCGGGGATACTCCTGCGCCTTGGCTGCGCCCTGGGTATCCACGACATACGTGGTGAAACCGTAATCGGTCTCGGGGAAGCCCTGCGTGAACGCGATCCTGGAGCCATCGGGCGTGAACGACATCTCGAAGATCGAAGTTCCGTCCTCCATCATGAACAGCCCCTGCCGGATCGCGGCGTCGGGGTTGGCGGCGAGCTTGTCGCTCTCCTCGGTCGGCACCGACAAGTTGGGAAAGGTGCGAAACGGGATGTCCTTGCGGAAAATCACGCGACCGCCGGGGCGCAGGGTATCACCGTCGACATCGAGCAGCCACAGCCGCATCGTGAACAGCGCCTGGGGATCGCGGTTGTTGCCGGCCTCCGATGTCGCCACCGCCAGCTGGCTTCCGTCGGGCGAAAGCTTGATCGAAGTGACGTGCTGCTTGCCCCAGGCGGGCTGGGCCGCCAGCTTCCACGCCCTGGCATCGGCGCCGGCGGGATGGACCGAAATGCCGCTGGCCACGGGGAGCATGCTCCACCCGTCGGCGGCCCCGTCGGCGTGCTGGAACGCGCAGTTGACGTTGGGGTCCATCCGGTAACAGCCGGTCAGGCTCCCTACGCCCGCGAACGCGCCGCTTGTGCCGAGCGGGACCATGTTGCCGAAGCTGGCGACACGGGCGCAGCTATCGGTGCGCGCGCAGTGCTGGTCGACGATCCGTACCGGCGGGAATTCAAGCTGTGCGTCGGGCAGATCGTTCGCGGGCGAGTACCCGCGGCTGAACATCGCAAAGCGTTCGTCGCCGAGCCAGCTTACGGCCTGATAGGTGCGCGCCGGCTTGTAGGATGGCAGGCGGTTGCCGTTGACCAGGTCGAGGACCTGGGCGGTGGCGCGGCTGTGGTTGTCCGATTCCTGCAGGGTGACGAGCTGGCGTCCGTCGGTGCTGATGTCAGCATCGATCATGTAGTTGCGCGGCTGCCCGAACAGCGCGATCTTGATCGCCGGATCGGCCCGCGAGACCAGCGTGATGCCATAGGGGCAGCGTTCGAAATCGACGCAGGTGGTGTCGCTGAATTCCTGATGTTCGTCCGAATGATCGGGCAGGTTGAGCCGCCCGGTATCGTAATTGCGCATCAAGCTCCACTTGCCGTCGGGCGAGAGCGGAAGCAGGCGCTTGTCCATGTCTTCGGCGCTGTCGCTGCGTGCGGGCGAGGGACCGGTGATATCGGGGACGATTGCGCGCGTCGCCGCATCCAGCGCGAAGGTGCACCACAAGTCCGCGCGGCGGGCTGCCTCGGGGCAGGCTGCGGCGAACCGCGCATCGGTGGCCTTGCGCGCTTCGTTCTCGCGAAAGCTAACGAAGTACCCGACCGCGATCGACTTGCCGCCAGGCGTCAGCGCGAAGTTTTCCAGCATCAGGTCACTGGAGTCGTTCGATGTATCGGGGATCGGCACCTGCGCGGTATCGACGATCACGCGGCGTGCGGGGTCCCAGACCACGACGTATCCCGAATTGTCGATCGTGGCGACGTTGTGCGCGCCATTGATCCACGCCGCCGCGGCGACTTTCTGCTGATGCGCGAGCTGGACGACGATCCGTGGTTCGATCGCGCTTGCCGCCTGGTTGAGCGGCGCCGGAAGCTTGGCCGAGGGGGAACACGATCCAGCCGCGAACGCTGCGGCTGCGGCAATGATGGTGCGCATTATCGTCAACGCGCACTCCCACCCCGGCGACGCGACCCGGCGGCACGATGAACCTCGGCCCGCGGGTGTCAAGTGCTGACGCGACGACGCACGGGTCACTCAGCCGCTGGTGGCGTCCCCAGCGGTATATCGAGATGCACCCGGCAGCCTGCGGGCAGATCCGCAATCGTACATTCGCCGCCGATCGCGCTGAGCCGGGCGCGCATGTTGGGAAGTCCGTTGCCGCCCCCGCGCCGCCCCGGCTGCGGGGCAAGTCCCCGGCCGTCGTCGCTGATCTCGACGGTGAGCCGGCCGCCGACGCGCCGGATCGTCACGGCCATGTGCTTTGCGCCCGAATGGCGCAGGACGTTGCTCACCGCTTCGCGCACGCTTGAAACGAGCGCCTTGTGGCGGGCGTAATCGAGCATCGGCTCCACTTCATGCGGCGATGCATCGATCGGCCAGTCGCATTCGATCCCTCCGGCGCGCGCGCGTTCGGCGGTCTCGAAGCGCAAATCGGCAAGGATCGCGGTCAGCCCCACGGCTTGCTGCGACAGGCTCGAGACCATCGTCCGGATTTCGCCGAGCGCCTGACGCACGTCGCTACGCACGGCTTTCACGTCCTGGCGGTGCAGCCCGGTGAGGAGCAGTGCCGAGACATCGTCGTGGAGATCGCGCGCGATCCGGGTGCGTTCCTCGGTCACGCCGCGGGCGTATTCGGCGCGCGCGCGGTCGAGTTCGCCGATCAGTGCGACCAGCGCGGTGGCCGCGGATAAGTCGCCGGGCCCGAACAACCGTTCGCCGCGGCGGGCAAAGCGCAGCCGCAACGGTCCCTCGTCGGCGAGCGCGGGAAGGTCGAGCCACTCGCCGTCGCCGCCAAGTTCGGGCGCGGCCAGCGGCCCATCGATGCGCGCGATATCCATCGGCTCGAACGAACGGCCGAGCAATGCGCGCCAGGCGTCGCGGCGCGCCTCCGGGCCACGCGCAAACGCCACCGCGGTCGCCTGGCTATAGAGCGCGTCGGGCGGGGCTGTGCCGCCGCCCCGGCCGATCCGCGCCCACAGCCGCGCGCGCAGCGGAAAATAGAGGTAGCCCGCGCCGATCAGCGCCAGGGTCAGCGCCACCGGCTGATCGACGCGGAGCAGCGCCATCAACAGCATGTCGCTGAGGACCAGCAGCAGCACCGCCGCCGCGCCGACGATCAGCCGCACGCTCCACGCCTCGAGCGCAAAGGCGCGCACCCCGCCAAACCCGAATGCGATCGCGCCATAGATTGCGAACACCGGGATGATCGCCATGCCGTCGGTGCCGAACGCGGGGACGCCGAGCAGCGCCGGGACCGCCATCCCGGTACTCAGCAGCGCCGCCCCGGCAACGCTGGCAGCGCCGATCCACCGCAGCACCGCGCGCGCGGCGGGATCGCCGCGGGTCTCGCGCCACTGGAGTACGACGATCGGCACGACCAGCGCGATCGAGCCGGGCAGCAAAGCATAGAAACCCGCCAGCGGAATGATCCCCAGCGCCTCGAGCAGCCCTGCAGCCAGGGCTCCCCCGACGATCGCCGGCGCCACCCAATTGGGCGCGATGCGCCGGGGCAGGTGGAGGAACATCGCGCTCAGTGCGTAGCCCGACACCGTCGAGCCGATCATGTTGAGCCCCATCGCGGTGCGCAGCAGCTGTCCCGGCGCGGACAGCTCGCGCGCATCGAACACCGCGCCGGAGAACGCTGCCAGCGCGACTCCGGCCCCGGATATGGCGAACAACGCGGAGGCGCGGTCGTCGGACCGCTGGATCCGCACCCACGCAGCGGTCAGCCCAACGACCGATGCCTGGAGGAGGAGCAGCCAGACGTCGACCGACAGATCGCCAAATCCGCGCGGCCTGTGCCGCAGCGGAGCGCGGACCGATCCCGACGACGTTTCCACCGCGATCGCGGCATCGGGCTCGGCGCCGATCTGCCCGATCCTGTCGAGGTTTCGATAAAACCCCGCGATGGCCGCGCGATTGCCCCCGGGGGCGTAATCGGGGACCAGTTGCTCGGCAGTGGAGTGGACGTATCCGCGCCGGCTGCTTATCGTGACCGCGGCTTGGGGCGCCACTAGCTGCGTCCTGCTGCCGAACGACACCTCGACCCCGTTCCCTGCCGATCCGAACCGCGCGCCCAGGCCGGGCATGTCGAGCGCAATCAGGACGACCCCGGCCACCACTGCGGCGATTGCATAGGCCGCCAGGCGGAGCGCGCGCCCCGGCCGCGCGCGCAACGGCCGCAAACGCGGGGACGGACGCACCGCACCCGCATCGGCGTTCACGTAAGCTGGCGGCGAACGGCTTCCATGGCGGCCTCCGCCCGCGAGTTGATCCCGAGCTTGCGGTAGATCGCCTTGACGTGGGTGGCAACGGTCTGGCTCGAGATGCCGAGTGCGGCGCCTGCTTCGGGCAGCGTCAACCCGCGCCCGATCATGCCGAGCACATCGCTTTCACGCGGGGTCAACTGCGCCTCGCTGGCCTCCGAGCTGGCGGATCCCGCGGTCATGAAGCTGGCGTGATTGCGAAAGTGATCGAGCATCCGCCGGGCCATCGGCGGCGACAGCGCAACCTCGCCCCCGCCGATCCGCCGGAGCAGTTCGACCAGCTCGTCGGCGGGCCGGTCCTTGAGCAGATACGCCTGCGCCCCCGCCGCCATCGCCTGGAGCAGGTTGGCGTCGTCGTCGTAGATCGTCGAGACTACCGGGCGGACATGCGGCGCATGCTCGGCCAGATAGCGGATGAGATCGCTCCCCGGCGCATCGGGCAGGCCGAGATCGACCAGCGCCAGCATCGGCGTGGTATCGCCGGCGTGTTCGGCGAACCAGGCCCGCGCCGTGCGCACGTCGCCCGCATGATAGACGCCGATATCGGGGAAGGCGGTGTGGACCAGCGCGGTCAGCCACTCGCGGGTCGCGGCGATATCTTCGACCACCAGGGCGCGCGCGAACGGGCGCGGATCGGCCGGGGCGGGGCGGGAAGACTGGATCATCGCGCCGACCTTACCGCGCCAAACCCATGCGGCCATCCCTCAATCGGGCGAGGCCGTGCACGGTGCGGCAAATTTTGTTAGGAGAGTGCCAGATAGCGGGAGCAGGACCGGTGAGCGCGCGCGTGGAGTTCTTTTTCGATCTGTCCTCGCCGTGGACGCGGCTGGCGTTCCGAAACATCCAGCCGCTGCTCGCCGATGCGGGGACCAGCGCGGTGTGGCGACCGTTCTTGGTCGGGGGGGTGTTCAACGCGGTCAATCCGGGGGTCTATGCCGGGCGCGCGGACCCGGACAGCGCGAAGATGCGCCACGCCTGGCGCTGGCTGCGTGAATGGGCCGATCTGGCGGGCGTGGCGATGAATTTTCCCTCGCCGCACCACCCGGTCAAATCGGTGCTGGCGATGCGGGCATGTTGCGCGCTCGAGGACGACCAGGCGCTGCTCGCGCGGTTCGCGGAAAACGCGTTCGAGGCGTATTTCGGCGCGGCGGAAAACCTCGACGATCCGGCGGTTATCGCGGCCGTGGCGGATCGCTGCGGGCTCGACGGCGCGGCGCTGGTGGCGCGCTGCGGCGAGGGTGCGATCAAGGACCGGCTGCGCACCAATACCGACGAGGCGATCGCCCGCGGCGCGTTCGGCTCGCCGACGATCTTCGTCGATGGGGTGATGTATTTCGGGAATGACCAGTTGCCCCTGGTCCGCGCGGCTTTGCTCAGGTAACCGGGAGCCGTTCCCGAAATTCGACACAATCCCAAGCCTTTGTGGCGAGTATCTCAGCCAATGTCTGGGCTGCGATCAAGGCATTCCCGTATCCGACGTAAGCCGGGGCGAAACCGAAGCGCAGGATATCGGGAGCGCGGAAATCGCCGATGACGCCGCGCGCGATCAGTGCGCGGTTGATCGCCCAAGCTTCGGAGTGGCGGAAAGCGATCTGGCTGCCGCGCTGGGCGGGATCGCGCGGGCCCACGCGTTCGAGCCCGTGGCCGGCACCCAGGACAAGCACGCTTTGCGCGAAGGCTTCGGTCAGCGCGGCGCGCTTGGCGTCGAGCGCGGTGATCCCGATCGCGGCAATGGTTTCCACGCCGACCTCTAGCGCGGCCAGGCCGAGGATCGCGGGAGTGCCGCACAGCAACCGCTCGATCCCCGGCGCGGGGGCATAGCCATCGGCAAAGGCGAACGGCGCGGCGTGGCCCATCCATCCGCTCAGCGGGTTGGCGAACGCCGCGATATGGCGCTCGGCGACGTAGGCGAAGGCCGGCGCGCCGGGTCCCCCACACAGGTATTTGTAGCCGCAACCGACCGCCAGATCGGCGTTGCAGACGTTCAGCATCACCGGGATCGCGCCGGCGCTGTGGCTGAGGTCCCACAGCACCATTGCGCCCTTGGCCTGCGCGGCGGCGGTGATCGCGGCCATGTCGTGCACCGCTCCGGTCTTGTAATGGACATGGCTGAGGACGACGACCGCGACCTGCTCGTCGATGCTCGCCGCGATTTCTTCCGGGGCCAGGCGCAATTCGGCAAGTCCCATCCGCGCCAAGCCTTCGATCATGTACAGGTCGGTGGGGAAGTTGCCAGGCTCGGAGAGGACGACGCGGCGATCGGGGCGCATCGCCAGCGCGCCGGCGATCAGCTTGAACAGGTTCACCGAAGTCGAGTCCGCGGCGATCACCTCACGCGGGTTTGCCCCGATCAGCGGCGCGATCTTGGCACCGATGCGCGCGGGCGCGCCGATCCAGTCGGCTGCGTTCCAGCTTCCGATGAGACCCTCACCCCACTCCTGCACCGCGACATCGGCAAGGCGCGCCGGGGTTGCCCGGGGGAGCGCACCGAGCGAATTGCCATCGAGATAGATCACGCCCGGCGGGAGAATGAAGTGCTCGCGCGCCGCGGCGACCGGGTCTGCGGCGTCGAGCGCGGCGGCGCTGGCGGATGTCAGGATCACGGCAGGTCGCGCAGGATTGCGCGCACGGGCGAGGCATCGGCCCCGGCAATCTTCAGCGGCAGCGCGATCAGTTCATAGCGGCCCTCGGGCACATCATCGAGGACGAGCCCTTCGAGGATGCGCATGTCCGCTGCAGCCACCGCATGGTGCGCATCGAGCGTCTTGGAATCTTCGGGATCGAGCGAAGGACTGTCGATCCCGATCAATCGCACCCCGGTACCAGCAAGGCGTGCGATCGTGCTGGCGGCGATCGTCACGAACACGTTGTCCCACGTTTTGGTCGGGAAAGCTTCGTAAGTACGCAGCAGAACGCGCTGTATTCCAGACAATTTTTCCCAGGCGATAGCGGCCGGGGTGACCACCGCGCCGCATCCTCGCAGGTCGAGGACGAGGCATTCGCCAAGATACGGATCGAGCGCGACCGCATCGATCGCGGCCCCGTCCGCGCGGTAATGGAGCGGGGCGTCGGCGTGCGCGCCGCTATGGGTCGAGAGAGTCAGGCGTGAGACGTTGACCGGAACCTGTTCGCCGATCGCCCACGTCCGCTCGAGCGCAAAGGCGGTGTCACCGGGCCATACCGGGAGCGCGGGCGACAGGCGCTGTGAAATGTCACGAATCATCGCGGTCTCATTCCTCGACCGGGTTGAGGTATCCGTGGACGGCGTGAATCACGACCGAGCCTTCGCCGACGCTGGAAGCGACGCGCTTGACCGATCCCGCGCGAACGTCGCCGACCGCGAAAATGCCGGGGATTTGCGTGGCGAAAGGCGAGTCCAGACCCCTGCCGTCAGCGCCGCGCCCGGTTCGCACGAAGCCTTTGCCGTCGAGCGGGAGGCAGCCTTCGAGCCAGTCGGTATTGGGCTCGGCACCGATCATAACGAACAGGTTGCGGACCGCGTTGACGGTCTCCGCGCCGCTCTTGCGATCGGTCCAGGTGACCTCGTCGAGCAGCGGTTCGCCGGCCAACCCGGTCACTTCGGTGAAAGGGTGCAGCGTAATCTTGTCCGAAGTCTCGATCCGCTGGACGAGGTAGTCGGACATCGTATCGGCCAGCTTCCCGCCGCGGATGAGAACGTGGACGTGGCCCGCGGTGCGGCTGAGGAACACCGCCGCCTGGCCCGAAGAATTACCGCCGCCGACGACGATCACTTCCTCGTTGCCGCACAGCTTGGCTTCCATCGCAGTCGCCGCATAATGGATGCCCTGGCCTTCGTATTTGGCGTAGTTCGGCACATCGAGCTTGCGGTAGCGGGCCCCGCTGGCAACGATGACGCTGCGGGCGTTGACCACCTCGCCGCCTTCGAGCCGCAGGACGAACGGGTCGGCGGCGCATTCGAGGCGTTCGACCGCGCGGGCGATGGCGAGCCGTGCGCCGAACTTCTGCGCCTGCGCCTGGGCGCGCCCCGCCAGCGCCTGCCCAGAGATGCCCGTCGGGAAGCCGAGGTAGTTCTCGATCTTGGACGAGGTTCCCGCCTGCCCGCCCGGCGCGGTGCCTTCCACGACGATCGTCTTGAGCCCCTCGGACGCGGCATAGACCGCCGCGGCCAGCCCGCCCGGCCCGGCGCCGACCACCGCGAGGTCGAACACTTCAACGGGATCGAACGGCTCGGTCAGCCCCAGCGCGTCGGCCAGCGCGGGGGTCGCTGGATTGCGTAGGATCGTAGGGCCGGGGAGGATGACCGCGGGCAGGGTGCCGCCGGCCAGATCCTCGCCCGCAAAATCGCGCGCGACTTCGGCATCGCCTAGGTGGAGGTGGCGGTGGGGATAACCGTTGCGCGTCATGAACCGCATGATCCGCAGCGTGTCGCCGTCGTGCTCGTCGCCGATCACCAGCACGCCGCCCTGTTCGTGCTGGATCAGCCCGGTGCGCCGCAGGATGAACGCGCGCATGACGATCTCGGCAACGTCGGGCTCGCCGGTGAGCATTGTCTGAAACCGGTCGCGGGCGATGCGCAGGACTTTCACCGGGCCCTTGGCGCGGCCGCTGACCAGGATTTCGCGGTCGTTGAACAGGTCCATCTCGCCGGTAAACTGGCCGGCACCGTGGGTCGAGAACACCGTTTCCCCGCCCGCTGGATCGTGCTCGACGATTTCGACCTCGCCTTGTGTGATCAGGAAGAAATCGACCCCGCGCTGACCGCGTTCGAACAGCATTGCACCGCCTGCAATATCTTCCTCGCTGGCGTAGGCTCGCAGCCGTTCGACCTGTTCATCCTCGAGCGTCGGAAACGTCTGTTCTTCGCGCGCATAGGGATCGGCCGGATCGAGCTGGCTCGGATCCTTGGCGGGCGCCGCCGCTGCGGGGGTCTGGGGGCCATCGGCGGTGGGGCTCATCTCGGTTCCTTGTGGCGGAGCGCGCGCTGCCCGCAACTGGCAACGCCGGCCGGCGCCAATCGTTGCGGGGTGCTTGCATCGCCCCGCCGCGGTGCGCAAGCACGCCCGGCGCTTGCCCCGCACTGGCGGGGAAGTTAGGACCGCACCGATCCCCCGCAATCCACAGGCGCGCACGTTCCATGACCGCTCCGGCGAATCCCGTCATTTCCGCAACCGGGCTGTTCACCCCGCCTGAAACGATCGCCAATGACGAGCTCGTGGCCAGTTTCAACGCCTATGTCGCGGGGCATAACGCGCTGCACGCCCGCGCAATCGCCGCGGGCGATGTCGCAGAGCTCCAGCCCAGCTCGACCGAGTTCATCGAAAAGGCCAGCGGGATCAAATCGCGCCACGTGATGAGCAAGGCGTCGCTGCTCGATCCCGCGATCATGGCTCCGCGCTGGGCCGAACGCGGCAACGACGAGATTTCGGTGCTCGCGGAAATTGGCACCGCGGCGGCACGCGATGCATTGGTGCGCGCGGGGCGCGATGCCAGCGAGGTCGATGCCGTGCTCTGCGCCGCGTCGAACATGCAGCGCGCGTACCCGGCGATGGCGATCGAAATCCAGGACGCGCTGGGCGTGGAAGGCTTCGGCTTCGACATGAACGTCGCGTGCTCGTCCGCCACCTTCGGGATCCAGACCGCAGCCGATTACATCCGCGCCGGCAACGCGCGCTCGGTGCTCGTCGTCAGCCCCGAAATCTGCTCGGGCCACCTCAACTGGCGCGACCGGGACAGCCACTTCATCTTTGGCGATGTCGCCACCGCGGTGCTGGTCGAGGCGGTGGAAATCGCTCCGCCCGCGCATTGGGAAGTGCTGGGGACCAAGCTCAAGACGGTGTTCTCGAACAATATCCGCAACAATTTCGGCTTCCTCAACCGCGCCAATCCCGACAGCATCGGTGCGGACGACAAGTTGTTCGTCCAGGAAGGCCGCAAGGTCTTCAAGGAAGTCGTGCCGATGGTCGCGGCGATGATCGTCGAGGAAGCCGCGCGGCTGGGTATCGATCCGGCGGTTCTGCGGCGGCTGTGGCTCCACCAGGCCAACGCCGGGATGAACCGGCTGATCGCGCAGCGGGTGCTGGGCCACGAAGCCAGCGCCGATGAAAGCCCGACGGTGCTCGACACCTACGGCAACACTTCCAGCGCGGGCTCGATCATTGCGTTTCACCTCCACAGCGACGATCTCCAGGCAGGCGACACCGGACTGATCTGTTCGTTCGGCGCGGGCTATTCGGCAGGCACGGTGTTCGTCCGCAAACATGGATAAGGTCCGCGCGGCGCTGGTTGCCGGTGCGATCGCGGTGTGCGCGCCGGCCATCGCGCAAGACCAGCCCCAACAACCGATCGTCGTGACCGGGCGCGGGCTCGCGGACACTGCGGGCACTCCCGCTTACGCCGCAACCGTGCTGCCGCGCGAAACGCTGGTGTCGGCGCCGAGCGGGCGCATCGAGGACGCGCTTGGCAATGTTGCGGGGTTCCAGCAATTCCGCCGTTCGGACAGCCGTTCGTCGAACCCTTCGGCGCAGGGCGTGACGTTGCGCGCGCTCGGCGGCAACGCCGCTAGCCGCAGCCTCGTGCTGCTCGACGGGGTTCCGCAGGCCGATCCGTTTTTCGGCTACATTGCGTTCAGCGCGCTCGATCCCGGCGCGCTGGCGCGGGTCCGGGTCACGCGCGGTGGCGGCTCGGGCGCGTTCGGCGCAGGCGCGGTGGCGGGAACGATCGAGCTTGAGAGCGCGGGCCGCGACGTGCTCGGCGCAGTCGCCGGGAGCGCGCTGGTCGACGACCGCGGCGAGACCGAAGTGAGTGCGCGGATCGCCCCGCGACTGGGCTCCGGATACGTCGTCGCCGCAGGCCGGTGGGATCGCGGCGCGGGGTTCTGGACCACGCCGATCGCACAGCGGGTCCCGGCCAGCGTCCGCGCGCGCTACGATAGCTGGAACGGTTCGCTGCGCGGGGTCGCACCGCTCGGCGCCGGGCTCGAACTCCAGGCCCGCGTCGCCGTGTTCGACGATCGGCGGACGCTGCGCTTTGCCGGGGCCGACAGCCGCAGCCGGGGCGAGGAGGCGAGCCTGCGCGTGGTCGGCGGGGGGCGCTGGAAAATCGACGCGATCGGGTATGTCCAGGCGCGCGATTTTTCCAACGTGGTGATCAGTTCGACCCGCTTTACCCGCACGCTGGATCAACGGGCGACGCCTTCGACGGGGATCGGCGGCAAGATCGAACTACGCCCGCCGGTGGGCGCAGGTCACACCCTGCGGATAGGGGCGGATGGACGCAGCGGCACCGGTATGCTGGGCGAGGACGCCTATAACGCGGTGACCGGCGCGGTTACCGCGCGGCGCAGCGCGGGCGGGACCAACCGCGATTTCGGAGCCTATCTCGAGGACGATTGGCAACACGGCGCCGTGACGCTGACCGGCGGGGTTCGGCTCGATGCATGGAAGATCGCGGGCGGCTTTTTCAATGAGCGCAGTGCCGCGGGACTAACCACGACCGACCTGCACTTTGCCGGCCGGAGCGGCACCGCACTGAGCCTGCGCGGCGGCGCGGTGGTGGCCCTGGGCGGCGGACTGGCGTTCCGCGCGGCGGCCTATTCCGGATTGCGCGTGCCCACTCTCAATGAACTGTATCGCCCGTTCGTGGTGTTCCCGGTGACGACCCTGGCCAACGCCGCGCTGACCAATGAGGAACTTCGCGGGGCCGAGGCGGGCATCGATTTTGCACCGGGGCGCGGGCTCGACCTGGCGGTGACGGTGTTCGACAACCGCCTCAACCACGCGGTCGCCAACGTCACCATCGCGCCCAACCTGCGCCAGCGCCAGAACGTCGACGCGATCGACGCGCGGGGGCTCGAGGCGAGCGGCAGGATTCGCCGAGGGGTCGCCGCGCTCTCCGCAAGCCTGGCGCTGACCGATGCCGCAGTGCGCGCGCACGGGGCGGCCGCCGCGCTCAACGGATTGCGGCCCGCGCAGACGCCCCGGATCGCTGCGAGCGCGACGTTCTCACTCGACCCCGCTCCCGCAACGACCTTCGCCCTGACCATGCGCCACGTCGGCGCGCAGTTCGAAGACGATCTTCAGATCGATACCTTGCCCGCCGCGACAACTCTCGGCCTGTTTGCAAGCGTCGCCATCCGGCCCGGTGTCGGGCTGATTTTGCGGGGCGAAAACCTGACGAACCGGCAGATCGTGACCCGCGACCAAGCCGGCTCGATCGACCTGGGTGCGCCGCGGACGTTGTGGATCGGCGTGCGCTTCGGGGGTTAGCCGGTCGCCTGGCGCAGCATGGTGATCAGGGTATCGGGTGAGCACGGCTTGCCGCAAGTCAGCGAGCCGGGATAGCGCCTGGCCAGCTCTTGCGGATGGGCATGCCCCGAATGGAAAATGATCGGCACACCCATCTGGGTCAACCGATCGGCTAGCGGATAGACTTCGCCATCCTCGAGCTGGACGTCGAGGATCGCCGCGTCGGGCGAAGTGGCTTCGACGGCCTCCGATGCTTCGCGCACGGTGGTGTAGGGACCCTCGGTCACGAAGCCGAGGTCCTGGGCGGTCTCAACCAGATCGAGACCGACGATGAATTCGTCCTCGACAATCATGATTTTACGCACGGTCATTGGCTTCCAACTGTTTGTTTATAGGCGCGCGGTTACGCACGGTTAGACGAACAACGGGAAGATAATCGCGCGGTTCCGCGTTGTGTCATTTGTTTTTCCCAATTCCCTCGGCGATTTGCGAAAGGGTATCGGGGCCAAGCACTTGCGCCAAAGTCCTTCCCTCCGGAGTGTTGCGATCATACCACAGGTATAACGGAACACCGGCGGCGCCGTGCGCCTCGAGGAAGCGGGTGATCGCGGCATCGCGGCGCGTCCAGTCGCCCTTGAGCACGATCACCCCGGCGCGCGCGAAGGCGTCGCGGGTTGTCTCGCGCTCGATCGCGACGCGCTCGTTGACCTTGCAGGTCAGGCACCAGTCGGCGGTGAAATAGACGAACACCGGCTTGCCGCGCGCGCGTGCCGCAGCCAGCGCGGGTTCGCTGAACGCAGCGGTTGGCAACATGCTCGCCCTTTCCGCCTGCGGCGCGCCGAACGTGCGCGGGAGGATCAGCAGGGTCAGCAACGTCAGCATGCTCGCGCCGATGATGAACCGTTGCGCCGTGCCCTGGCCCGCGCGCTGACCGCGCCCGACCATGACCAGCAGCGCGACCAGCGCGGCGGCGACGATGCCGCAGGTCAGTGCGAACCCGTTCCCGCCCAGGCGGCTGGCGAGCCACAGCAGCGCCAGCGT
>JANXSP010000136.1 GCA_025356575.1 Novosphingobium sp.
ATCCTGCGCACCGTCTGGGCCAACGAGTTCGATCCCCACATCGAATATCTGCGCGTCGTCATCCGCAACATCCGCCAGAAGCTCGAAGACGATCCCGCCGCGCCTGCGATCGTCGTCAACGAACTCGGGGTTGGCTACCGCTTGATGGACCAGCCCGCCGCGGCGTAAGCGGGCCAGGGCGTCATCATGGTCGCGGGTATTTGGCGGAGAGGCAGGGATTCGAACCCTGGATACCCTCGCGGGTATGCCGCATTTCGAGTGCGGTGCATTCGACCACTCTGCCACCTCTCCGCGAAGTGGGTGGGCGGCACGGGGCCGTCCGGTCGCTTAAGCAGCGGGCCGGTTAGCGGATGATCGCGGGCTTGCCAAGCCCTGCCCGGCGCGATGACGGGGGAACATCGGCGACGGTCGCTTGTTTCGCAGGTGCACAAAACCTATATCGGCAGCCATGGACCGTCTCGACCGCGCCAGTTTCTTTTCGCCGCAGGCCGGGCGCAAGATCGACGCGCCGTTCCAGACCAGCGCCCGCTTCGGGATCGGCGAAGTTGTCCGCCACCGGATGTTCGACTTTCGCGGGGTGATCTTCGATATCGATCCGGTCTTCGCCAACAGCGAGGAATGGTACGAATCGATCCCTTCCGAAGTCCGCCCGCACCGCGACCAGCCGTTCTACCACCTCCTCGCCGAGAATGGCGAAGGCAGCTACGTCGCCTATGTCAGCCAGCAGAACCTGCTCGGCGATGCCGAATCCGGGCCGGTCGATCACCCGTCGCTGGAACAGTTGTTCGAAGACTTCGCCGATGGCCGCTACAAGCTACGCCCGGCGCTCCGCCACTAGCTTTTCAGCTTCCAGCCTGAGCGCAGGACCAGGTACGTCACCACCCCGATCACCAGGTTGACCACCCCGAGCCCGATGGCGCCGTGGAGCACAGCCTGGTTGGTGCTGCCGATGTCGCTCTGCCCCAGGAAACCGTACCGGAACCCCGAAATCACGTAGAAGATGGGATTGGCGCGGCTGATCGCCTGGAACGTCGGGGCCAGGTTGCTGATCACATAGAACGTACCCGAAAGCATCGACAGCGGGGTGATCACGAAATTGGTGATCGCAGCGTTGTGATCGAATTTTTCCGCCCACAGCGACGTCAGCAGCCCGATGATGGCGAGCAGGATCGCGCCGTTGAGACCGAACCATACGACCGCCCACCAGTGCGTGACATGGAGTGAAACCCCCGGCCACAGCGCCATCGCCGCGGCCACTGCGAGCCCGACAAACACGGCCCGGGTCACCGCCGCACCGATCAGCCCGAGCATCAATTCGCCTTCGGACAGGGGCGGCATCAGGTAGTCGATGATCGTCCCCTGGATCTTGCCCGCAAGAAACGAGAAGCTTGAATTGGCGAAGGCGTTGTTGATCATCCCCATCGCGATCAGCCCTGGCGCGACGAAGGTGGCGAAGGGCACACCCAGGACCATGCGGTTGCCGCGGCCCATCGCGAGCGTGAAAATCATCAGGTAGAGCAACGTGGTCACCGCGGGTGCCCAGATCGTCTGCGTCTGAACCTTGAAAAAGCGGCGCACTTCCTTCATATAGAGCGTCCACAGCCCGAGCCGGTTGACCCGGTGGAACACGGGCACTCCCTGGGCCGGAAACCGTCGGCGTCCCGAAGTGTAGGCACTCACTGTCGCTGCGGCGATCGGGGCGCTGCTCTGGGCTTGATTGGTCATGGTATTCGCGCCTATCGGCAGCCCTGCCGAGTGGCAAGCTTTCAACCGGTTTTGGCCGGTCACTATAACCGGAGCAGGCATGAGCTGGACCGACGAACGCATCGACCGACTGACCAAGATGTGGGAAGGCGGATCGACCGCGAGCCAGATCGCCGAAGACCTCGGCGGGGTCAGCCGCAACGCGGTGATCGGCAAGGCGCACCGGCTCGGGCTCAAGGCCCGCCCTTCGCCGGTCAAGGCCAACGAAAAACCCGAAGCGCCGGTCGCCGCTCCGGCCAAGCCCACGCGCCCCGCCGCAGGGTCGGCCGCCCCCCGCCCCGCACCGGCATCGCGCGCTGCGGCTCCCGCTGCGCCGCGCCCTGCGCCTGCCGCGCCGCTGGGCGGGCCGGCCGGTGCCCACCCGCTGCCTTCCGCGCCGGCCACGCCGAGCCCGCGCGTCGTCTCGGTCGGGCCGGGCGGATTTCTCCGCCAGGGTCCGGGCGATCAGCAGGCGCCGATCCCGCCCGCCCCGCCGCGCCGCCTGGTGCCCGCACGGCCGAGCGCGGAGATTTCCGAGAAGACCAGCCTGCTCGAGCTCAACGACCGCATTTGCCGCTGGCCGATGGGCCATCCGGGTGAGGCGGACTTTCATTTCTGCGGGGTCAAGGTGAACCCGGGATTCCCCTATTGCGTCGAGCATTGCGGCCGGGCCTATCAGGCACAGCTGCCGCGCGGCGCGCGCCGTCCCCCGCCGCCGCTGCCGTTCGGCGGGCCGCGGGTACGCTGATCGAGAGACCAAAGGCCCGGATGTCGCGAGACTTCCGGGCCTTTTCGTTGAACCACAGGAGAGAACGATGCCGCTTTCACTTCATGCCGCCTACGTCCCCAGCGCGCTCCAGATGCTCGGCACCGCGCAGCACCTCGTCGGCAAGGCCGAGGCATGGTGCAGCGAGACCGGGTGCAGCGAGGCCGACCTGATCGGCGCGCGGCTGATCGACGACATGCTACCGTTCACCTACCAGATCAAAAGCGTCGCCGAGCACACCGCGGGCGCAATCGCCGGGGTCCACGCGGGCAGCTTCAGTCCCGCGCTCGACGCCCCGCCGGCGACTTTCGCGGCGCTGCGCGAGAAGTTGGCAGGCGCCGTCTCCACGCTCGAGGCGCTGAGCGAGGACGAGATGGAAGCTATGATCGGCCGCGACGTGACATTCACGTTCAAGGACATGAAAGTCCCTTTCACCGCGGAGAATTTCCTCCTCAGCTTCAGCCAGCCCAACTATTATTTTCACGCCGCGACGGCTTACGACATCCTGCGTATGAAAGGCGTCCAGATCGGCAAGCGCGACTTTTCGGGCAAGTTGCGGATGAAGCTGGGGTAAGCGCTGGAGCGCGCAGCTAGTCGATCCGGGAAGCAGACGCCTCGCCTGACCTCCGCGCGAACCAGATCGTGTGGCGCGGGCCCTTGTTGTTGGGGCGGGCGCGGACGGTGATTTCTTCGATCTCGAACCGCGCATCTTCCAGCCGTTTGGTGAACGCCGGATCGCCTCCGGCGGACCACACCGCAAGAATGCCGCCGGGGTTGAGCGCGTCGCGCGCGCGCGCCAGCCCCGTGCGCGAGTAAAGCCGCCCATTTCCCGAGCGCACGACCCCGTCGGGACCATTGTCGACATCGAGCAGGATCGCGTCGTAGCGCGGGGTGGTGCCATCCATCGCATCGTCGATCGCCGCCACGACATCGCCCAGCACGATCACGGTGCGCGGGTCCTCCAGAGCGGTGCCGGTCAGCGCCGCCATCGGACCCTTGGCCCATTCGAGGATTTCGGGGACAATCTCGGCGACGACGATCTCGGCACGCTCGTTCGCCAGGGCCAGCGCGGCGCGTAGAGTGAAACCGAGACCGTAGCCGCCGATCAGCACCCGCGGCGCTTCCGCCGCGAGCCGCGCCAGCGTCAATTCGGCAAGCTGCTCTTCCGAATAGCGCATCCGCGTGCTCATCAGCTCGCTGCGGTCCACGGTGACGATGAAGTCCGTGCCGTGGCGCACCAGTTCGAGCAGCGCGCCGCCGGTCACCTGGGCAAAGGCGATATGTTCGCGTGCGAGCATCGGCGGTTCTCCCAAAAGAAAAGGGCCGCGAAACGCTCGCGGCCCTTCCCTATTGCATGAGCGCTAGGCTCAGTCGTCGTTCTTGAGGAACGCAGGCATGTGGTCGGCATTGCCCCCTTCCGCGGTTTCCGCACGCGGACCACGGTCACCGCCTTCACGGCGCGGACTGCGGTCGCGGTCACCACCACCGCCGCCATCACGGCGAGGTCCGCGATCTCGATCACGCCCACCGCCGCCGCCGGGACGACGGTCGCCGCCGCTGCGCTCGGGACGGTCACCGCGCGGTTCGCGCGCGGGACGGGTGTCCTCGAGCGGCTCGCCGGTTTCCTGGTCGACGACGCGCATCGACAGGCGCACCTTGCCGCGCGGGTCGATCTCGAGGACCTTGACCTTGACCGGCTGGCCTTCGCTGACGACGTCGGTCGGCTTCTCGACGCGCTCGTTGCGCATTTCCGAAACGTGGACCAGTCCGTCCTTGCCGCCCATGAAGTTCACGAACGCCCCGAAATCGACGATCGTGACGACCTTGCCGTCGTAGATCTTGCCGACCTCGGCTTCCTCGACGATGCCGAGGATCCATGCGCGCGCCGCTTCGATCTGCGCCGGGTCCGAAGACGACAGCTTGATCAGGCCCTCGTCGTCGATATCGACCTTGGCGCCGGTTTCGGCGACGATCTCGCGGATGACCTTGCCGCCGGTGCCGATGACTTCACGGATCTTCGACTTGTCGATCTGCAGCGTTTCGATGCGCGGGGCGTAGTCGGACAGTTCGGTCCGGGCAGTGCCCAGCGCCTTGGTCATCTCGCCCAGGATATGGGCGCGGCCGTCCTTGGCCTGGTGCAGCGCGGCTTCGAAGATCTCGCGCGTGATGCCCGCGACCTTGATGTCCATCTGCATCGTGGTGATGCCTTCGGACGTACCGGCGACCTTGAAATCCATGTCGCCCAGGTGATCCTCGTCGCCGAGGATGTCGCTGAGCACGGTGAACTTGTCGCCTTCCAGGATCAGCCCCATCGCGATGCCCGAAACCGGCCGCGTCAGCGGCACGCCCGCATCCATCATCGACAGTGCGCCGCCGCAGACGGTGGCCATCGACGACGAACCGTTGGACTCGGTAATGTCCGAGACGACGCGGATCGTGTAGGGGAAGTCTTCCTTGGTCGGCAAAACAGCACGCAAAGCGCGCCAGGCAAGCTTGCCGTGGCCGGTATCGCGGCGCGAGGGAGCGCCGAAGCGCCCGACT
>JANXSP010000145.1 GCA_025356575.1 Novosphingobium sp.
CTTGGTCGCGATGATTTCGCGGCGCAGGCGGTGGGTCAGGATGTCGCGGCGGAACTTCACCCGCATGGCGCCCGGGAATGCGGCAAGCAGTTCGCCCGCCAGCGCCGGATCGGCAGGCACCGCGCTATCCTCGAGCGCGGCCTGCAGCGCCAGCTTGGCGCTCGACAGCAACACCGCGAGCTCGGGCCGGGTCAGTCCGCAGCCGTCGCCCGCGCGCCGGACCAGCGCGTCGCTCGGCGCCAGCCCCTCGGTCTTTCGGTCGAGATTGCCGCTGTCCTCGAGCGTTTCGCTCAGCCGCACCTGCGCCGCGGTGGCGCGCGCACCGCCCGCTTGCGCGATCGACAGTGCCAGGGCCTGGAGGCGGTTGTCCTCGAGCACCAGTGCGCCCACCTCGTCGGTCATCGCGGCGAGCAGCTTTATCCGCGCCGGCTCGGTCAAACGCCCGGCACGCCGGGCTCCGGCAAGCGCGATCTTGATGTTGACCTCGTTGTCCGAGCAATCGACCCCCGCCGAATTGTCGATGAAATCGGTGTTGATCCGGCCGCCTGCTCCGCCCGAACCCTCGAGCGCAAACTCGATCCGCCCGGCCTGGGTGATCCCCAGGTTGGCGCCCTCGCCAATGACCCGTGCGCCAACGTCGCGCGCGTCGATCCGCAGCGCGTCATTTGCCGGATCTCCGACCTGGATGTTGTTTTCCGCCGCCGCCTTCACATACGTGCCGATCCCGCCGAACCACAGCAGGTCGACCTTGGCCTTGAGAATCGCCGAGATCAGCCCGTCGGGATCGATGCTCGCCGCCGCGATGCCGAGCATCGCGCGCACTTCGCCGCTGAGCGGGATGTCCTTGAGGCTGCGCGCGAACACGCCGCCGCCCTTCGAGATCAGCCTGGCGTCGTAATCTTCCCACGATGACCGCGGCAGCGCGAACATCCGCGCGCGCTCGGCCCAGCTTTTCGCCGCGTCAGGGGCGGGGTCGAGAAAGATATGCCGGTGATCGAATGCCGCGACCAGTTGGAGCGACTTGGACAGCAGCATCCCGTTGCCGAAGACATCGCCCGACATGTCGCCGCACCCGGCCACGCGGACCGCGTCGGTCTGCACATCGACCCCGAGTTCGAGGAAATGGCGCTGGACCGAAAGCCACGCGCCCTTGGCGGTGATCCCCATCGCCTTGTGATCATAGCCGTTCGACCCCCCGCTGGCGAACGCGTCGTCGAGCCAGAAGCCCGCGTCCTCGGCGATGGCGTTGGCGGTATCGGAAAATGTCGCGGTGCCCTTGTCGGCAGCGACGACGAAATACGGGTCCTCGCCGTCGCGTATCACGACCTGCGCGGGGTGGACGACCTTGCCAGCCGCGATGTTGTCGGTGATCGACAGCAAGGTGCGGATGAACACCTTGTAGCTTTCGCGCCCCTCGATCAGCCAGCCGTCGCGGTCCAGTGCCGGGCTGGGGAGCATCTTGGGATAGAACCCGCCTTTGGCCCCGGTCGGCACGATCACCGCATTCTTGACCCGCTGGGCCTTCATCAGCCCGAGCACTTCGGTGCGGAAGTCGTCGCGCCGGTCGCTCCAGCGCAGCCCGCCGCGCGCAATCGGTCCGGCACGCAGGTGGATGCCTTCGACCCGGCGCGAATAGACGAAGATTTCGCGCCACGGCAGCGGCTTGGGCAGGGCCGGGACGAGCGCCGAATCGAGCTTGAACGCCAGCGCTTCGGCTGCGGCGGGGGCGAAAGCGTTGGTCCGCAACACCGCCTCGACCAGCGCGCGGTACTGGCGAAGCAGGCGATCGTCGTTGATCGCGCTGACCCCGGCCAGGCCCTCGCGAATCGCGGTCTGGGCGGCGGTTTCGGCCTTGGTCCGGTCGCCCGCGAACGCCGGATCGTGGCGCGCGACGAACAGTTCGATCAGTCCGCGCGTAACCCTTGGCGCAGCGCCGAGCGCATCGACCACGGTGGCCACCGCAAAGGTCATCCCCGCCTGGCGCAGATAGCGAAACCAGGCGCGCAGCCACTCGGCCTCGCGTGCGGAAAGTCCGGCGGCGGCGATCAGGCGGTTGAACGGATCGTCCTCGGCCGCGGCGTTGAGCACTGCCGCGATCGCCGCCTCGATCGTCCCGGCGCGGGCCAGGATTGCCGCGGCATCGAGCCCCACGGGCAGCGCCAGGTGAAAATCGTGGATCGTGCCCAGTCGCGCTCCGGGATGCTCGCGCGATTCGAGCGTGGTCGGCTGATCGGCAACTACTTCGAACCCGAAATTCTCGAGCGCGGGGACCGCATCGGACAAGGCCAGTGTGCCGTGGCGCTGGTACAGCTTAAGCCGCAGACAGGTTTCGCCGTCGCCGGTCAGGCGGTGGAGTCGGGCCCCCCGCAGCGCGCCCTCGTCGCCCGGCTCGGCGGCAAGGCGGCGGAGGCGGGCGATATCGGTCGCGGCTTCGGCAGCGCCATATGCGGCGCGGTAGGCGAGCGGGAAGGCCTCGGCAAAACGCGCAGCGATCGCGGCGGCGCGCGATGGATCCTCGCTCGCGGCCAGTTCGCTTTCGACCGCTTCGCTCCACCCGCGCAGCATCGTCTGGAGCCGTCCGTCGAGTTCGGCCTCGCCCGGAACCTCGTTGCCTTCGCGAATGTCGACGACGAAGCGCAGCAGCGCCAGGTTGCTGCCTTCGACCTGGAGGCTCCAGTCTAGCACCGGGGCCTGCGCGGCCTGTGCCAGCATCGCCTCGATCTGCAGCCGCACCGCGGTCGACAAGGTGTCGCGCGGAAGCCACACGAACGCGAACAGGTGGCGCGCGAGCGGTGCCTGGACGAGCGCGAGCCTGGGCCGCGGGCGGTCGACCAGACCCATCATCGCGGTGGCGATCCGGGCGAGATCGTCGGGCGCAAAACCGATCAGGAGATCGTGCGGCAGCGCGGTCAACGCGTGGACCAGCGCTTTGCCGGCGTGACCCGCGGGATCGAACCCGAACCGCGCCATCAGCCCGGCGAGCGCGGTCCGCATCCGCGGGATCCGGTCGGGCGTGGCGGCCAGTGCGGCACTGGTCCAGACCCCGGCGTGGACCGAAAGCGCCGCAATCGCGCCCTTCTCGAACACCGGGACGATAAACAGATCGAGCGGCACGCGGCGGTGGACAGTGCTGATGTGGTTGGCCTTGACGATCAGCGGAGCGCGGTGCGCGGCATCCTCGAACCACGCCAGTGCGCGTTCGAACGCGGCCGGCGAAAGGATCGCCCGGGCGCCGCGGCGGCATACGCCAAGGGCTGCGCTGGTCGTCCCGTCGCGGCGGCGGGTAACGTGGCCGAGCTGGGTGAGCATCCCCCCGGCGAGCCAGCGCAGCAGCTCGGCACCCTCGATATCGTCGTCGCCGCGGCTGGCCAGCGCGGCGGCGTCGGCAATCATCGCCGTCTGCATCCGCGGCCAATCGCCGACTGCGGCCCGGACATCGCCAAGCGTGGTGGTCAACGCGTGATGCAGCGCCTTGCGCGCGCGGGCATCGGCGCGCTCGGTCTCGATGTAGATCACCGATTCGCGTGTGCCGCCTGCGTCGTTGTCGCCGAGCGCCTTGAGCCGGCCTGCCGCGTCGCGCGTCGCGCCGATGACCGGGTGGACCAGGCGCTGGACCGCGATTCCCTGCGCGGCGATGGTCGCAGCCACTGAATCGACGAGAAACGGCATGTCGTCGTTGATCAGCGCGATCCGCATGAAGCGCTCGCTGGCCGAACCGGCGATCGATTCGAGCGCAATGGCCGGTTCGCCGGGTTCGCGGCCAAGGGCAGTGGCGGCAACGAACGCGGCGGCTTCGTGGAGCGCGGCAGCGGAAAACTGGGGATCGCCGGGAAGCAGCGAATCGCGCATCGCGGCCGCGAGCGGATCGCGCAGCGCGGCGCCGGCACGGGCCGACTTTGTGCCGGGTTTGCCGAGCGCGGAAGTCCGCGGTCTGACGCGGAGCTGGGGGTCGACCTTGGATGACATGCGCCTACGCTCCACGCGGGCCGCGAACGAGGCTCGCCACCTGCGTCATAATCTTGCCGTCTTACGCAGCAATCATGCGCACCTTAGGCGCTTCGCAAGGACGGGGCAACCACGGACGGGCGGACAGGGCAGCGCGATTTGGCCGCACTTCAGGCCAGCGCTTCCTTGGTCAACGCCAACGAGCGGAAGCGTGCGGCAGGATCGAAGGTCGAACCGGCAAGGATCAACTCGTCCGCACCGGTGCGCTCCACAAAACGCCCGATCGCCGCGGCGACCGTGGCCTTGCTCCCGACCGCGGCGGCCTGGCGCATGTGCTCGAGTATCGCGACCACTTGCGGCGGCAGCGTGGCGCGGTAGCCGGGGATCGGCGGCTTAAGCTTGCCCGGGGTGCCGGTGCGCAGCGCGACGAAGCTTTGGTCCTGCGACGAGGCGAGCAGCACCGCTTCCTCGTCGCTTTCGGCACAGATTACCGCCATCGCCGCCATGACGTGCGGTTTGTCGAGCCGTTCGGAAGGACGGAACTGGCGGCGATAAATCTCGAGCGCGGCGTCGAGGTGATCGGGCGCGAAGTGCGAAGCGAACGCGAACGGCAACCCAAGCGCGGCGGCAAGCTGCGCGCCGAACAGGCTCGAGCCGAGAATCCACATCTCCACCGCCGCGCCGCGCCCCGGAGTCGCGGTCAACGCCAGCGGCGGTTCGCCGGTGAAGAGCGCGTTCAGTTCGACCACGTCCTGGGGGAAATATTCCGAAGCGCGCATCAAGTCCTTGCGCAGCGCCTGCGCGATCCGCTGGTCGGCCCCCGGCGCACGGCCGAGCCCGAGATCGATCCGCCCTGGATACAGCGCGTCGAGCGTGCCGAACTGCTCGGCGATCACGAACGGGTTGTGATTGGGCAGCATGATCCCGCCCGCGCCGAGACGGATCGTGCTGGTCGCCGCGCCGATATGCGAGAGCACGACCGAAGTCGCGCCCCCGGCGATGCCTTCCATCCCGTGGTGCTCGGCCACCCAGAAGCGTTTGTAGCCCGCGGCTTCGGCAACTTGGGCGAGCCGGGCGGCATCGGCTAGCGCTTCGCCAACGCTGCCGCCTTCGCGCACCGGGATCAGGTCGAGGACCGAAAGCGCAGTCACCGGCTCGGCACCGAGGTCGTGGGGGCCGGGCCGAGCTGGTCGATATAGCCCTTGGCGGTCGCCGCGATCGGGGTTCCGGGTGCCGCCACGATCACCGATTGCCAACTTCGCCGCGCTGCCTCGTCGCGGCCCGAAAGCACCGCGATGACCCCCGCCTCCAGCCCGATCTCCGGGTCGATCGGGAGCAGCGCGGCAGCGCGCTCGATCTGCGCCTGCGCCGTGCCGAGCTCGCCCATCCGCCGCGAAAGCGTTGCCGACAGCAGCCACGCGGTGGGATCGGCCGGGACCGCGCTGCGCGCTTCGGAAAGCGCGACCTTCGCCTCGGGCAGGCGGGCGAGCATGACCAGCGCGCGGGCGCGGTCGACCGCGATGCTGCCGGCGAGCGCGGCAGCGGGATTTGCCCCGGCATCGCCGCGCGCCAGGTCGATCGCGGTCAGCGCGGCAGCGCCCCCGCCGTCACGGGCGAGCGCGGCATTGGCGGCAAGCAGCGCCATGCGCGCGCGATAGGCGCCGTCCGCCGGGGCATCGCTGCGCGCGGCAAGGAACGCTGCTTCGGCATCGCTCCAGTTCTCGCTGCGGCTGGCGATCACCCCGATGCATTCGTGCGCCTCGGCGCGCGCGGGTCCCGCAAGTGTCGCGAGCCAGGCCTGCGCTCCGTCCATCGCGACGTCGCCATCGGCTTCGGCAGCGGCGAGACACTCGCTGAATTTCGCGCTCTGCACGGGCGCGGGCGAGCGGTCCCGCGCCGCGGGGCTGCGCCGCGGGGGAAGCACTGTGTCGGCGGGGCGGGCCCCGACGCTGCCGGGCAAGGCAGTCGGCGCGGGTCCGACTTGCAGAAACGCGGCGGGCGCTGCGGGCGTTTCGAGCGCGGCCAGCGACAGCGCGGGGCGAGGTAGATCGATCGGCATTGCGGGACCTTTCGGATCATGCGTCATGGATGTGCGCGCACAGTGTGTCGAGCGTCCGCAGCAGCAACGCAATGTCGCTGGGACGCGACAGGCGATGGTCGCCGTCCTTGACCAGCGCGACCTGCACATCGGGTGAACGCAGTTCCGCGGCCAGGCGCAGGGCGGTTTCCCACGGTACGTCGGGGTCGTTCTGGCCGTGGATCAGCCGCACCGGGCAATCGAGGGCGATGTCGCCGCCCAGCAGCAAGTTGTCCTGACCGTCGCGCCACAGGCCAGCGTGCGTCGGGACCGGCTCGGGGCCATAGGGATTATTCTCGAACACCGTCTCGCCCGCCGCGAGCCGGGCCTTGAGCGCGGGCGAATAGCCCCATTCGGTGAAATCGGGTGCGGCCGCCACCCCGATCAGTCCGGCGGCGGACGTGCCAAGCTTGAGTGCGATCAGGAGCATCAGCCACCCGCCCATCGAGGAGCCGACCAGCACGACGCGCTTGGCACCAAGATGCGCGATCAGCGCGAGTGCCTCATCGCGCCATCCTGACAAGGTGCCATCGGCAAACGCGCCCGCGCTCTCGCCGCATCCCGCGTAATCGACGAGCAGGCACGCGCGCCCATGCTCCTGCGCCCATGCAAACACCGCCTGCGCTTTGCTCCCGTGCATGTCCGACATGTAGCCGGGCAGGAACATCACCAAAGGTCCTGCGCCGGCGCAGTGGCGATACGCGAGCGCGGTCCCGCTGGGCGAATTATAGAACGAAGGTGCAGTCATTGCGCGCGCCATGCCCCCGGCCCGCCATCGCGGCAAGCCGCGGCTGAGCCGCGATCAGATCACCCAGTCGATCGTATTCATCTGCATCACCGCCTGACCATGCGCGCGGCGCTGCTCGACCATGATCCGGTTGAGCCGGACGATTGTGTCGCTGCCCGTGGTGATGCACCATCCGGGGACCACCGCATGGACCAGCGCGCACAGCCCGCCCCGGATCATCGTCAGGCCAAAGCGCGAGGCGACGCCGAAATGCTCGACATAGTTTTCTTCGACACTGCGCGGATGATCGACGAACAGGCGATTGAACATGGGGGGATCCTAGAAGTTGTCCGGACAAATCTACGGCACTGTCATGTGTGCGTCAATCTTGGGCATTATCGCTTGCCAGCGCGCGGCGATGCCTGACACACCGCGCTGACGTCAAAGGAGAATGTCGATGCCCGGTCCCGCCGATTCCGCTGCAGCTGCCGTGACCCAGCGCGGCGCACTCGACCGGCGCAGCGTCTTGCGCGCCGGCATGCTCGGGCTGGGCGTCGCGGCGGCACCGCTCGGCGCCCAGGTCGCCGGCGCGGGCGGGTTCACCCACGGCGTTGCCAGCGGCGAGCCGGGGCCGCGTCAGGTCCTGCTGTGGACGCGCTACCTGGGCACGGCGGGCACCGATCTGGCCTGGGAAGTTGCCGCGGACGAAGCGTTCGCCCATGTCGTCAGTCGCGGCACCGCGCGCGCCGAAGCCGCGCACGACTGGTGCGCCAAGACCGTCGCCACGGGGCTCGTGCCCGGGCGCTGGTACTTCTATCGCTTTACCGCACCGGGCGGCGCCCGCTCGATCACCGGGCGGACGCGGACCTTGCCCGTGGGACGGACCGCGGCCTTCAAGCTGGCGGTGTTCACTTGCGCCAACTTCGGCTTCGGCTGGTTCAACGCCTATGCCCACGCGGCCGCGCGTGACGATATCGACCTCGTCGTCCACCTCGGCGACTATCTCTACGAGTACAAACGCGGCGACTATCCCTCGCCGCGCGCGGGGATCGCCGAGCGCGTGCTCCAGCCCCCCGGCGAGCTCATCACGCTGGCCGATTACCGCGCGCGCTATGCGACGTACCGTGCAGACGTCGATCTCCAGAAGCTCCACCAGATGTGGCCGATGGTGGCGATGTGGGACGATCACGAAAGCGCCAACGACAGCTGGAAAGGCGGCGCCGAGAACCACGACCCGGCGACCGAAGGCCCGTGGAGCGTGCGCACCGCCGCCGCGCGCCGGGCGTATCGTGAATGGCTGCCGGTTTCCGAGCGCGACTGGGAAAGCTACGACATCGGCAACCTGGCAACGCTGTGGCGGCTGGAATCGCGGCTCGATGCGCGCGACGAGCAAGTCACGTATCCGGCGCTGCTCAAGGACGTGGCGCCGGCCGATTACCCAGCCAAGCTGACCGCGTTCCGTACCGGCGCGTGGAGCGCTCCGGCGCGCACGCTGCTGGGACCCGAGCAGGAAACCTGGCTCGCGCGCGGTCTCGCTGCGTCGGTCGGGCGCGGCGCGCGATGGCAGGTTGTCGCCCAGCAGGTGGTGATG
>JANXSP010000162.1 GCA_025356575.1 Novosphingobium sp.
CCGGACGTTCACCACTTACCGCACGCATCATGGCCCCGTCGTCTCGGCCAAGGGCGGTCGGTGGATCGCCACCGCGCTGATGTGGCGGCCCGTCCCCGCGCTCGAGCAAAGCTATCTCAGAACCAAGGCGACAGACCTCGCCAGCTATCTGAAGATCGCTAAGCTTAGGGCCAATTCGTCCAACGATACGCTGTTCGCCGACGCTCAAGGCAATGTTGCATTCCTGATGCCGCAATTCATGCCGATCCGGAATGACCGCTTCGATTATTCGCGGCCCGTGGACGGCAGCGATCCCGCTACCGACTGGCACGGGTTGCACTCGCTCGCCAGCTTGCCGAGCGTCTCCAACCCCAAGGTTGGCTGGGCACATAATACCAACGACTGGCCGTGGAGCGCCGCGGGGCCGGACAGTCCCAAGGCGAAGGACTACCCGCGCTACATGGACCAGATCGGCGGCAACGCGCGCGGTGTTCACGCGGACTTGCTCCTGACCGGGCGGACAGGGTGGACGCCGGAAAAGTTGCGGACGGCGGCGTTCGATCCTTTCTTACCGGCGTTCGCCCGACTGATCCCCGGGCTCGTCAAGGCTTGGGGTGACCTGGCCCAGACAGACCCGCACAAGAGCTCGCTTGCGGCGCCGATTGCCCTGCTTAACGGCTGGGACGATCGTTGGAGTTACGATTCCATCGCAACGAGCCTTGCCGTGTTCTGGGGCGACGAATTGTCACGCGAGGTCGGCGGCTTTGCGCAGGCCGAACGGCTCAATGTGCCCGACTATATCGCGGCGCGGGTCGGCGCGGATGCCAAACTCGCGGCGCTGGCTGCGGCGATGGGCCGGCTGACCCGCGACTTCGGCAGCTGGCAAACGCCGTGGAAGGAGGTCAACCGCTTCCAGAGACTCGATGACTCTATCGCGCCGCATTTCGACGATGGCCAAGCGTCAGTGCCGGTGCCCTTTACCTCCGCCCAATGGGGTAGCCTTGCGTCCTTTGGCGCGAAGACCTGGCCCGGCACGACACGCTATTACGGAACGAGCGGAAACAGTTTCGTCGCGGTGGTCGAGTTCGGCGAACGCGTAAAGGCCATGGCCATCATGGCGGGTGGACAGAGCGGCGACCCTCGATCGCCGCACTTTGCAGATCAAATACAGCGCTACGCCCGGGGCAGCCTCCGCCAAGTGTATTTCTATCCGGCGGACTTGAACGCCCACATTGAGCGTCGATACCGCCCTGGCGACTGACCGAAAAAAGAGAGCACGACCGCGAGAAGCAGACGATTTTCGCTCACGACTCTCTCCCTTTGGATCGGAGCTACGGCCGGCTGGTCGGCCGCCGGGAACTGTCCATATGCCACATCGGCGTCCTGTCCTGGTTCGCCACCCGCTCTACAAGCGCATAGAAGAAGCGGTTGAATTCTGCCGCCGCCTTCCAGTCAATTCTCTGTTGCGCGTCGTCCTGGGGCCGGTGGTATCCTTGCTGGTACCAGCGCCGGTAGATGCGCTCACTCTCGGTGCCGGGGCGATAGCCGAACACGAAGTTCACCGCCGGAATACCCGCCTGCATGAAATTCCAGTGATCAGAACGCTGTAGCAGGTTGCGCTCGGGCTCTGGATCGAGCTGAACCGCGATCCCGAGGTCCCCGGCAACCTTCCGCGCATCGTCCCCGAGGCTGCTATCGTCGAGGCCGTGCACGGTCAGCAAATCGAGCTGGAAAATCGGTCGAAGCTGGTCGAGGTTAATGTCGGCGACGAAGCGCGCTACGCCCGCTGGCGGATGCTGCACCAGCCACTTGGAGCCCAACAATCCCTTTTCTTCCCCAGTAACCGCAGCAACCACGATCGGACGATGAAAGCCCCGCCCGCCGCGACGTTCGATGAGCTGGATGATGAGCGCAACATAGGCGGCATCATCCAGCGTGCCGTTGTAAATCCGGTCGCCGTGAACAGCCTCGCCGAAACCATAGCCATCGAGGTGGGCGGTGAGGACGATCGGCTGGTTGGCGAGCGCGGGATCGGTTCCGGGCAGAAGCCCGAGGACGTTGGCAGACCCAAGACGCCTGCGAGAAATATCGAAGCGAGCGTGGAATCGAGCTGGAACAGTGAAAGTTGGAAGCGGTGCGCCGACGCTGCCAGCCTTGACCAA
>JANXSP010000013.1 GCA_025356575.1 Novosphingobium sp.
ACAGTACGGGCCTGATCGCGGCGGCGACCTCACCCGACACCGCCGCATCGGTGGCGGCGGCCCGCGGCGCGGCGGCACAGTCGATTGCGGGTTCGGCGCTCGCTGCCAGCGATCGGGGCCAGGCACACGACGTTCTGGGCGCGCTGGCAGCTGCGGCGCAGCAAGGCGCGTTTACGTGGCCGAGAGACTTGTTCCTCTCGGGCAGCCGCCACCGCGAAGACCGCCGCGATATCGCTGCCGGGACCGGTCAGGCAGGCTCGGTAACGGTGATCGTCGATGTTCGCGAACCGGTGGATGGGGCTCTGCCCAGGCAGGTTTCCCGCCGCGTCGTCACCCGGATCGGCAGTCATGAACAATCCAGCGAGGAACAGTGGTCGCTCGCCCCGGCTGGGCAATTCACCGCCCGCTGACCCGGCAATTTCTCCGAGAGTGTCGCACGGTATTATTATACCTCGCAGCAAACCCGCGGCTTTGCTTGACTTATCGCCGACGATCCGCAAAAGGCGCGCTCCCCGCCGGTGATCCGCGTTCGACGCGGTCTGGCAGCGATACAGGAACAAGCAGCCATGAAGGCGCTCAGCAAGATCACGCAGTCGGTCAAGCCGGCTGACGTGGAAAAGAAATGGCATCTGATCGATGCCGAAGGACTCGTCCTCGGACGCCTTGCGGTGATCGTCGCCAATCACCTGCGCGGCAAGCACAAGCCCAGCTTCACCCCCCACGTCGATTGCGGCGATCACGTTGTCGTGATCAACGCCGACAAGGTCCGGCTGACGGGCAACAAGCTCAAGCAGAAGATCTATTACAAGCACACCGGGTATGCCGGCGGGATCAAGGAAGTGACCGCCGCGAAAGTCCTCGACGGACGGTTCCCCGAACGTGTGCTCGAAAAGGCGGTCGAACGCATGATCCCGCGCGGACCGCTCGGCCGCGCGCAGATGCGCGCGCTGCACCTCTACGCCGGCACCGATCATCCCCACGGCGGCACCCAGCCGGCGCTGATGGATGTCGCCTCGCTCAATCGCAAGAACAAGGTGGGCGCATAATGTCCGACAACACCGTTAGCGATCTCGCCGATCTCAAGGACCTGACCGCGGCGCCTGCTGCTGCTGCTGCGGCTGAGGCGGCTCCTGCTCCGGCGGCACCTGCTGCCGCGCCTGCGACTGACAGCTATTCGGCTGAGGACGCACCACCGCCGCCGCCGCCGCGCGGTGGTCCGCTGGCGCCGCTGCGCGAAAAGCAGATCGACGCGCAGGGCCGCTCGTACGCCACCGGCCGCCGCAAGGATGCGGTCGCCCGCGTCTGGGTCAAGCCCGGCACCGGCAAGATCACGGTCAACGGCCGCGACCAGGAAGTGTATTTCGCGCGCCCGACGCTGCGCCTCGTCATCAACCAGGTGTTCGGCGTGACCGAGCGCGAGGGTCAGTACGACGTGGTCTGCACGGTCAAGGGCGGCGGGCTTTCGGGCCAGGCCGGCGCGGTCAAGCACGGTATCGCCCAGGCACTGTCCAAGTTCGAGCCGACACTGCGCCTCGCGGTCAAGACCGCCGGCTTCCTCACCCGCGACAGCCGCGTGGTCGAGCGCAAGAAGTACGGCAAGGCCAAGGCGCGCAAGAGCTTCCAGTTCAGCAAGCGCTAACCGCTACGCACCAGTTTTCCGCGACGGCGGGATTGAGAGGGCGGTCCGGCAACGGGCCGCCCTTTTCGCGTTGGGGATGGCCTGTTGTTTGCGATCCCGGCCGCATTCCCGCCAAGGCGGGGACCTGCGGCGGCAAGGAACTTCGATACGGCCTGGGGCCCCCGCCTTCGCGGGGGATCGGGCATGTTCAGGAGCGCCGCGTCAATGCACCGGCGGGTCGACCGCGGGCACCGTCGCCACCGGCGCGACCGGGTCGCTGGGCTGGCGCGGGGGCAGGGCGTTGGCGGGGACTGCGTCGATCTGCATCCGGGGCGTGGAAACATGTTCGAGATTGCGGACGCGCACCGCGATCCGGCCCTCTGCGATCGTCAGTTCGTTGAAGCTCGGCGGGCTCGAGCGGATGCGCTTGGACAGCGTGCCCGCGCCGATCATCCGCAGCGGTCCCGCGCAGGTTTCCTGCGTCAGGTCGAAGGCATCGTGGACGTGACCGGTGAGGATCGCGAGCACCCCGCGACTGGCGAGCGCGGCCATCGCGCGGTTGCCGCCGATCGTCAGCTTCCTGCCATGCGGATCGTGCTCGGTCAGCGGATGGTGCGCGGTGACCAGCGCGCGCGTCCCTGCGGGCAGCGCATCGATCCGGTCCAGCGTGCACGCCAGGGCTTCGCGCGTCACCCAGCCGTTCGACCAGGGAAAGCGCCACTGCGCCCGCGTCACGGTCTTGAGCGGAACGATTGCCAGCCCGGGAAAATCGAGTTCGCGCTCGATCAGCCGCTCGATCGCGCGGAACCGCCGGTATGGGTCGGTGAACCGCTCGACCAGGTTGGCATAGGGCATGTCATGGTTGCCGACCTCGACCGTCACCGGCGGGCCGAGCGCTGAAATCCATTCGCACGCCGCGGCGAATTCGCGGTGGCGCGCGCGCATCGTCAGGTCGCCGGTGATGAGGATCGCCGCGGGCTTCTCGTTCTCGATGCACGTCACCACCCAGTCGAGCGCGCGGCGATCCTCGAGCCCGAAATGGATGTCGCTGAGGTGGAACAGGACGAGCGGCTGGATCATCGCGCGATGCCAACCAATCAAGTGGCGGGCGCGCAAGAGAAAACTGGAGTTGTCCTAAATCCGCCGGGTGATGATCAGCCACCCGCCGACGCCGTTCAGCGCGGTGTAGGCGATGTACCCGATCACCGCCGCGCGGGAGCCCTGCGCGGCGAACAGCATCGCCGCGAGCAGCACCAGAAACTCCACCACCAGGCTGAAGCGCCCGCCGAGCATGTGGTAGAACCACGGCATTCGCCCGAGCAGCGGATGTCCGCTCTGGCGCACGGCCTGATGCAGCGCGAAATTGATGATGCCCAGGGCAAAGACGACAGCGACGATCACAGGCTGCAATGTAGGGACGCGGCGCGTGCTTCGCCACTCCGGGGCCAGGTTGCGGTCAGGTCCCCGCGAGCAGGTGCTCGCGCGCGATCTTGTCGCGCCACACCAGCGGGGCGAGTTGGTGGACGTTGTTGCCCTCGCTATCGACCGCGACCGTTACCGGCATATCCTCGACGGTAAACTCATAGATCGCCTCCATCCCGAGGTCCGCGAACGCCACCACCTTGGCCTCACGGATTGCGCGGCTGACGAGGTAGGCGGCGCCGCCGACCGCCATCAGGTAGGCGACCTTGTGCTTGGCGATCTCGGTCACCGCGCCTTGCCCGCGCTCGGCCTTGCCGATCATCACCAGCAGCCCGAGGTCGAGCATCATGTCGGTGAACTTGTCCATCCGCGTCGCCGTGGTGGGGCCGGCGGGGCCGACCGCCTCGCCCAGAATCGGGTCGACCGGGCCGACGTAGTAGATCGCCCGGCCGCGGAAATCGACGGGCAGCGCTTCCCCCTTGGCAATCATGTCCTGGATGCGCTTGTGCGCCGCATCGCGCCCGGTGAGCATTGTCCCGTTGAGGAGGATCCGATCGCCCTGCTTCCAGCTCGCGACTTCGGCGGGGGTCAGCGTATCGAGGTTGACGCGGCGCGCCGCAGGATCGGGCTGCCACTGGACGTCGGGCCACTGGTCGAGCTTGGGAGTTTCAAGGAATACCGGCCCCGATCCGTCGAGGGTGAAATGCGCGTGCCGCGTGGCGGCGCAGTTGGGGATCATCGCCACCGGCTTGCCCGCGGCGTGGCACGGCCAGTCGAGGATCTTGACGTCGAGGACGGTCGACAGCCCGCCCAAACCTTGCGCCCCGATGCCCAGTGCGTTGACCTTGTCGAAAATCTCGATTCGCAGAGCTTCCAGATCGGTCTGCGCGCCGCGGAGCTTGAGCTGGGCCATGTCGATCGGTTCCATCAGGCTCTTCTTGGCCAATTGCATGCAATATTCGGCGGTGCCGCCGATGCCGATGCCGAGCATCCCCGGCGGGCACCACCCCGCGCCCATCTGCGGCAGCATCTCGACCACCCAGTCGACAATCGAATCGCTGGGGTTCATCATCTTGAACTTCGATTTGTTCTCGCTCCCCCCGCCCTTCGCCGCGACGTCGATGCTCACCGTATCGCCGGGGACCATATCGACGGTCAGCACACATGGAGTGTTGTCGCGCGTGTTGCGGCGGGTGAACGCGGGGTCGGCGAGGATCGAGGCGCGCAGCTTGTTGTCGGGGTTGAGATAGCCGCGGCGCACGCCTTCATCGACCACGTCCTGCAGCGACTTGTCCGATTCCAGCCGGCAATTTTGTCCCCAGGCGACGAACACGTTGACGATCCCGGTGTCCTGGCAGATCGGGCGGTGGCCCTCGGCGCACATCCGGCTGTTCGTGAGGATCTGCGCGATCGCGTCCTTCGCCGCAGGGCCCCGCTCGGCCTCGTAGGCATCGCCGAGCGCACGGATATAATCCATCGGGTGATAGTAGCTGATGAACTGAAGCGCGTCGGCAACGCTGGCGATGAGGTCTTCCTCACGGATCGTCACCATCTCGGACATGTCGCCAGCTCCCGTAAAACGCGTGCGTTGCGTTATCCCCTCATAAGCTTGCGCAGCGTATTTCGTCAAAGCGCATGGCGCGTTCAAAGCGCTTGGCGGAGGTTTTGGCTTGCCCTAGAAGACGGCTAATTGCGTAGCTGTATTGTCCGTGCAATACACGTTGGCTGGGGCTCCCGCTTCGGCTGACGGAGCGAGCGGCAAGAACGGCGCGCGTAAAGGGTTCAGGAATGACGGTACTGCAGGAACGGCCAGCAGGCACCTCTGCCGCGCGCCGTGCCATGATCGACAGCCAGCTGCGCGTGAGCGGGGTCACCGATCCGGTGGTGCTCGGCGCAATGCTGCGCGTGCCGCGCGAGGATTTCGTCCCCGCGGCAGCGCGCGACGTCGCATATATCGATCGCGCGGTGCCGCTGGGCGATGGCCGGTTTCTTGCCGCCCCGCTGGTCCACGGGCGGATGCTCGCCGAGGCCGCGCCGACGCTGTCCGACCACGTTCTCGTGGTCAGCGGGGGCAGCGGATACCTCGCCGCGCTGGTGACGCCGCTGGTCGCCTCGTGCGTGAGTGTGGACGCCGCCGCCGCGATCGCGCCGGCGCGTGACGCGGCGGGTGCCTATACGCTGATCCTTGTCGACGGAGCGATCGAAGCCCTGCCCGCGTCGCTTGTCGCGCGTTTGGCCGAAGGCGGGCGGATCGTCACCGGCGTGGCCGAACGCGGGGTCACCCGGCTCGCCGTCGGGCGCCGCATCGCCGGCACGGTGGCGCTGCTCCCGCTTACCGATCTCGGCATTCCGGTCCTGCCCGAATTCGCCGCACGCCGCGGCTGGAGCTTCTGAGCATGAAGCCTGTGCGTTCGATCCTGATTTGCGGTGCGGCACTGGCGCCCCTGGTTGCCGCCCCCGCGCGCGCCGACGATCTGCGCGAGGCCCTTGCGCTCGCCTATCGGACCAACCCGACGATCGAGGTTGCCCGCGCCAACCAGCGCGCGATCGACGAATCCGAGCCGATCGCCCGCGCGGCCGGTCTGCCCTCGCTCGCGGGCACGGCCAGCTACACCGAGTTCCTTAAGAAAAGCGCCAACTCGTTCACCTCGCCCGATCGCGCGCTCGACATCCAGTCGACGCTCAACATTCCGGTGTTTTCGGGCGGCGCGGTGAAGAATTCGATTCGCGCGGCGGAAACCCGGATCGAGGCTGGCCAGGCGGACTTGCGCGGGACCGAATCGGGGCTCTTCAGCCAGGTCGTCACGGCGTACATGGACGTCATCCAGAACGAAGCGATCGTCGGGCTCAGCGCAAACAACGTTCAGGTCTTGGGGGTCAATTCGCAGGCGACGCGCGACCGCTTCCAGATCGGCGACCTTACCCGGACCGACGTCGCGCAGTCGCAATCGCGCCAGGCGATCGCGCAGGGCAACCTCCAGGTCGCGCGCGCCAACCTCGCCAATGCACGCGAACGATACATCCAGCTCGTCGGCAAGGCGCCGATCAGGCTGCAGCCCCCGCCGCCGCTGCCGGGCCTACCCGCGAGCGCCGACGATGCCGTGGCCATCGCGCTCGAGAACAATCCCGACCTCATCGCCGCGCATACGCGCACCAAGGCCGCAGGGTTCGATACCGATGTCGCGGGCGCTGGCCGGCTGCCGCGGGTTAGCGTGTTTATTGGCCCCGATTATACCAACTACCTTGGCACGCTGGGCGGCAGTTCGGTGCCCGCGGGCACATTCCGCCAGCAGCAGTTGACCGCGCAGGCGGGTGTGCGCGCGACGATTCCGATCTTCCAGGGCGGGCTGCCCGCAGCGCAGCAACGCCAGGCGCAGGCACGCGAAGGCGCCGCGCTCGAGCAGGAAATCGGGGTCGAGCGTCAGGTGATCGCCACCGTCCGTTCGGCCTATTCGTCGTGGCGCGCGGCGACCGAGACGATCGCCAACAACCAGACCGCGGTCGACGCCGCGACACTCAGCCTCGAAGGCGTGCGCGCCGAGAACACCGTCGGCAACCGCACCATCCTCGACATCCTCAATGCCGAGCAGGAAGCGCTGAACGCGCAGCTCCAGCTCGTCACCGCGCGGCGCAACGCCTATGTCGCCGGGTTCAACCTGCTTTCGGCAATGGGCAAGGCCGAGGCCGACGATCTCGGGCTCGACGGCGGTCCGCTTTACGACCCCGAAGTGAATCACCGCCGCGTTCGCCGCAAGATCAGCGACTGGAGCCGCGACCCCGATCCGGTCGCGCATTCCACCCGCACCGTTGACACACCCGCGCAGACCGGTGCAGTCGTTGGCCCGTAGGCGTGTCCCGAATCGGGAACCGCGCGCGTGACGGGGAACAAGCGGATGCGCCAGGCGGGTGAACCTTCGGTCGAGGAAATCCTCGAATCGATCAAGAAAGTCATCGCCCGCGATAACCGCGACAGCGCCGCCGAAGTCCGCCGGACGCGCGAACAGCGCGGTATCGTCCAGCCCGAACCCGCCGACGCGGAGGAAGCTGGCGAAGTCCTCGACCTCAGCGAGGCCGACGAGTTCGCCGCGCTAGAGAGCGATTATCCGGGTGAGCACGAGCCCGATCCGGTGGTTCTGTCCGACGCCATCGACACCCCCTTGCTGGGCGAGGAAACGCGCAGCTCGATGCGCGATTCGCTGACCGCGCTGGCGATGCTGGCCGAGCCCGGTGCCGCGCCGCAGATCGTCCGTTCGGGCGAAACCTCGCTCGAGGGCATGGCGCGCGAACTGCTCCGCCCGGCGCTCAGCGAATGGCTCGACAAGAACCTGCCGCCGCTGGTCGAGCGGCTGGTCGCGGCCGAAATCGCGCGGATCGTCGGCAAGAAGGGGTGATCGCTTCTCCGGAGCAGATTGCTGCCGCCGAAACCATGCTCGCCGCCATCGGCGGGGCCGATGTCAAACGCCACATCGTACTTTGCGCCGAACAATCCAAACCCAAGTGCTGCGATTACGCAACCAGCGCGGCGGCGTGGAATTACCTCAAGCGCACGCTGCGCCAGCGGGGGCTGTCCGAACATGGCGGGATCATGCGGACCAAGGCCGATTGCCTGCGCGTCTGCGCCGCGGGACCGGTCGCGGTCGTCTGGCCCGACGGGGTCTGGTACCACTCGTGCACCGAGCCGGTGCTGGCGCGGATCATCGACGAGCACCTCGTCGGCGGCGTTCCGGTCGAGGATTTCCGGCTTTACCCGGCGCGCTAGGTGGCAATCGTCCTCTCGGATTCCAGCACGAACGCGGGGGTGACGAAAAACTGCAGGCCGGGCGCCGATCCTAGTCTTCGTCGAGCGGATCTATCACGGCTTCATCATGGCCCGTCCCGCTCGACAGGAAGACCAATCCCATCAGCGCCGCCATGAGCATCATCATCACGAATATGCCGAGCGCGGCAGCGATGTAGAGATGGACCGAAACCATCCCGATGTGGCGATAGAGGAGCCCGAGCGAGACGATCACGGTCAGCGTGGTGAAGCTGGCCATGAACCCCATCAACCGCTTGTAGCGCGCCCAGGCAAAGCCCGCGGTGCGCGGATCGTCGAGCGGGGAGCCGGGTTTCATTGCGTCCCCATGCGCCCTCGCCGACGATTCGCCAACCACCGCGCTTCGCGCTATGGTGGGTGATCCGGTCGGGAGACTGCCATGACAATCAAGCGCTTGATCGAGGGCCGCAGCGACAGCGTGCTCAATTGCACCACCGCCACCAGTGTGGCCGATGCGGTCAAGATGCTCGCCGAGGAGCGGATCGGCGCGCTGCCCGTCTATGGCGATGCCGGGCTGGCGGGGGTGCTGTCCGAACGCGACGTCATCTACCGGCTCCACACGCTGGGCACCGCGGTGCTTTCGCAAACGGTCGGCGAAGTGATGACCGCGCCGCCGATCACGGTCGAGCCGGGAACGGCGGTGCTCGACGCGCTTGGCCTGATGACCCGCCGCCGGATCCGCCACCTGCCCGTGGTCGAAGAGGGCCGGGTGATCGGGTTCGTCTCGATCGGCGACCTCGTCAAATACCGGATCGAGCGGATCGAGGCCGAGGCCGAGGCTATGCGCAGCTATATCCAGACGGCCTGAATATGGGTGCGGCTTGAGTATCGGGCCCCGGCGGCTTATCTTGGTATCCATGGACGCTCCCACGATCACGCTTTCGCCCGCTGCCGCAGCCCGCGTTTCGGCGATCGCGGCCAAGCAGGGCAAGCCCGCGCTGCTCCGACTGTCGGTCGAAGGCGGGGGTTGTTCGGGGTTCCAGTACAAGTTCGGGCTCGACGATGCGCCCGCTGCCGATGACACCGTGGTCGAGACCGACGGGGTCATGCTCGCGGTCGATCCGGTGAGCCTCGATCTGGTCGCGGGGTGCACGCTGGACTATGTCGAATCGCTCGGCGGATCGGCCTTCCGGGTGAACAATCCGCTCGCCGCGGCGGGCTGCGGCTGCGGCTCGAGCTTCTCGATCTAGGTGGAATTTTCCCGCTTCACGGCCGGAGCCGGCCGGTGCCGTGCGAGGAACCAGCTTGCTGGTTGCGTTTAACGCATGAAAATCGCGACTTACAATATCAACGGGATCAAGGCACGGTTGCCGCGGCTGCTCGAGTGGCTTCAGGAAACGCGCCCCGCGGTGGCCTGCCTCCAGGAGATCAAGACCGCCGACGAGGGCTTCCCCGCCGCCGAGTTCGCCGCGATCGGCTACCACGCGATCTGGCACGGCCAGAAGGGTTTCAACGGGGTCGCGATCCTGGCTGACGGGGTCATCCCGGTCGAAGTGCGCCGCGGGCTAGAAGGTGACCCCGACGACGTCCACTCGCGCTACCTCGAGGCCGATGTCTTCGGCATCCGCGTGGTCTGCATCTACCTGCCCAACGGCAACCCGCAGCCGGGGCCCAAGTTCGATTACAAGCTGCGCTGGATGGAACGGCTGCGGGTGCGCATGGCCGAAATTGCGGCCGAGGAAGTCCCCGCGATCGTCACCGGCGATTTCAACGTGATCCCCGAGGACAAGGACGTGTGGTCGCCCGCGGCGATGGCCCCCGATGCGCTGATGCAGCCGCAATCGCGCGATGCCTATGCGCGGCTGCTCGCAGATGGCTGGACCGATGCGCTCAACCTCCACAACCCGCGCGGCGGGGTGTGGACATTCTGGGATTACCAAGCGGGCGCATGGCAACGCGACCACGGCTTCCGCATCGACCACGCCCTGCTCTCGCCCGAGCTCGCCGATCGGCTGGTCGCAAGCGGAGTCGACAAGGAGCACCGCGGACGCGAACGCGCGAGCGATCATACCCCGGTCTGGGTCGAACTCACCTGACTGCCGCCGGCAGCGCGCTCAGCGATAGAAGATGTGGTTGTCGATCCGTGCGACGCGGGCGAGGCGCCAGCCCGGTGAAACCCGCGCGGCGTGAAAGAACAGCGCGCCTTCGGCCGGGCTGCGCCACGTACCTTCGTGCGCGATCCGCGCGATGGCGACGGCATTGTGCCACCCGCGTGAGGCATGATCGATCCCGGGCATCGAATGTCCGCGGACGAACGAGAACTGCGAGCGCTGGAACACGACGCCACAATAGCTGTCGGGGAACCGTCCCGATTTCGAGCGGGCGATGATGACGCGGCCCACGGCAAGCTGGCCGGGAAGCGATTCGCCTTTCGATTCGAAATAAATCGCACCGGCGAGGCAATCGAGCTCACGCGACAAATCACGCGCGGTGGGCTGGGCGGCAACCAGTCCGGCCAGCGTGGCGGCGGTGAGGTGCGGGGCTTCGCTTGCATCGACCGCCGTGTCGACATCCGCCGAAGTGTCGGCAGGGGTCGCCTGGACCAGCGGTGCTGCGGTAAACTGCGGGAGCGGTGCGGGTTCGGCCATCGCCGGGAGCTGCGCGACGGGTCGCGGCTGACTGGCCTGCGCGGCCGCGCCGGAACCATCGGCGCTGAAGAGAATTGTCAGGACAGTTGCGGCCACGGCAATAGCGCTGGCCTTATGGACTTGGCGGCTCATTCATCGGTTTTCTAGGGCGGTGAGCGATCTGCACAGGATGGTCGCGACCACCGGCATGATGCCGAGTTGGTGCCGCCTAAGCCTGCCGACTGATCCCCGTCTGCGTGCCTATCGCGAGGCCTGATGCCCCGCAGATCGCCTGCGCTTCACAAAGTCAGGCGGGAATGATTGTGCAGCGCAGCAGAGTCAATCGCCGGTTCCTGTCAATCCGATGAACCGTTCACCATTCGCGATATCCAGTTCAATGACCCAGATATCGGGGTCCTGATCCTTACGGCGTCGCCAATAATCATCGGTATTGCCATATTTTTCAATGCTTTGTGCCGAGACCGGGGACCACTTGCGGGTACCATCGACTTGCGGCATTCTTTCGTAAAGTTGCGGATTCGCGCCATTTTCTACGGCCACCACAAGCAGTGTCCCGGCATCGCGTTCACCTTTGGCAAGGACCATCGCAAACCCCCCCGCAGCCTGAACCGCGCGAATCAGTCCGTTCACCTCGACATGCGCTGGCAGGCGATCATCCATCGGAGGTGACCGGAGCGTCGGCGTATCCGTCGAGCCCCGACAGGGCCATGCGCGATTTCATGAACGTACCGGTGCCGCGGCCGATTTCCTCGCCGGCACTGTCGACCAGCCGCGACTCGGCGACGAAGACCCGCCGGCGCCCACTGATCCAGCGTCCTTCGGCAACGATTTCGCCGGAGCGGACGGGCTTGCTGAAATGGAGGTTGAACGACGTGGTCAGGAGAAATCGATCGGTGACCAGGCTGTTGGCGGCATAGAACGCCGCATCGTCGAGCATTTTGAAATAGACCGTCCCGTGCGCCGCGCCGGCCGCGTGGAAAACTTCGGGATCGATTGAGAAGCGGATCGTGGCGCGGCCATCGCCGGTGATCTCGAGCCGCGAGCGGAACAGCCGATTGATCGGCGCCGAAACGTACAACCGTTCGAGCGCGCGCCAGTGGAGATCGGCGCCAAGGGTCGCCCCGGCCGCATCGCTCGTCGGTGCGTCAGGCAGCGTCGCGGTCGATAACGTTGACGAGCAAACCGTAGAGCGCTTCCGCATCGGGCGCCTCGCTCAGCGCCGCGTGCATCCGTTCGTCGCGCATCAACCGCGAAATCGCGGCCAGCGCATGAAGGTGCGTGGCGCCCGCCTGTTCGGGCGAGAGCAGCCCGAACACCAGATCGACCGGCATCCCATCGGCGGCATCGAAGGCGACCGGCGTATCCAGCCGCAGGAACGCCGCAACCGGCCGGCTCAGCGTGCCCATGCGCGCGTGGGGAATAGCCACGCCGCGCCCGAAGCCGGTGCTGCCAAGCCGCTCACGCTCCTCGATCCGTTCGAGCACCGCGGCATTATCGAGCCCGTAGACGTTTGAGAACCGCTCAGCCAGTTGAGCTAGAATCGCACGCTTGCCGTCACCAGCAGAGGCGCTGCCGGCCGCGGCCATCGTGGCGGCGCGGACCGTACCGACCGCTTCGGGGAGGAGAGTAAATAGCGCAGTCATCGCCCGGGCTTGCCGATCCTTACATGTTTGCTCGACCCGGATGAACGCGCGAAGTCGCCGGAATATCCGGAAATTCTTGCCCAAGTTCAAAGCGTTGCGAACTGTTTGAGCGCGCCGCCCGACCCTTGATCGTCCGCGCGCTCACAGTGATGATGGTTCGACCCAGCCGATCGACCCGTCGCCGCGGCGATAGACCATATTGTGTCGTCCGGTGCCAGCATTTTTGAACAGCAGCGCCGCGGTGTTGCGCAAGTCGAGCATCATCACCGCATCGGAAACGGTCGCCTCGGGCACGTCGACGCGGGTCTCGGCGATGATCAGCGGGGCGTCGGCAGGTTCTTCGTCCTCGGCCGGTTCGGCGAAGACGGTGTAGGCCGCTTCTTCCTCGCGCTGAGCGTGGGCCGACTGGTCGTGGCGATCCTTGAGCCGGCGCTTGTAGCGGCGCAATTGGGTATCGATCTTTTCCGCCGCCTGGTCGAGCGCGTGGTGGGCGTCCTGCGCGATGCCCGCGCCCTTGAGGATCAGGCCCTGCTTGACGTGGGTGACGATGTCGCAGCGGAACGCGCCTGCGGGAGCCTTGCCGAAGGTGACGTTCGAGGTGAGCGCCCGCGCGAAGTACTTGTCGACGATTGCGCTCATGCGGTCCGAAGCGTGCGCCTGTAGCGCCTCGCCGGTGTCGAGCTGGTGGCCGGATACGCGAATGTCCATAATTTAGGTCTCCCGGGTGCGACCCCCAATAGTCATTATACGCGTCAACGGGCTATCTGGCCCAAAGTGGCGAAGAATAATTCGCCATGAACGCGGCGTGCGCGGCAAGCTCGGTTGCGCTGGCGGCGTGCGGGCGGGCGGCGCGGAACGGACGTTCGCGAACTACGCTGCGAACCGAAGCGAGCAACGCGTCCTCTGCCTCGGCCGCCAGTTCGAGCCCGATCTGGCGCCCGCCGGTCAGCTCGACATACAACTGGGCGAGGAGTTCGGCGTCGAGCAGCGCGCCGTGGAGCGTGCGGTGGCTGCGGTCGATTCCATACCGGGTACACAGCGCATCGAGGCTGAGCTTGGCCCCGGGATGCCGCACGCGGGCCAGCGCGACGGTATCGATCATCCGGCTGCGGCAGACCGCCTCCATCCCGCAGATCGCCAGCTCGGCGTTGAGGAACGCGAAATCGAACCCGGCATTGTGCGCGACAAGCGGATCGTCGCCGATGAACGCGATCAGATCGGCGACGCATTCGTGGAACCGCGCCTTGTCCGAAAGGAACACCTCGGACAGGCCGTGGACCGCCTCAGCCGCCGAGGGCATCGGGCGATCGGGGTTGAAATAAGCCTGGTACGTCCGCCCCGTGGGCACCCGGTTGACGAGTTCGATACAGCCGATCTCGACCATGCGGTCACCGCTGGCGGGATCGAGACCGGTGGTTTCGGTGTCGAAGATGATCTCACGCATTGCCGGGACTATCGGCGCGCGATTCGGGGCGCGCAAGGGCATGCCGGGGTTATTTTTGGGCGATCAGCCGGTCCACGAGGCGGGCGACGGCAGCGCGGGTCTCGACAAGCGAGGTGCCGGTGTCGATCACATGATCGGCGCGCGCGCGCTTTTGCGCGTCGGGGACCTGGAGCGCGAGGATCTGCGCGAACTTTTCGGGCGTCATCCCGGCCCGGGCAAGGACCCGCGCCCGCTGCATGGCCGCAGGAGCAGACACCACCGCAACGGCATCGACCTGGTTGGCGCTGCCTTTTTCAAACAGGAGCGGAATGTCGAAAACGATCAGCGGCGCGCCAACGGTGGCGGCCAGGAACTCCGCGCGCAGCGCACCTACCGCGGGGTGGACGATCGCTTCGAGCCGGGCGAGCGCGGCCTTGTCGCCGAACACCGCGCTGCCGAGCTTGCCGCGGTCCACCCCGCCGGGCCCGGTGGTGCCGGGAAACGCCGCCTCGATCGGAGCGAGCAGCGCGCCGTCCGCGCCTTGCAAAGCGTGGACCGCAGCATCGGCATCGAACACCGGCACGCCGAGATCGCGCAGCATTGCGGCAACTGCCGACTTGCCCATGCCGATCGATCCGGTCAGGCCCAGGACGAAGGGCGCGCTCATGACGTCAGCATTGCGCGCAGTTCGCCGTCGTATTGGCGCGGCGCGGGCTCACCGAAAAACTTCGCGAACGCTGCTGCGGCCTGGCCGATCAGCATGGCGAGCCCGTCGATCGTCGGCAGGCCAGCGGCGCGGGCGGCGATCAGCAGCGGGGTGTCGAGCGGATCGGTGACGATGTCGTAGACCGTGCTGCCCGGCGGGACATGGCTGAAATCGAGCGCCAGCGGCGGTTTGCCGCGCATCCCCAGCGCGCTGGCGTTGACGATGACATCGAACAAGCGCTCGCGGTCATCGAAATCGAAATCGGTGGGCGCGGCGAAATGCGCGAGATCCACGCTGTGGTGCTCGCCTCCCGGGTCGAGTTCGTCCAGCAATGCGCGCGCCTTGGCCGGATCGCGGGCGGCCAGCACGATCACGCATTTGGCCTCGACCAGCGCGGCGACAACCGCCCGCGCCGCGCCGCCGCTGCCGAACACGCGGGCCATGCGGAACAGATGCGTTTCGCGAAGCTGCGCGGACAGGGGTTCGAGAAAACCGGCCACATCGGTGTTGTAGCCGACCAGCGCGCCGTCCTCGGCGACCACGGTGTTGACCGCACCGACCCGCTTAGCGAGCGGATCGATCCGCTCGAGCAGCGGCATCACCGCGGCCTTGTGCGGCATCGTCACGTTGCACCCGCGCCATTGGGGATCGCCGCGGCGCTGCGCGAAATAGTCCGCGAGCCCGTCATCGAGGACGTGGTGTGCGCGGTATTCCGCCGCGATCCCGAGCCTGGCCAGCCAGAACCCGTGGATCGCGGGCGATTTGGACTGCGCGATCGGATCGCCGATGACTTCGGCGTAGATCATGCCAGTTCGCCCCGTTCGCGCAGCGCGCCGAGGACGGCGAGCAACGGCATCCCAAGCACGGTGAAATGATCGCCCGCGATGCTCTCGAACAACTGGATCCCGCGCCCCTCGATCCTGAACACCCCCACGCAGGCGGCGACCGCGGGCCATTCGGCAGCAAGGTAATCGGCGATGAATTGGTCCGAAAGACGACGCACCTGCAACCTTGCGATGGCGCCGTGACGCCAGAGCGTGTCGCTATCGCGGACGAGCGCTGCGGCGCTGTGCAGTTCCATCGTTTTGCCCGAAAAACGGCGCAGATGCGCGGCGGCGTCGGCGCAGCCGGCAGGTTTATCGAACCGCTGGCCAGATACTACCACCAGCGAATCGCTCCCCAGCACCAGCGCTCCGGGGTTGCGCCGCGCAACATCGCGCGCCTTGGCTTCGGCCAGCGCGAGTGCCGCGTGTGCCGGGTCAGCAGCGCCAAGCCCCGCCTCGACCGCGCGTTCGTCGATCCGCGCGGGATCGCAGGTGAACGCGACCCCGGCCGCCTCCAGCATGGCCCGGCGCGAGGCACTTCTGCTGGCGAGGACGATCACGCGATCGAGGCGGGCGCGGGGTCGGCGGCCTCGCGCTCGTTGTAGAGATTGATGATTGCCGCGGCGGTCTCCTCGATCGAGCGGCGGGTCACGTCGATCACCGGCCAGCCGTTGTCGGCGAACATCCGCCGCGCGTACTGGACTTCCTTGGTCACGCGCTCGTTGTCGACATACGCGGTCTCGGGCGCCTGGCCGAGCGAGAGCAGGCGGTTGCGGCGGACCTGGATCAGCCGTTCGGGCGCGGTCGTCAATCCCACCACCAGCGGATGGCGCAAGCCGTAGAGCGCCTCGGGCGGGGGGCTTTCGACCACGATCGGAATGTTGGCGGTCTTGTAGCCGCGGTTGGCAAGATAGATGCTGGTCGGAGTCTTGGAACTGCGCGAGACTCCGGCCAGGACGATGTCGGCTTCCTCCCAGTCTTCCCACAGCACCCCGTCGTCGTGGGCGATGGTGAACTGGATCGCCTCGACCCGGGCGAAGTACGCCTCGTCCATCACATGCTGGCGCCCCGGGCGGGCCTTGGCTTCCTGACCGAGCATGCCCTCCAGTGCATCGGTCACCGCGTCGAGCGCGGGCACCGCGGGGAGGCCGAGCGCGCGGCAGCGCTCTTCGAGCCGGGCCCGGGTATCGGCGTTGACCAGCGTGAACAGTACGAGCCCCGGGTTGGCGGAGATTTCCGCCATGATCCGGTCGAGATGCTGCTGCGAACGAACCATCGGCCAGAAATGGCGGATGACCCCGGCATCGTCGAACTGGGCAAGCGCCGCCTTGGCGATCATCTCGAGCGTTTCGCCGGTGGAATCGGAAAGCAGGTGGAGATGAAGCCGGGCTGTGGACACCCCTGCGCATAAACCACGGGAGGACCCTGCGGACAAGTAATCGGGAACTCGTGGTCCCCGGAACGAGTCCTTGGCATGGCGCTTTGCCAACATGGGGACAACGCTACCCACAGGGCCCGGTTAGCGGGGACAACCTGCGCTTGACGCGGCGGCGCAGCGATTCGCAGTGGCGCGCCCCCTGTTCAGCCCGGCACAAATCGGGCAAGCGGCGCGCGTCCCCGCAATCCACAGACCAACTACCTCCTACAACCTTTCAATCATTCTCAATGATTTAGAAAAGAGGCGCTGCGATGCCCGGTTTGCTGCTCCGCACCTTGCGCGGCGAGAACGCCGATCGGCGGCCGCTCTGGCTCATGCGCCAGGCCGGACGCTATCTGCCCGAGTACCGCGCCCTGCGCGCCGACAAGGGCGGTTTCCTCGCGCTGGTCTATGATAGTGCGGCGGCGGCCGAGATCACCTTGCAGCCGATCCGCCGCTTCGGGTTCGACGGGGCAATCCTGTTTTCCGACATCCTGATCGTGCCGCATGCCATGGGCCAGGCGCTCGAGTTCCTCGTCGGCGAAGGGCCGCGCTTGTCGCCCCGGCTTGCCGACAGCCAGCTGGCCGCGCTCCATGCGGTGCCCGAACGGTTGACCCCGATCTACGAGACCGTTGCCAAGGTCCGCGCCGCGCTTCCCGCTGACAAGACATTGCTCGGTTTTGCAGGCAGCCCGTGGACCGTCGCGACGTACATGGTCGCGGGCGAGGGTAGCCGCGACCAATATGAGACCCGGGCGATGGCCTATGCCGACCGGCGCGGGTTCCAGGCGATCATCGACGCAATCGTCCGCGTCACCACTGAATACCTCTGCGGGCAAATCGCGGCGGGCGCCGAAGCTGTCCAGTTGTTCGATTCGTGGTCGGGTTCGCTGGCTCCTGCTGAATTCGAGCGCTGGGTCATCGCCCCCAACGCCGCGATCGTCTCGGCCGTGAAGGCGCGGTATCCCCACGTCCCGATCATCGGCTTTCCCAAGGGCGCAGGCGAAAAACTTCCCGCCTATGCCCGCGAAACCGGAGTCGACGCGATCGGGATCGACGAAACCATCGATCCGCTGTGGGCGGCCAGGGAGCTTCCCGCCAACATGCCCGTCCAGGGCAATCTCGATCCGCTGCTACTGCTTGCCGGCGGGTCCGAGCTCGAGCGCCAGACTCTGCGCGTGCTCGAGGCTTTTGCGGGCCGCCCGCATGTTTTCAACCTCGGCCACGGGATCGGCCAGTTCACCCCGATCGAACATGTCGAGGCGTTGCTCGCGGTAGTGCGCGGCTGGCGCGCATAGGCTATGGCAGATTCATGCAACAGGTGCTCGGCATGACGTATCTCTGGCTCAAGGCGGGCCACATCATCTTCGTGATCTTCTGGATGGCCGGGCTGTTCATGCTCCCGCGGTTCTTCGTATATCACCAGGAAGCTGCCCTGGGATCGCCGGAGGATGCGCTTTGGGTCACGCGGGAGGCCAAGCTGCTCAAGATCATCCTGTGGCCGTCGCTGGCGCTGGTGTGGCTGCTGGGGCTTGCCCTGGCGAGCACGACGGGTGCGTGGACGCAGGGCTGGTTTCACGCCAAGCTTGGCCTGGTGATGGTTCTCACCGCCTATCACGTGTGGATGGCGGGTTATGCGAGCGCGCTGGCCCGCGGCGAACGCAAGCTGGCGGGCAAGCAGCTGCGCTTGCTCAACGAGGTTCCGGGCGTCGCCGCGGCGCTGATCGTGGTGCTGGTGATCGTCAAACCGTTCTGAAGCTGCGCCGCGTTTCGCTGCCGCCGATTGACTAGCGCGCCGCGTGGGCATATTCGCCAGGTCCTCAACCCCGGCAACGCCGCCCGTCGCGGGCAGCAAGGTCCGCTTTCCCCAAGCCCCCGGCGCAGCGATTCGTATCAACGATCCACCGCGCCAAGACCTCGCCGGTCATCTCCAGTATCCGGAATAATCCCATGCATCTCAAAGAACTCAAGAAGAAGAAACCCGCCGAACTGGTCGAGATGGCCGAAGAGCTCGGGGTCGAAAGCGCCTCGACGATGCGCCGCCAGGACCTCATGTTCGGGATCCTCAAGGAACTCGCCGACAACGACGAGCAGATCCTCGGCATCGGCACGATCGAAGTGCTCAGCGACGGATTCGGTTTCCTGCGCAGTCCCGAGGCCAACTACCTCGCCGGACCCGACGACATTTACGTGTCGCCCAACCAGGTCCGCAAGTTCGGCCTGCGCACCGGCGACACCGTCGAAGGCGAGATTCGCGGACCCAAGGACGGCGAGCGTTATTTCGCGCTGACCAAGCTGATCAAGGTCAACTTCGACGATCCCGACGCGGTGCGGCACCGGGTCAACTTCGACAACCTCACCCCGCTTTATCCCGATCGCAAGCTGAGCCTCGATACGCTCGACCCGACGGTCAAGGACAAGTCGGCGCGGGTGATCGATATCATTTCGCCGCAAGGCAAAGGCCAGCGCGCGCTGATCGTCGCCCCACCGCGCACGGGCAAGACCGTGCTGCTCCAGAACATCGCCAAGGCGATCACCGACAATCATCCCGAGGTGTTCCTGATCGTCCTGCTGGTCGACGAGCGCCCCGAGGAAGTCACCGACATGCAGCGCAGCGTGAAGGGCGAGGTGATCTCCTCGACTTTCGACGAACCCGCCACGCGCCACGTCCAGGTGGCCGAAATGGTCATCGAAAAGGCCAAGCGGCTGGTCGAGCACAAGAAGGATGTCGTGATCCTGCTCGATTCGATCACCCGCCTAGGCCGCGCCTACAACACCGTGGTGCCAAGCTCGGGCAAGGTTCTCACCGGGGGCGTCGACGCCAACGCGCTGCAGCGGCCCAAGCGGTTCTTCGGTGCGGCGCGCAACATCGAGGAAGGCGGCAGCCTCTCGATCATCGCTACCGCGCTGATCGACACCGGCAGCCGCATGGACGAGGTCATCTTCGAAGAGTTCAAGGGCACCGGCAACTCCGAAATCGTCCTCGACCGCAAGGTCTCGGACAAGCGCATCTTCCCCGCGCTCGACGTCGGCAAGTCGGGCACGCGCAAGGAAGAGCTGCTGGTCGAGAAGGACAAGCTCAGCAAGATGTGGGTCCTGCGCCGGATCCTCATGCAGATGGGCACGATCGACGCGATGGAATTCCTCCTCGACAAGATGAAGGATTCCAAGAGCAACGAGGACTTCTTCGCCGCGATGAACCAGTAGGATTGGTGGTTCCCGGCAGCTCGAGAAGGAGTTGCCGGGACCCCGGTTGGCAAAGGCGGACCGATGCGCCAGTTTACCTATATCAGCACCGCGGCCGCGCTTGCCGAGAGCGACATCGACGCGATCCTCGAGTCGGCGCAGACGCGCAACCCGCTCAACGACATCACCGGGTTCCTGCTCTACAACGGGCGCAACTTCCTCCAGCTGATCGAAGGCCCACGGTCCGCGCTGATGACGCTGATGGTGCGCCTCGCGGTCGACCGCCGGCATAGCGGGATCGTCCGGCTGGAGGACCACCCGATCACCAAGCGCGTCTGCCCCGAATGGACGATGCACCGCATCCAGCTATCCGAAAGCGTCGATCGCCGTCGCGACGAACTCGACCAGGCGCTGCCCCCGGCGCTCGACGCGGTGGTTCGCCGGACCGTGCTGAACTTTGCTTCGCTGAACTAGGCTGCGGACGCCGGCCCACTTGCGGCCGCACGTTCGAGCTGCGCCCCCATCAGCTCCCACAGCTTGTTCACCGCCTTCAGCGGCCGCACCATGACCTTGAAGTCGACGATCTTGCCGGCGCCATCGAAGCGGATCAGATCGATGCCGTTGATCTTGATCCCGTCGAGTTCGTCGACGAATTCGAGCAGCGCCTCGTCGCCGTCGACCAGTTCGCGGACATAGCGAAAATTCGCCGAGCCAAGCACTTGCCCGGCCGCGGCGAGGTACTGGATGACCTTGGCGCGGCCTTGCTGCGGGGTGTGGACCACGGGCGAGTGGAACACTGCGTTTTCCGCGATCAGTTCCGCCAGATCGGCGGGCTGGTTCCCCGCCTGCATCACGCGGTGCCAATGGGCCAATCCTGGATGTTCGCTCATGGTGTCATCCTGAAGCTATCGGGGTTCGCCGCCGCCCAGTAGCGCGCGAGGCTGGTGCCCTTGTGGTCGGCGAGAAGTTCGCCGGGTTCGAGGAAATCGTAGATCCGGTCGATCGGGTTCGAACGCGCCGAATTGAGCCGCTGCGAGAGGTGGTGCGGCGCGATCTGCCACGGCGTTTCCAGCCCCATCGCGGTAACGATCTCGCGCAGGCCCGTCAGCGTATGCTTCTGGAAACTGGCAACGCGCCGCGCCTTGTCCTCGACCACCAGGCCCCGTTGGCGCAGCGCGTCCTGCGTCGCCACCCCGGTCGGGCACAGATCGGTGTGGCACTTCATCGACTGGACGCAGCCGAGCGAGAACATGAAGGCGCGCGCCGCGTTGCACCAGTCGGCGCCTAGTGCAAAATTCATCGCCAGCCCCGCGCCCGAATGAACTTTGCCCGCCGCGGCGATCTTGACCTGGTCCTTGAGCCCCGTCCCGACCAGCCCGTTGCGGACCAGGATCAGCCCTTCGCGCAGCGGCATCCCGATGCTGTTGGAAAATTCCACCGGCGCCGCCCCGGTCCCGCCCTCGCCGCCATCGACGGTGATGAAATCGAGCAGGATCCCGCTCGCCACCATCGCCTTGATCACCGCCAGATATTCATGCGGCTGGCCGATGCACAGCTTGATCCCGACCGGCTTGCCGCCCGACATGTCGCGCAGCCGGGCGGCCCATTCGATCATCTCGCGCGGGGTCGAAAACGCGGTGTGTGCCGCTGGAGAGATGCAGTCCTGTCCTTGGGGCACGCCGCGCGTTGCGGCGATTTCCGCGCTCACTTTGGCGGCGGGCAGCACGCCGCCGTGGCCGGGCTTGGCCCCTTGGCTGAGCTTGATCTCGATCATCTTGATCTGGTCGTTGGCCGCAGCATCGGTGAACCGCGCGGCATCGAAACGACCGTCATCGGTGCGGCAGCCGAAGTAGCCGCTGCCCAGTTCCCAGACGATGTCGCCGCCGTGCTTGCGGTGGTAGGGACTGTATCCGCCCTCGCCGGTATCGTGGTAGAAATCGCCGAGCTTGGCCCCGAGGTTGAGTGCCTCGATCGCCTTGGCGCTCAGCGCGCCGAAGCTCATTGCCGAGATGTTGAGCAGAGCGGCATCGTACGGCTTGGCACAGCGACCCTCGCCCACACGCGCACGCCAGCTTGGCGCTATGTCCGCGCGCGGGGCCATCGAATGGCCGAGCCACTCGTACTCGTCCGAATAGACGTCGAGCTCGGTCCCGAACGGATGCGCGTCGAGCTCGTTCTTGGCACGGGCATAGACCAGCGCCTTCTCGTCGTGGTTGAACGGCCGTCCGTCGAGATCGCCTTCGACGAAATAGGCGCGGGCGAACGGGCGCAGGTCCTCGAATATCCAGCGCAACCGGGCAATCAGCGGATAATTGCGGCGCAGCGAGTGGCGCTTCTGGAAAAAGTCCCACACCGCAATCACGACGAGCGGCGCGAGCACGATCAGGCTCAATCGCGCCCGCGGGAACGCGGCCGCGGCGATCGTCGCGGCGATGAGCAGCGCAGGGATCGCGAACCGCGCGTACTCGATCGCCGAGCCACGCCACCGCGATGAAATCACGCGAGGTGCTCGGCAAAAAAGGCGCGCGTTCGGCCGTCCGCGAGCTCCGCTCCGGCCGCATCGCGGCGGTCGCCCATTTCGGTGGCGAACCCGTGATCGAGCCCCGCGTAATCGAACAACGTCACGCGTGGATGATCGTCCAGCCCGGCGTGGATCGCGGCCTGCGCCTCGGGCCCGACGAAGTGATCGGCTGTAGGAATATGCAGCATCAGCGGCCGGGCAATGGCGCGCGCTTCGCCCAGCATCTGGTCGATCATCACTCCGTAATAGCCAACCGCGGCATCGATATCGGTCCGCGCCGCGGCCATGTAGGCGAGCCGCCCGCCGAGGCAGTAGCCGGTGCAGCCGACGCGGGGCACGCTTTCGCTGGTACGGAGCCAGCGGATCACGGCCTCGATGTCCTGCACCCCGTCATCGGCATCGTAACGTTGGAAATAGCCGAAGGCTTCCTGGAGTTGCGCCGGAATGTCGGGGTCGAGTTCTGCCCCTGGGGCGAACCGCCAGAACAGATCGGGGGCAACCGCCAGATAACCCAGCGCGGCCCAGCCATCGCACTTCGCCCGGATCCCCGCGTTGACTCCGAATATTTCGGGAATGACGATGATCGCGGCGGTGGCTTGCGCCGTGGGACGCGCGACATAAGCGGGAAATTCGCCCGCACCATCGAGCGTGGGGATGGTCGTCTGCTCGGTCATCGGGTTCCTAACGCGCTGGGTTCTGGCGCGCACGATACGCCTGCAATGGACTTTGCCAAGGGCGTGTGTCAGCTTTGCGGATCGCACCCCCGGCTGGAGAGGCCCCCCGATGAAGGTCAATGTGGAAATCGATGTCACGCCCGAAGAAGCGCGGCGCTTCCTGGGCTTCCCCGACGTATCGAAAGCCAACGATGTCTATGTCGAAAACATTGCCAAAGCGATGAAGGGCGTGACCAGCATCGATCAGCTTCAGGACTATGCCAGGCAGCTCGCACCGATGGGGCAGATCGGAATGAAGTTGTTCCAGCAGTTCATGGAAGGCGGAACCGCGTTCGGTGCAGGGATGAAGAAGAAGCGCGAAGACTAACCCTGTCTGGCGCCGCTTGATCCACCTAAGCTATTGTAAATGTACGATACTATCTTTGCACTTTCCTCGGGCGCCCCGCCGGCGGCAATTGCGGTGATCCGCATCAGCGGGCCCCGCGCCGGCGCCGCGCTCCGCTCCCTGGCCCGAACCCTGCCGCCTCCGCGCTCGCCCAAGGTACGCACTTTGCGCGGCGAGGACGGCGGCGTATTGGACCGCGCGCTGGTCCTCTGGCTGCCGGGGCAGGGCAACGCCACGGGCGAAGACAGTGCAGAAATTCACGCGCATGGCGGACGCGCGGTCGTCGCAGCGATCCTCGCCGCCCTTGCGGCGGTCTCCGGGCTGCGCCAGGCCGAACCCGGCGACTTCACCCGCCGCGCCTTTGCCAACGGCCGCATCGATCTGGCCGAGGCCGAGGGGCTTGCCGATCTGCTCGCTGCCGAAACCGAACTCCAGCGCAGCGCTGCGGCAGCGATGGCGGGCGGCGCGTTTTCGCGAACAGTTGAAGAGTGGCGCGCGCAGCTTCTGGCAATCTCGGCGCACGTCGAAACCGCGCTCGATTTCTCCGACGACGATGACACGGGGCAGGGAGCGGAAGCCATCTCGGCGGCAATAAGCGGATTGCGCGAAGCGCTTGAATTGCAACTGGCCCGGCCGGCGGCGGAAACCCTTCGCGAGGGTATTCGGGTTGTTCTCGCTGGACCACCCAACAGCGGGAAAAGCACTCTTTTCAATGCGCTAGTCGAAACCGAGGCGGCGATTACGGCGCCCGAGGCGGGAACGACGCGCGATGTGCTCATGCGCCCGATCGCCCTGGACGGGGTACCGTTCACGGTCTTCGACACCGCAGGCTTGCGAACGGGTAGCACCGACGCAATCGAGCGCATCGGGATCGAGCGCGCGGGCCAGGCCGTCGCAGCGGCGGACATCGTGCTGTGGCTCGGCGTAGAAGGCGCGGGTCCGCCAGGCGCATGGGAAATCGCGCCAAAATCCGATCGGCTCGGTGCGACCAAGCAGGCGCACCGTCACGCAGTGTCGGCAGAGACGGGGGCTGGCCTCGATGCGCTGCGCGGCGACCTGGTGGCCACGGCACGAACAATGCTGCCGCGGCCGGGCGAGGCCGCGCTCGGCCAGCGCCAAAGGGGGCTGTTGCGCGACGCCGCCCGCGCACTTGGCGAAGGCGCAAGCAGGATCGACCCATTGCTCGTGGCTGAGGCGCTACGGCGCGCGCGCGTTGCGTTCGATGGGTTGCTCGGGAGAACGACAACCGAGGACATGCTCGACACGCTGTTTGGAAGATTCTGCATCGGAAAGTGATGTTCCACGTGGAACAAGCGCTTTTTGACCCTCTGCGAGCGCTGGGCTAATAGCCTGACCATGCACAGCTTCGATATCATTGTTGTCGGCGGAGGACATGCCGGCTGCGAGGCTGCGGCGGTCGCAGCGCGGATGGGTGCGCGCGTGGCGCTTGTGAGCTTCGATCTCGCTACCATCGGTGCGATGAGCTGCAATCCCGCGATTGGCGGGCTGGGCAAGGGTCACCTCGTGCGCGAGGTCGATGCGTTCGACGGCTTGATCGGCCGCGCTGCAGACGTTGCTGCCATCCATTATCGCATGCTCAATCGCTCGAAGGGCAGCGCCGTCCAAGGCCCGCGCGTCCAGGCCGACAGAACGCTGTTCCGCGCGGCGATCCAGCGCATGCTCGGACAACAAGGTGACCTGACCCTGATTGCTGGGGAAGCGGCGGAACTTGTGCTGGAAGGCGGACACGTCGCGGGGCTCGACTTGGCCGATGGCACCCGCCTTCGCGCCCAAGCGTTGATCCTGTGCACGGGCACGTTCCTCGGCGGCACGCTGTTTCGCGGCGAGGAGCGGCTGACCGGCGGCCGGATCGGCGAAGACGCGGCCAACCGGATGGCAGAGCAGCTTCGATCGGCGGGGCTGCCCATGGCGCGGCTCAAGACAGGCACACCCCCGCGGCTCGATGGGCGAACGATCGACTGGGCCGCGTTGGCCGAACAGCCAAGCGACGCCGAGCCATGGACGATGTCCGCGCTGACCGGTGCGCGCTGCAATCCACAACTCGCATGCGCGATCACCCGAACCAACGCGCGAAGCCACGACGTCATCCGCGCCAATCTCCATCGCTCGCCGCTGCTTTCGGGAGCTATCGACGCGCGCGGTCCGCGCTATTGCCCCTCGATCGAGGACAAGATCCATCGCTTCGGCGATCGCGACGGGCACCAGGTTTTCCTCGAACCCGAGGGGTTGGGCACCCATTTGGTCTATCCCAACGGCATCAGCACCTCACTGCCAGCCGATGTCCAGGCCGCGATGGTCAGGACCATGGCGGGTCTCGAGCGCGCCGAAATCGCGGTGCCCGGCTACGCGGTGGAATACGATCACATCGATCCGCGCGCGCTGCGCCCGACGCTCGAGCTGCGGGCAATCCCCGGGCTGTATTGCGCGGGCCAGATCAACGGGACGACAGGATATGAGGAAGCGGCGGCGCAAGGCTTGGTCGGCGGAATGCACGCCGCCGCCAGCGTCCTCGGGGTCGCTCCCGCTCCGCTCGACCGGGCGAACAGCTATATCGCGGTGATGGTCGACGACCTGACCTTGCAAGGGGTGAGCGAGCCGTACCGGATGCTCACCGCACGGGCCGAGTACCGTTTGCGCCTGCGCGCCAACAATGCCGGCACCCGGCTCACCTCACTCGCAATCGCTGCCGGCGCGGTGGGCAGGGATCGCGCCGAATGGTTCGTCCGGCGCAGCGACCGACGAGCGGAGCTCGATGCCGAACTGGATCGACCGATCGGTGCGGCCGAACTTGCGGATGCGGGTGTCGCGGTGCGCCGCGACAGCGGGCGGTTGAGCGCCGGGGAGTGGCTGCGCTTCAACTCGGTGGATCTTGCCGCACTTCGCCCATGGTTGTCCGATGCCTGGGAGACGGACGCCGATCTGTCCGAGGAGGTTGTCGAAGATGCCGTCTATGCGCCCTACGTCGCACGCCAGGAGGCCGAACTGCGTACGTTGCGCGCGAGCGAGGGAATGGCTTTGGCGGAAAGCTTTGCGTTCTCCGCGGTCCCGGGCCTGTCCAACGAGATGATCGAACGGCTAAGCGCGGCGCGCCCGAGTAGCTTGGCCGCCGCCGGACGCGTCCCGGGAATCACGCCGGCGGCGCTGTCTGCGCTGCTGGTTCATGCGCGGCGTATCGCTGCGTGATCCTGGACGAACTGTCCGCTCGCGCGGAAATTTCTGCGATGGATTTGAGCGGATGCGCAATCGGCCGGTTTGCTCTGCTTGCCGAAATGTTGCGAGAAGCAAACATGGCCCAAAATCTGGTCTCGGCGGCATCGCTGGAGGCCGTCTGGCAGCGCCATTTCATCGATAGCACACAGCTGCTCGATCATGTTCCACGTGAAACACGGACGTGGCTCGATCTCGGGACAGGGGCGGGATTTCCCGGTCTTGCCGTCGCCATCGTTCGCCCCGAGATGGATGTCCATCTGGTCGAAAGCCGCCCGCTGCGCAGCCGTTGGCTGAACGAAGCGGTGAAGGCGCTGGAGCTTCGCCACGTTTCGATTGCCCCCACCACGCTCGAGAAGTTTCCCACTGCTGAATACTCGGTAATTTCGGCGCGCGCTTTTGCGCCGTTGCCGCGATTGTTGAGACTGGCGGCGCGATTTTCCACAAGCGACACGACGTGGGTGTTGCCGAAAGGGCGTTCGGCGGCGCAAGAACTCGAGAGCCTCAGCGGCTGGGATCATACGTTCCACGTGGAACAATCCCGCACGGATCCGCAGTCGGGAATAATCGTCGGACGGCTATCAGGCAAGAAAGGGCGGTAAACCAGTGATTCGCGTTGCCATTGCCAACCAGAAGGGCGGCGTGGGCAAGACCACCACGGCAATCAACATCGCCACCGCGATGGCCGCAACCGGTTGGCGAACGCTGTTGATCGATCTCGACCCCCAGGGAAACGCCTCGACGGGAATGGGCATCGCCGCTTCCGACCGAGTGCGTTCCAGTTACGATTTGCTCGTCGATAACCTGCCGCTGACCGAATGCATCATGCCGACATCGATCCCCGGGCTCGATATCGTCCCCGCGACCGTCGATTTGTCGGGAGCCGAAATCGAGCTCGTCTCGGTCGACGCGCGGACCGAACGCCTGCGCACCGCGCTCCGCGCAGACATTGTTCACGACATCGCATTCATCGATTGCCCACCCTCGCTCGGGCTGTTGACGCTCAACGCACTGAGTGCTGCCGATACGCTGCTCGTTCCCTTGCAGTGCGAGTTTTTCGCGCTCGAGGGGCTTAGCCAGTTGCTCCAGACAGTCGAACGCGTCCAGCAGCGCTTCAACGCCGACCTCGGGATCGTCGGGATTGCGCTGACCATGTTCGATCGCCGTAACCGGCTGACCGACCAGGTCGCGGACGACGTCCGCGCCTGTCTCGGCCCTTTGGTGTTCGAAGCGGTGATCCCGCGCAACGTGCGCTTGTCCGAGGCGCCGAGCCACGGCCTGCCGGCACTGGTCTACGATCATGCCTGCGCCGGCAGCCGCGCGTACATGGCACTGGCCCGCGAACTCATCACCCGCCTGCCCGAGCGAAGGAAAGCTGCATGAACGACGATTCGATCATCCGCATCGGCATCCCGCGCGCAGCAGAAAAGCCCCCCGAGCGGGCGAAGCCCCGTGCGCTGGGCCGCGGACTGGGCGCGCTGCTGGGCGAAACACGGCGTGAAGAGGCGCTGGTCCAGGCCAGCAAGGATGCCGGGTCCACGGGCGGGCTGGCGATGCTGCCAGTCGCCCGCATCGAACCCCACCCCGATCAGCCTCGCCGCCGCTTCGACGAGGCGCCGCTCGCGGAGCTTGCCGCATCGATCGCCGCACGCGGGGTGATCCAGCCGGTGATCGTGCGCCCGCTCGGCGAGGGGCGCTATCAACTGGTCGCCGGCGAACGCCGTTGGCGCGCGGCGCAGATAGCGCAAGTGCATGAAATTCCAGCGTTAGTACGCGACCTTGATGAGCGCGAGGTGACCGCGCTGGCGCTGATCGAGAACCTCCAGCGCGAAGATCTCAATCCGATCGAAGAGGCCCGCGCCTACAGCCGGTTGGCCGAAGGGCTCGGCGGCGGAACTGCGGGCGGGGCAGGGGGCCTGACCCAGGCCGAGATCGCCAAGATGGTCGACAAGTCGCGCAGCCATGTCGCCAACCTCCAGCGGCTCCTGACGTTGCCCGCGCCGGTGATCGAGTTGGTGGAGGAAGGCCGGCTGTCGATGGGCCACGCACGCGCGCTGGTCGGTGCCGACAACGCGGTCGAGCTTGCCGCAAACGCCGTGGCCAAGGGTCTGTCGGTGCGCGAAATCGAGCGCCAAGTCCGCAAACGCCCGCGCGAGAACGCGCCCCCGCGCCGCGCCCGCGCCGGTCGCGACGGTACCGATGCCGCCGATATCGCCGCGGTGCAGGGGCATCTCGAGGAGTTCCTCGGGCTCGCGGTGCGGATCAACGCTGACGCCGATCCGCGATCGGGCGCGGTGACGATCCGCTATCGAACGCTCGATCAGCTCGACTTGATCTGCCAGCGGCTGACCGGCGGGGGAATATGAAGACCAGGCGGTAAATGGCGCATTAGTGATACGCTAACGCCTTCACCGTAAAAGCCCCGACTGTGGTGCACACGCGTTCTTTTTGGCGGCGGATTTCCGCAATGTCTGTGGCCGTGCTGGTTTGCGCGAGTGGAGCGCCGGCCATCGCCAACACCGCGAACGGGCCGCTGCCGATTGCGCTAGCCGTGCAGAAGGGCTGCGAATTTACCGTCGGCCGGATGGATTTCGGCCAGGTCGGGCTGTTTACCCCGACGATCGACCAGACGACCCCGCTTTCGGTACGCTGCACCGCCAACGTGCCGTTCACGTTGTCGCTCGATGGCGGGCAGAGCTTCGCCAGCAATACCCGGCAGATGAAACGGCTGACCGGGTTCTTCCCGCCGGCACTGCCTTATACGCTCTTCAAGGATGCCGGCCGGACGACGCTCTGGGCTCCCGGGGATACCGTCGCCGGCAATTCCGGCTCGACCGGCACCGTCAACTTGCAGATCTATGGCCGCGTGACCGGCCTGACCCTGACGCTCGGAACCTATTCCGACACCGTCGTCGTCACCTTCTCCTTCTAGCCGTTAACCAGCCCCGGCCGGTCGATCTACCGCCGCAGGCCAAGCGCGCTGCGCGTGAATCGACGCGTCTGCGCGTCGCAACCTGGTTTACGCAAAATTAACCATAGCACCGCTAACAAGTGAAAATACCTACGGGAAAACACGTAGACGTTAAGAGTATCGAAGTGATCTGCAGCTAACGAGCTCTCAGGCACAACGCCTGACTGTGAGGGATCAATTTTATGCGTAAGTTTATTCTCGCTGCTGCGGCTGCTGTCGTTGCAACTTCGACGCCCGCGCTTGCGGATACTCAGACCGGTGACCTGAACGTTACTCTGAACGTCATCAAGGGCTGCTCGCTCGACATGCCGTCGGGCATCGATTTCGGCACCAAGACCATCGTCGGCGGCGGCACGAGCGCCAGCTCGAGCGCCAACGTTACGGTGACCTGCACCAGCGGCACCGCTTATGCGCTGACCGCCAACAATGGCGCAAACGCTTCGGGTACGCAGCGCCGGCTGTCGTCGGGCGGCACCACGCCGACCTACGTCAACTACACGCTGGGCTTCCCGACCGCTTCGATGACTGCGACCGGCGTTGCCCAGACGCAGCTGTTCAGTGCCGATATCGCTTCGAGCGTCGGTGCGGTTCCGGTCGGCACCTACACCGACAAAGTGACCGTCACGCTGACGTTCTGACACTATGGGAAAAATGGATGATCCGCTTCAGTCGTAATGCCTTCCAGGGGTCTGTTCAAAAGACTGCGCTGGCCGGATCATCCGTTCTCCTGTTTCTCTCGGGCCCTGCGCTGGGCCAGACTACCGGTCCTGCGGCATCGCCCCAGGGCCAGCGTTCCCCGCCCGTTGCCGCTGCTGAAACGCCGGCCGCGGTGCGCGGAGCGATCCTGTCGATCAGCCCGCTCAGGGTCGAACTCGATGGCGAAGGCGCCGCCCAAACCCTGCGCCTGGCCAATGCCGGCGCGCGAACGCTGGTTGTCCAGACCCGCGTCTTCGCGTGGAAGCAGACGGGCGCCAGCGATCAGTACGAACAAAGCAATCAGGTGATTGCGTCACCGTCCATCGCCACCATCCCCCCGGGCCAGACCCAGATCGTCCGGATGCTGCGGACCGGATCGGTCAGCAATCACGAACAACCCTTCCGCATCGCCATCGATCAGCTCCCCGATGCAAACGCCCCCGAGGCCAGCGCCGCGGCCACGCGGCTGCGGTTTCTGGTGCCGATGTTCGTCGATCGGAGCAATGCCGCCCCTGCCCGGCTCGAATGGAAGAACACCCCGGGCGGTATCCAGATCAGCAATTCGGGTGGGCGCACGGTGCGGATCGCCTCGATCAAGGTGCTGAACGCGGCCGGCCAGGAATTGCCCGTCGCCAATGCCGGACTGCGCTATGTCATGCCCGGCAACGCGTCGCTGTGGCCGATGACCGGCGGGTGCACGAGCGGCGCCGTCCGCATCATGGCCGATATCGACGAAGCCAAGATCGATGCCACGCTTTCGCCGTGCAGCTAAACGGATCCTTGCCCCTGCCCTGGCGCTGATCGCTTCGCTGGCATGGTTGCCGGCGAGCAGCACCGCCTGGGCCCAGGCAGATCCGTTCGAGCTTCCCAGCGGGGTCAATGCCGACACGGTTTCGCGTGCCGGCACTCCCGGCTTGTCCGAAATCATCGTCGACGGCCATCGCCGCCCGCGCATGGTCTATGTCGAATGGCTCCCCCACGGCGGGCTGTCGATCAACACCGAGGACGCCCGCGCCGCGGGGATCGAAGTGCCCAGGAGCCTCAAGGGAAAAGTTGCGCTAGACGACTTGGGTGTCGCAAGCTGGACCTATGACGGAGCCAGGCAAACCCTGATAGTCAAGCTCCTGCGCAAGAGCGACGGCGCCAACCTGATCGATCTCGGGACCCGTCAGGCCACCGATGGCGAAAGCGCTGCGGTCACCTGGGCGCGGCTCAACTACGATACCGTCGCGACCGTTTCAACGCGCAGCAAACCTGCTTTCGGAGGGTTGTTCGAAGCCGCCGTCGGGCGCGGCAACGCATTTGCCGCAACGACCTTCACCTTGCGCTACGATCCTGTGTCCGGAACCGCGCTGACCCGGCTCGACAGCGTGGCGCAGGTCACGTTTCCACAAAAAGCCATTGTCGCGACACTCGGCGATGTCATCACCGCGGGCAGCGGCAACCAGCGCTCGTTCCGCATCGGCGGGATCCAGATCGCCAGCGACTATTCGCTGCGCCCAGACCTCATTACCGCGCCGCTGCCGGCGTTCAGCGGGCGCGTCAGTGTGCCCACGGTCATCGACATCATCTCGGCCGGACAACGAACCCGGATTGGCGCGGTCGAGCCCGGCGAATTTACGGTGCGCAACGTGCCGTTGCCGGGCGGACGCGGCGATGCCGCAATCGTGGTCCGCGACGAACTCGGCCGCGAAACGGTCCAGAACGTTCGGTTTTACGCGACGCCGGAGCTGCTCGCACCGGGGATCCGGCAATTCGCCGTCAACATCGGCGCGGTCCGACGACGATACGGCCAGATCAACGATACTTACGATCAGCTTGCGGCCACCGGCTTCTATCGCCGGGGGCTCAGTTCGTTCGCGACCCTGACCGCGAGCGGCGAGACCACGCGCGGACTGGTCAACTTCGGCGGAAGACTCGATGCGGCGCTCGGCGGATTGGTCCTGGCGTCGGTGGAGACGCGTGCCAGCCGCAGCGCCAAGGGTGCGGGCGCGATGATCAATCTCGCGCTCGAATCGAGTGGCGCCGGGTTCAGCGGACGGGTCGCGCTGGCATGGCCCACCGCGGGCTACCGCGATGTCGCCGCGGAACTGGGCGATCCTGCACCCCCGCGCTCGATTACCGGGCAATTGTCGTACTCGACCGGCCGGACTGCGGTGCAAATCGCTGCCGGAAGCGCATGGCGGCTGCGCGATCCCGCATTTCCCAGCGCGTCGCCGCGGACGTCGTTCGTCGATGCCTCGGCCCGCTTCGAAGCGTCGCAGCGCATCAGCTTCAGCGCTGCAGCGTCCTATCGCCGCGATGTTCATGCTTCGTTCGCCGCGACCTTCGGGATTTCGGTGCGGTTCGGGCGCCAATCGTGGGCCGGCGCATCGGTCACCCAGCGCACCGATTATCCGCTGATCGCCGCGGCCAGCTACCGCCGAATGGCGACGGCGGCGAGCCCGCTGGGCTACGATGTGAGCCTAGAGCGAAGCCGTGCGGACCGGCTAAGCGGCGGGATCACCTGGCGCCTGCCGACGGCCGAGCTCAACTTGCGCGGCGAATACGAAAAAGGCGTCGGTGCGGTGCGGCTCAACGCCCGCGGATCGTTGATCCTGGCGGGCGGCCAGGTATTCGCCCGCTCACGCAGCAGCGAGACGTTTGCGCTGGTCCGAGCCGGCCGGATCGCGGGGCTGACCGTGCGCCACAATCACCAGCCCGTCGGGCGCACGGGCCGGCGCGGACTGATCCTGGTCGACGGCGTGATGCCGTTCATCGCCAGCGACTTCGAAATCGATCCCGACAAGCTGCCCGCGGACGTGGTTGCGCGGGTTTTCGAACGCCGCGTGGTCATCCCGCGGCGCACGATCGGCCTCGTCGCGCTCGACGCAATCCGATACATCCCGCGTCCCGTCCAGATCGTGGGGCTGGACGGGCTTGCGCTCGAGCCGGGTACGCGGATGATCGCGCGGCCCTCGGGAGATTTGCTGATCGTCGGGTTCGACGGGTTTGTCGAAACCAACGGCGCCGGGCGCGATCGCAGTATCGAAACCGCGGCCGGATCAGCGATGGCCTGCCGCTTCGAATTGCCGCCGCCGCTCGCGCATCTCTCCGCCGGGCCCACGCCGAAGCTCGAGTGCCGCCCCTTGGTGATCGCTCCTGCCGGCGTGATCGCCCGCGCGGGGGACGCACGGCAACGGCGCGTCCCTCCGGTTAACTGATCGATTAAATCGCGCTTGACCCACACCGGCGGCGTGCTCACAGTCCCGCACAATCAGCCGCCCGCACGGAAAGGACGCGTATGTCGATGGATGCCCTAGCCCGTACCGCTTACGATGAGGACCACGACGCGTTCCGCCAGACCGTGCGTCAGTTCCTCCAGAAGGAAGTCGCCCCGCACCAGGCCGAATGGGCCGAAAACGGCATCGTTCCAAAGGACTTGTGGCCCAAAGCGGGTGCGCTCGGCATGCTGTGCCCGACGGTGCCCGAGGAGTACGGTGGGCTCGGGCTCGATTTCGGCTATAACGCGGTGGTCGACGAGGAGAGCGCCTATTACGGGCGCGTCACCACCGGGTTCTCGCTCCAGTCGGACATCGTCACCAACTATCTGGTCTCGTACGGATCGGAAGAGCAAAAGCGCCACTGGCTGCCCAAGATGGTCGCGGGCGAAGTCATCACCGCCATCGCGATGACCGAGCCGGGCACCGGCAGCGACCTCCAGGGGATGCGCACCACGGCCAAGAAAGACGGCAACCACTACGTCATCAACGGCTCCAAGACCTACATCACCAACGGCCAGAACGCCGACCTTATCCTGGTCTGCGTCAAGACCGACACCGAGGTCACCCCGGCGTGGAAAGGTGTCTCGATCGTCCTCGTCGAAGCCGACCGCGAAGGGTTCAAGCGCGGCCGCAACCTCGACAAGATCGGGCAGGACGAGGCCGACACCAGCGAGCTGTTTTTCGAGGACGTCCGTGTCCCGATCACCAATTGCCTGGGCGAGGAAGGCAAGGGCTTCATCTATCTGATGAGCGAACTGCCGCAGGAGCGGCTGAGCATCGCGGTCAGCGCGCAGGCCAGCGCGCAGCGCGCGTTCGACGATACGGTCGAGTTCACGCGCGAGCGCAAGGCGTTCGGCAAGCCGATCCTCGATTTCCAGAACACCCGGTTCATTCTCGCCGATCTCAAGGCCAAGCTCCAGGTCGGCTGGGCGCACCTCGACTGGGCGCTGGCCCGCCACCTCAAGCGCCAATTGACCGCCGAGGAAGGCGCCGCGGCCAAGCTGTGGCACACCGATCTCCAGTGGGAAGTCATGGACAAGTGCCTCCAGCTTCACGGCGGGGCAGGGTACATGAACGAATATCCGATCGCCCGCGCCTGGCGCAGCGCCCGCGTGACGCGGATCTTCGGCGGGACCAACGAGATCATGAAGGAACTGATCGGTCGCAAGCTTTAGGATTGTCGAATCCGTCCCCTTGGGGGGGATCCGACGTAGAGTGCCTCAGCTCCCCATCAGCACGCGCTTGTCCGGTGCCAGGCGAATGCGCTTGTCCGGCACGCGCGGAGGGATGTAGCGGTGCGCGCCGGGGACATCGACCCATTCCTCGGTGGTCACGGTCGTCTCGGTGCAGATCGGCCCTTGTTGCGCCTGCTGGGGCACCATCCGCATCGCGGGGACCATCACCGGGACGTACGTGACGGCGTAGCCGGGTGCGTATCCCGGCGCATAACCGGGCCCATAGCCGGGCGCATAGTTCGCCTCGGAATCTTCGAGCATCGCCTCGCAGCGATCGCGCGCGCGCGAGCGGCTGATCGAGCGGTCGACCACCGCACCTGCAACCGCGCCGCCAACCGCGCCGACGATCGTTCCCACGGTCCGGTCATCGCGACCGGCAATGCGGTTGCCGAGCACACCGCCGACGACTCCGCCCACGACTGCACCGACACCGCCGCCGCTACCGATGCGGCGGTGGCATTCTTCGAGCCACATCACGCGCTCACGCGGGTCATAGCCGGGCGCTTGCTGGGCATCCGGGTATCCGCCGGGATAGGCGCCGGGATACGCGCCAGGGACGGGGCCGTGGCCCCAGCTCGGCGCCGGATACGGCATCGGCGCAGGATACGGCTGGCCATGCGCGAAAGCGGGCGCGGCGGCGGTCAGCAGCGCAGCACTGGCAGCAAGCCCGGCGAAAACACGAAGGCGCATGGCAATCCCCTGAAGTTGCAGCGCCTCACCCCGCGTTAGTCCGCGAGTCTGCGCCGTTAACTTGGAATTTAGCATCTTCTGCCGCCGCGCTCCAAGGCCCTGGCCGCAAAAACCGCGGCACTGTCCCGTTTCGGACCGCTTATTCAGATCGCCGCGGCGACGATGTCAGCTAACGTTTCGAAGGCGCGCGCGTCGGCATCGGAGAAGCGCGCGCGCTGCGGGCTGTCGAGATCGATCACCGCGATCACCGCGCCGTCGCGCTTCACCGGGACGACCAACTCGGAAGCGCTTGCCGCGTCGCAGGCGATATGTCCGGGAAAAGCGTGGACATCGTCGATCCGCTGGGTCGCGCCCATCGCCGCCGCCGTCCCGCACACGCCTTGCCCCAGCGCGATGCGGATACACGCCGGCTTGCCGATGAACGGACCGAGGACGAGTTCGCTGCCGATGACGCGGTAGAACCCCGCCCAGTTGAGATCGGGCATAAGCTGCGCGATCAGCGCGGCGATATTGGCCATGTTGGCCACCGCGTCTGGCTCGCCATCGACCAGCGCGCGTGCGCCGCTATGGAGCTCGCGGAAAAGTTCATCGCCGCTGAGCGCGGTTGTGCTGCCGAATTCGTACATGGCTTACCCGTAGCGCAGCCGCCGCCGCGTGCAATCGCGCTTGCTGCGCTATCGGCGCCGCTCTATCGCGCGGCATGGGAATTATTCGCAAGGCGCTGATCGCGCTGCTCGTCCTCGTCGTCATCGCGGCCGCGGCCATCTGGTGGATGTTGCGCGGCTCTCCGGCGCAACACTCGCTGGCCGAGCTTTCGGGCCTGCGCCCCCTGCTGGTCGAGGCCAACGCCCAGACGATCCCGACGCTCGGGACAGCCAAGCCGCTGCCGTGGAAGGCAGGGGAAACCCCCGTCGCCGCGGCCGGCCTGGCGATCAAGGCATTCGCCACGGGCCTCGATCACCCACGCAATGTGGTGACCTTGCCCAACGGCGATGTCCTGGTTTCCGAAGCGAGTGGCCCGCCGAGCAAGGCCAGCGGTGTCACCGGGTTCGTGATGAAGCTGCTGCTCAAGCGGGTCGGTTCCGAAGTTCCTTCGGCCAACCGCATCGCGCTGCTCCGCGATGCCGATGGCGACGGGGTGGCAGAGGTCCACACCACGCTGATCGGCGGGCTCAACAACCCGTTCGGGCTCGCCTGGAGCAAGGGCACGCTTTATATCGCCAACACCGATGGGGTGGTGTCGGTGCCCTATACACTGGGCGCGACGACGATCTCGGCGGCCCCGACCAAGGTCGTCGGGCTGCCCCCGGCCGGGCGCCACTGGGTCAAGAACCTGCTGCTCAGCCCCGATGAAACCAAGCTTTACATCACTGTCGGTTCGGGCAGCGATCATGCCGAAAACGGGATAGCGTCCGAAAAAGGGCGGGCCGCGATCTGGGAATATTCGATTGCGGACAAGCAGATGCGCCAGTTCGCCGGCGGCTTGCGCAATCCCAACGGGATGGCCTGGAACACCGCCAGCGGCGAATTGTGGACCGTTGTCAACGAACGCGACCAGCTCGGTTCCGACCTGGTCCCCGATTACCTCACGAACGTCCCGCTCGGCGCCAATTACGGTTGGCCGTGGGTCTATTACAAGACCGTGATCGACTGGCGGGTCAAGGATCCGATCCCTGCCGATTTCATGGACTATATCCGCAAGCCCGAATACGCGCTCGGCGCGCATGTCGCCGCGTTGGGGCTGGCGTTCAATCATCCGGGATCGCAACTGGTGGCGTTCGGCGACGGTGCGTTCATCGCGCGCCATGGCTCGTGGAACCGCAAGCCGCTATCGGGCTACGACGTGGTGTTCGTGAAGTTCGACAAGAACGGCAACCCGCTGGCGGATAAACCAGTGACGGTTCTTTCGGGCTTCCTGACTGCGGACCAAAAGAACGCCCACGGCCGCCCGGTCATGCTCAGCTGGGCCAAGGACGGCGCGTTGCTGCTGGCCGACGATGTCGGCGGCGTGGTCTGGCGGATCGCTGGAAGTGCGGGGGCGCCCGCCGGGTCCGCCCCTGCGGTCTCGGTCGCGCCGACGGGCACGCCGTCACAGCCGGCGCCGATCGCGCCCCGCTAGCTCGGTGACGAACTGCCATGCGGCGCGGCCGGAGCGGGCGCCGCGCTGACGCGCCCACAACAGCGCATCCTCCTCGGCAAACGAAAGACCGTGCGCCGCGGCATAGCCCGCGACGATACCCAGGTAATCTTCCTGGCTGCAGGCGTGAAACCCCAAAGTCAGCCCGAAGCGGTCGGCCAGCGCGAGCCGATCGTCGAGCGCGTCGCGCGGGTTCACCGCGTCGTCGTTCTCCGCAAGATGGCGCGGGACGATGTTACGGCGGTTGGCAGTGACCGCGAGCCGGACATTACCCGGCCGCGCCGCGACCCCGCCCTCGAGCCATGAGCGCAGCGCGCGCGGACCTTCGCTGTCGCCCTCGCCAAAGCCCAGATCGTCGATGAACACGACGAACCGGCGCGGCGCTTGGGCAAGCTCTGCAAACAGCGCGGGCACCTGGTCGAGCGACCCCGCGGCAAGCTGGACGAGCGCGAGGCTGGCAGGCGCGGCGTATTGGGCATCGCGCACCGCCGCTCGGACCAGCGCCGACTTGCCCATCCCGCGCGCGCCCCACAGCAGCATGTCGTGCGCCGCATGGCCCGCAGCATGGCGCGCAACGTTGGCGCAAACCGCAGCCTTCGCCGCTTCGATCCCCTTGAGCAACGCCATCGCCGGGGCATCGAGTGCGGCGACGCCGCGGGTCGTCTTGCCATCGCGCAAGTAGGCCGGATGCGCGGTCCAGTCGGGCGCCTGCCCCGCGCCGGGCAGCAGCGCCTCGAGCGCCGCCGCGATCCGCGCCAGCTCGTCGCTCATCCCGCGAGCGCTGCGGCGCTCAGGGCATAGAGCAGTTCGGCCCCGCCCCGCGCCGAAGCGGCCAGCCCCAGTGCCTCGGGAGCGATCTGCGACGCGAAGAACCGCGCGACGACATGCTTGGTGTGGCCTGGATCGTCGGCCAGGAAGCGCGCCTGGCGCTGGAGTTGCCATCCCGCCGCCGCAACCGCGCACATCGCCAGAAACGGCACGCTCCCCGCCAGCTTGTCGTCGAGCGAGGCGTCTGCGCGCATCCACGCCGCGATGCTCGCACATTCGTTCGCCAGCGCGGCCAATTGCGGCGCGTCGTCGCAATCGGCGGCGATCTCGTGCATCAGGGCTGCAAGCACGCCGCCGTCCTCCATGCCCAGTTTGCGCGTCACAAGGTCGGCCGCCTGAATACCGTTGGTGCCTTCGTAGATCGGCGCGATCCGCGCATCGCGATAATGCTGCGCGGCGCCGGTTTCCTCGACGAACCCCATCCCGCCGTGGACCTGGATGCCCAGGCTCGCGACTTCGACCCCGATGTCGGTTCCCCACGCCTTGAGCAGCGGGACCAGCAACTCGGCGCGCTGCTGCGCGGACGGATCGCCCAGCGCGCCGCGGTCGACTTGCCCGGCGGTATAGTACAGCAGTGCCCGCGCACCCTCGGTCAGCGCGCGCATCCGCAGCAAGGTACGGCGCACGTCGGGATGCTCGATGATCGCCACGGGCGACTTGTCGGGCGAACCCGCGCGCGCCGACTGGATCCGGTCCTGCGCATAGGACAGGGCGGCTTGCGTCGCCCGCTCGCCGATCTGCACGCCCTGGTTGCCGACGTTGATCCGCGCCGAATTCATCATCGTGAACATTGCGCGCAGGCCGCCATGCTCGTGCCCGACCAGTTCGCCGATGCATTCGTCGGCATCGCCGAAGCTCATCACGCAGGTCGGCGAAGCGTTGATTCCCAGCTTGTGTTCGAGGCTGACGACGCGGACATCGTTGCGCGCGCCGATCGCGCCATCGGCTGCGACGTGGAACTTGGGGACCACGAACAGCGAAATGCCGCGCGAGCCCGCGGGCGCACCGGGGGTCCGCGCGAGCACCAAATGGACAATGTTGGCGGCCAGATCGTGATCGCCCCAGGTGATGTAGATCTTGGTGCCCTTGATCGCATACGCGCCATCGCCCAGCGGCGTGGCGGTGGTGCGCAACGCTCCGACATCGCTGCCCGCCTGCGGCTCGGTCAGGTTCATCGTGCCCGACCACTCCCCGCTGATCAGCTTGGGCAGGTAAAGCGCCCGCTGCGCCGCGCTACCGTGGTGCAGCAGCGCCTCGATCGCCCCGACGGTGAGGATCGGGAGCAGGGTGAATGCCATGTTCGCCGCGCCCAGGTTCTCGAGCACGCAGCACGACAGCGTGAACGGCAGGCCCTGCCCGCCGAACTCGCTCGGGCCCGAAACCGCGTTCCAGCCCTGCGCGACGTAAGCGCTGTAGGCCTCGGCAAACCCCGCAGGGAGCGACACCGTGCCGTTGGCGAGCCGGGCGCCCTGGGTATCGCCGATGCGGTTGAGCGGAGCAAACTCGCCCGCGGCGAACGCACCGATGCCGCCGGCAATCGCCTCGACCAGATCGGGGCTTGCTTCGGCAAAGCGCGGGTGCGCCGCAAGTTCGTCGATCCCCGCGCAAACACGCATCGCAAGCAGCTGATCGGCGGTGGCGGGAAAGAAATCCATCTGCGGGCTTTCGCTTGGCTTGGGGCCTTCCGCGCCTATAGCGGCGGACGATGGCGGGCAAGCACCTCTCCCAGATCGTCGCGGCGGATGCTGCGGGGATCGCCCTTGCCGCGGCACGCCTGCGCGCGGGCGGGATCGTCGCGGTACCGACCGAGACCGTTTATGGCCTCGCCGCGCGGGCCGACAGCGCGGATGCGGTCGCGGCGATCTACCGCGCCAAGGGCCGCCCCGATTTCAACCCGTTGATCGTGCATGTGCTCGATCTGGCCGCGGCCGAGGGGCTCGCGATTTTCGATGCACGAGCGCTGGCGCTGGCGGCGACGTTCTGGCCCGGACCGCTGACCCTCGTCCTCCCGCGCCGCGCCGACGCAGCGTTGGCCGCGGCGGTCAGTGCGGGGCTGCCGACGATTGCGCTGCGCTGCCCGGCGCACCCGGTGATGCGCACGCTGTTGGCGGAGACTGCGCTCCCGCTGGCCGCGCCATCGGCCAATCGCAGCGGCGGGGTGAGCCCGACCCGCGCGGAGCATGTGGCGAAGTCGCTGGGTGATGCTGCCCCGCTGATCCTCGACGGCGGGGTGTGCTCGGCGGGGCTCGAATCGACCATCGTGGTTCTGCGCGTGGACGGCTGGCAAGTGCTGCGCCCCGGACCGATCGCCGAGGCTGGGATTGCGGCGGTGCTGGGCAGCGCTGCCGACGTCACGACATCAGGACGGATCGAGGCTCCCGGCCAGCTTGCGAGCCACTATGCGCCGGGTAAACCGCTGCGGCTGGGCGCGCAAAGCGCTGCCGGCGATGAGTTCCTCATCGGCTTCGGCAGCGTTGCGGGCGACTATAACCTGTCGCCTAACGGGGACGTCACCGAAGCCGCAGCGCACCTCTACGCCGCGCTTCACGCCGCTGCCGCGGCGCCGCACGCCCGCATCGCAGTTGCCGCCATCCCCGGTGGCGAAATTGGCGATGCGATCAACGACCGCCTGCGCCGCGCGGCGACATAAGGTCTAGCGTGCGAAAACCTTAGCGCCGCGGTTCGACCGGCACCGATGCGCTTAGTGCAGCAATCTCTGCCGCAGCGGCATCGCGTTTCGCGCAAGCATCAGCGTTGCCGTCGTCGCAGCGCTGCTGCTGCTTGACCCGGTCGCGTTCGAGCGCGCCGAGGCGTTCCTCGCGCCGGCGCAGTTCGCGGCCGCGCTTCTGGTCGGCCTCGCCCTGGCTGGTCGTGGCGAGGTCGACTGCCTTGCCCGCAATTCGCACCGGCGCGGTGACCACATCGAACGCAGTCTTGGCAAGGCACCCGGAAAGCGCGAGCGCTGCCAGCGGCGTCAGGAAAATCAATCGGTTGGCCATGGTCCGCACTCCCTGCGAAGGACCGGGCTTAAACCGCCCGGGGTTGCGAAACGATGAACCGGGCGGACACGCAAAGGGCCGCCCTAGCGGACGGCCCCTGCTCACTTACAACGCACCGCGAGCGTCAGGCGGTGGCGGCAACCTCGTAATACTTGGGCGCATGCTCGTTGAGGATCGCGAGGATTTTCTTGAGCGCGGTCGGTTCATCGGTCTTTTCCATCGCGGCCAGTTCGCGCGCGAGCCGCGACGAGGCGGCCTCGAAAATCTGGCGTTCGGAATAGCTCTGCTCGGGCTGATCGTCGGCACGGAACAGGTCGCGGGTGACTTCGGCGATCGAGACGAGATCGCCCGAATTGATCTTGGCTTCGTATTCCTGGGCGCGGCGCGACCACATCGTGCGCTTGACCTTGGGCTTGCCGGTCAGCGTGTCGAGCGCCTCGCGCAGGGTCTTGTCCGAAGACAGCTTGCGCATCCCGATCGCCTCGACCTTGTTGGTCGGCACGCGCAGGGTCATGCGTTCCTTTTCGAAGCGGAGGACATAAAGTTCCAGCTGCATCCCGGCGATTTCCTGCTGCTGCAGTTCCATCACCCGGCCGACGCCGTGCTTGGGGTAAACGACGTAATCGCCAACTTCGAAGGCGTTCGGCTTGCTCGCCATGAAATGTCCCTTTCAACGGGGTTGGAAAGCGTTGCTGCACTCTGCGAGTCCGCCGGGTCGACCTGCGCAATCGACGCGCAGGCGATGCCCCCATCAACGGCAAGCCCGCGTTCCAAAGCCCTTCACGATGCCTGCTTGCCGGGAGAACCCCGGGGCAGTTCTCCCATTATATAGCACGACGGCAACAAAATTACCAGCCGCGCGATTCGGCCAGGCGCCGAGCGGGGCGCGCGGTGTCTCGACGGGCGCAGCTATGCCGCTGCTCGACACGAACGGGATTTGGAATATCGCGCCGGAAAGCTCAGCATCCTCCGCTCGTCCCGCGCAGCATCGAGCGCAAGCCGAGATGCGCCCGGCGAGGTGGGAAAAGCCTGCGAGCCAGCCCTCAGTCGCCCTCGCCCGGCTCGGCACTGAAATACTTGTCGTACTTACCGTCTTCGCCCTTGTGCTCGTCGGCATCGTCCGGCGAATCCTTCTTGGTCGTGATGTTCGGCCATTCGGCGGAAAACTTGGTATTGAGCTCGAGCCACTGTTCGAGCCCGCTTTCGGTATCGGGCAGGATCGCCTCGGCCGGGCATTCGGGCTCGCACACGCCGCAGTCGATGCATTCGCTGGGATTGATCACCAGCATGTTGTCGCCTTCGTAGAAGCAATCGACCGGGCAGACCTCGACGCAGTCCATGTACTTGCACTTGATACAGGCGTCGGTGACGACATAAGTCATGGGAGCGGGCTTCCTTCGGGCGCGGTAATCTTGCCCGCTGCTATGGGAAAAGCGCCAGCGTCGTCAAGCGCGCGATAGCACGCCTGCGCCTCGGCCTGCGGGCCGCGCCGGTGCGGCAGTGCATCGATCCGGATGACGCGCACGCTTTGCCCGAGCGGGACGGTGAGGACATCGCCGGCGACGATAGGGTGCGCCGCGCGGATTACGCGGGCCCCGTTGCAGCGCACATGTCCGGCAACGACGAGCGTCTGGGCGACGCCGCGCGTTCTGGACAGGCGCAGGTACCACAACAGCTTGTCGATCCGCAGTTCGTCCGGCGCAGCTCATGCAATCAGCTCGGCGAGCGCGGCGAAGCTGTTCCCGGCGCGCGGTTCAGGCGGCACGAGCGCGGGCGATGGAGCAGCGCGGGGCGCACGCCAGCGCCAGGTCGGCGGCGCGGGCGGGCCGAGCTCGCCCGCCAGCAGCGCCCGCGCGCTACGCGCCGCGAACCCGGCAAGCTGGAGCAACCGGGCGTAGCTGGCGGTGCTCAACCCCATCGAGCGCGCGAGCGCGGGATCGAGCACGCAGGCGCGGGCTTTGGCGGCGATCCGCTGGCCGTGGGCGGCGCGCAGCAACCGTTCCGCCAGATCGACCCGGAGATCCTGCGCGGCGAGGCGGCGGTATCCGGTCGGCACCGGGCCTCGCTCCGCGGCGAGGACAGGCTGCGCTCCGGTGGCGCAATTGCCTCCCCCCAAGCGGGCCCATGCGGCCAGCGCGGCGGGGCGCAGCAGCGCCGGAATGAACAGGTCGAGGACGCCTTGACGCACCCCCAGACGGCGCAGCGCCTCGCGCTGTTCGGGCGAGAGGGTATCGGCCCCAGCCCCGGCGCGATCGAGCATGCCGCCGGCTTCGCCCAGCCGGATCAGCAGCGCGCGCAGTTCGGGCCCGGCGGACGGCGCGGCGCTGGCAGCAAACACGCTGGCGAGCGGGGCCAGCGGCTTGAGTTCGCGCGCGGTCCAGGCCTCGAGCGCGGCGATCAACGCGGCGCGGCTCGGTCCGGGAACAGCAGCCAGCGCGGCGCCGGGGACAAGCGTGACCGCGAGCGCCGCGCGCCTCCGCTTCACCCGCGCAACGACCGCTCCGCCGAGGCGCACTTCGTCACCCGACCATTCGGGCACCGTGCTGCCATCCGCGACGTGCGCCGCAACCGCGTCGGCGCGCGCCCCGATCAACGCGGGCAAATGGCGCTCGGCCGCGGCGAGCAGAAGTTTGCGGTCGGCCGCGCGCGTCCCCGGATCGATGGTGAAGCGAAAGCCGCTCAGCGTGCCGATCGCCTCGCCCTCGACCAGCACTTCGTCGCCGTCCAGGATGACGCCAAGCAGTCCTGCATCGGGGCCGGTGCCGCGCATCAGCACCGCGGTGCGCCGGCTGACGAAGCGCTCGGTCAGGCGGGCGTGCAGCGCGTCGGACAGGCGCGCTTCGGCAGCGCGGGCGCGTGCGGCCATCTCCTCGCGCGCGCGGACCCAGTCGCGGCGCTGGGCGATATAGGCCCAGCTGCGGATTGCCGCGATCCGGCCCTGGAGCGTATCGATGTCGCCGCTGGGATTGTCGAGCTGGGCGATTGCCTGCGCGACGTAGTCTGCGCCGATTTCACCCTCGCGCAGATCCTGCCACAGCCGCGCGACGAACCGCGCATGGGTTTCGGCGCCGTGCTGGCGAAAGTCGGGGAGCGAGGCGACTTCCCACAGGCGCGCGACATGCGCACGCGTTCGCGCCCCGCCCGAAACTTCGGGGTCCTCGGCCAGCCGCTTGAGCACCGCGAGGTCGATCGCCTCGGGCGCAGGCGCGAGCGACGGGTGATCGGGCGGGGTTTCGAGATCGCCGATCAGCGTCGCCAGATCGTCGCAGCGCGGCTGGGCATCGCGCCAGAACAGCTTGGAGAGCGGCGCAAACCGGTGCTCCTCGATCGCGTAGACTTCCTCGTCGGTGAACTCGGCATCGCGGCCTCCGCTGCCGGCGAGCGTGCCGAAGGTCCCGTCGCGCTGGTGGCGTCCCGCGCGTCCCGCGATCTGCGCCATTTCCGCCGGGAACAGGCGCCGCTGGCGCTGGCCGTCATACTTCGAGAGGCCCGCAAAGGCGACGTGGTGAAGGTCGAGATTGAGCCCCATTCCGATCGCATCGGTGGCAACCAGATAGTCGACCTCACCCGACTGGTAGAGCGCGACCTGGCGGTTGCGCGTCTCGGGCGAGAGCGCGCCCATCACCACCGCCGCGCCGCCGCGAAACCGCCGCAACATCTCGGCAATCGCATAAACCTGCTCGGCCGAGAACGCGACGATCGCCGAACGCGGGGGAATGCGCGAAAGCTTGCGCGCGCCAACGTGACTGAGCGTCGAGAACCGCGGGCGGGTGACGATCTCGGCCTCGGGCACCAGTGCGCGGACGACCGGCTCGAGCGTGCCCGCGCCAAGCAGCATCGTCTCCTCGCGGCCGCGGGCGTGGAGCAGGCGCTCGGTGAACACATGCCCCCGTTCGCGGTCGGATCCGAGTTGCGCCTCGTCAAGCGCGACGAATGCCAGGTCCGCATCGGTCGGAAACGCCTCGGCGGTACACAGCAGCCAGCGCGCGTCCTTGGGTTCGATCCGCTCTTCGCCGGTGATCAGCGCGACCCGGCTCGCACCCTTGATCGCGCAGACCCGGTCATAGACCTCGCGCGCCAGCAGCCGCAGCGGGAAGCCGATCGCGCCCGACGAATGCGCACACATCCGCTCGATCGCAAGGTGGGTCTTGCCAGTATTGGTGGGGCCGAGCACCGCGGTAACCCGCGCCGATGCGTCACCGTGAAAACGAGCGGGCCCGTGAAAACGTGGGGGAGTGCGGCCTGACATCGCGCGAACCAATGTGGCATCGCCTCCGCACGGCTGCAAGCCGGGCTGCCGAGACTGTCCCCGAATTGCGCGATTAGGGCGAGATTAACTTTCCCGTGCCAAGGATTTGCGCCGGAACGTAGCGCTGCCGCTGGGGCGCGTAACGCGTGACGTCACGGGGGGTGAGCGGTGTTCAATCCGCGCGATCACGGCGAGCGCGAAACGGGCGGCCCGGCGACGGGCATTGCCGGGCTGACCCGCGCGCAAGTGATCCCCGCCAGTTTCGGCTCACGCCTTGCTCCGCCTCCACCGCCGCGCCCGACCACGCGGCAATGGCTTGCCGCCGCGCGCACCGCGGACTGGACCGCCGATCTGGCCGAGGACATTGGCAGCGGGCGCTGGATCCGCGGGCTCGCGACAATGCTGGCGCTGGCGATCCTGGCGTTCGCCTTCTGGCCCGATTTCTCCGCGCTCCAGGCCGCTCCGATCATGCGGGTCGATGCCAGCGCACGCGACGAATACCGCAGCCAGATGATCATGCCGCTGGCGTTCGGCGCCGATAGCGGGAGGCGCATGGCCCCCGGCGCCGCGGTCGTTCCGCTCGCCGCTGCGCCCGAACGCGCTACGCTCAGCCTCACCGCCACGCTCGGCCAGGGCGACAACTTCGGGCGCATGCTCGAGCGCGCCGGGGTTGGCGCGGGCGATGCCGCGCGGGTCACCGCGCTCGTCGCCCAGGCGCTGCCGCTGGGCGAGATCGTGCCGGGTACGCGCTTCGATGTGACGCTTGGCACACGCGGCGGCACAGGCGGGCGCGCCGACGCGGCGCGGCCGCTGACCGCGCTCGCCTTCCGTGCGCGCTTCGATCTCGATCTTGCGGTGGAACGATCGAGCGGCACGCTCGCGCTGGTCCGGCGCCCGATCTCGGTCGATACGACCCCGCTGCGGATCCGCGGAGTGGTGGGCGAAAGCCTGTTCATGTCGGCGCGCGCTGCCGGAGCGCCGATGAAGACGATCCAGCAATACCTCCAGACGCTCGACCAGCATCTCAGCCTCGATAGCGAGATCCGCCCCGGCGATACCTTCGACATGGTCGTCGGCTACAAGCGCGCAGGCACCGGCGAGAGCCAGACCGGCGAACTGCTTTACGCCGGTCTCGAACGCGCGGCCAAGCCCTACGCCCAGCTCCTGCGCTGGGGCGAGAGCGGCAATTTCTACGAAGCATCGGGCATCGGCGAGATGCGCTCGGGCCTGGTCGCGCCGGTAGCGGGACGGATCACCTCGAGTTTCGGGATGCGCTTCCATCCGATCCTGGGCTATTCGCGGCTGCACGCCGGGGTCGATTTCGGCGCGGCCTACGGCTCGCCGATCTACGCGGTGTCCGATGGCACGGTGTCGTTCGCGGGATGGCACGGCGGCCACGGCAACTACGTGCGGCTCGAGCACGGCGGCGGGCTTTCGACCGGCTACGGCCATATGAGCCGGATCGCGACGTCGCCGGGGCAGACCGTGCGCCAGGGCCAGGTGATCGGCTATGTCGGCTCGACCGGGCTCTCGACCGGGCCGCATCTGCACTACGAGACATATCTGGGCGGGCGCCCGGTCGATCCGATGGGGGTCCGCTTCGCCAGCCACGCCCAGGTCGAGGGTCCCGAACTGGCGGCGTTCAAGGCGCGGCTGGCGGTGCTCCAGCGCGTGGTTCCCGGGGCCGCGCTTGGCAGTGCCGCGCCCCGGCAGGCGGTCTTGCCCGGCAACTAAGGCGGCAACTGGCCGCACCCGGTGCGGCAACCGGCACACCGCAAGACCCTCGCATTGCTGCCGCGGCGGTTTTGCGGCAGGAGTGCGCGCCATGAACGTCGCCTATCCCGCCACCCGCCTTCGCCGCACGCGCGCTTCCCCGTGGAGCCGCGCGCTGCACCGCGAGACATTGTTGACCCCCGCCGACCTGATCTGGCCGCTGTTCGTGACTTCGGGGCACGGGGTCGAGGAGCCGATCGCCTCGCTCCCCGGAGTATCGCGGTGGAGCGTCGAGGGGATCGCGGCGCGCGCCAGGGAAGCCGCCGCGCTCGGCATTCCGTGCATCGCGCTGTTCCCCAACACCCCGCGCGAACTGCGCAGCGAAGACGGGGCCGAGGCGCTCAATCCCGACAACCTGATGTGCGCCGCGATCCGCGCGGTGCGCGATGCCTGCGGGGACACCATCGGCATCCTGACCGACGTCGCGCTCGATCCCTACACCAGCCACGGGCAGGACGGGCTGGTCGACGGTGGCGGCTATGTCGGCAACGATGCGACGGTCGAGGTACTGGTCGGCCAGGCGCTCAACCAGGCGGCGGCGGGCGCGGACATCATCGCCCCGTCGGACATGATGGACGGGCGCATCGGCGCAATCCGCAGCGCGCTCGAAGCCGGCGGCCACCACAACGTCCAGATCATGAGCTACGCCGCGAAATACGCGTCCGCGTTCTACGGCCCGTTCCGCGACGCGGTCGGCAGCGCCGGGCTGCTCAAGGGGGACAAGCGCACGTATCAGATGGATTCGGCCAACGCCGAGGAAGCGCTGCGCGAGGTCGCGATGGATATTGCCGAGGGCACCGACAGCGTCATGGTCAAGCCCGGGTTGCCTTATCTCGACATCGCGCGGCGTGTGAAGGAACGCTTCGACGTGCCCGTGTTCGCCTACCAGGTCAGCGGCGAATACGCGATGATCGAGGCCGCTGCGGCGGCCGGGGTGGGCGACCGCGATGCGCTGGTGCTCGAAACCTTGCTGGCATTCAAACGCGCCGGGTGCAGCGGCGTGCTGACCTACCACGCGGCCGATGCCGCGCGGCTGCTTGGTGGCTGACTTCCGGCTCGAGACCCAGCGCCTGGTCCTGCGTTCATGGCGCGAGGATGACCGCGCGCCGTTCGCCGCGATGTCAGCCGATCCCGAGGTCATGGCCACGCTCAGCCCGGTGATGAGCCGCGCCCAGGCCGACGCGCTGGTCGACCGGGTGGCGGCCAAGGAAGCCGCCGATGGCTATACCTTCTGGGCGCTCGAAAGGCGGAGCGACGCGCAGTTCATCGGCTGGTGCGGGGTGATCCGCGGGGACATGCCGCCGATCGACGGCAAGGCCGAGATCGGCTGGCGGCTGGCGCGTCACGCCTGGGGATACGGCTATGCGACCGAGGCCGCGCGCGGCACGCTTCGCTGGCTGTTCGCGAACCTGGCCGACGACGCCGCGCTGGCGATCACCCATACCGGCAACCACCGCAGCCGCGCGGTGATGGAGCGATTGGGCATGGTCCACCGCACCGCACTCGATTTCGCGCACCCCAAGCTGGCGCTCACCGATCCGCTGCGTCCGCATGTCACCTACGTGCTCGAACGCGCTGGCTGGGACGGCGCTGGATGACCGAGCGCGAGAGCGGGCGGACGATTGCGCCGCGCCGCCTGCTGTTCGTCGTTGCGATCCTCAGCGGCAGCTTCCTGCTGTTCCTGGTCCAGCCGATGATCGCGCGGATGGCGCTGCCGATGCTCGGCGGCGCGCCCAATGTTTGGAACAGCGCGATGCTGGTGTTCCAGGCCCTGCTCCTGGGCGGCTATGCCTATGCCCATTTCGTCGGGCGCTTCACGATCGCCCGCCAGGCCGCGATCCACCTCGCGCTGCTCGCGCTCGCCGCGCTCACGCTGCCGCTGCGGCTCGCTGCGCTGGCCCCGCCCGCGCCGGGAGAGGAAGCGCTGTGGGTGCCGCTGCTCCTGCTGCTGAGCGTGGGGCCGGTGTTTTTCGTGGTCTCGGCGCAGGCTCCGCTGCTCCAGCGCTGGTATTCGGCCGACCCGGCGGCGGGCGCGCCGTGGGCGCTTTATGCGGCATCCAACTTCGGCAGCTTCGCCGGGCTGATCGCCTATCCGCTGCTGGCCGAGCCGCTGCTCGCGCTGCGCACGCAGGCGCTGTGGTGGAGCGCGGGGTACGCCGCGCTCGCGGCGCTGGTTGCGGCGGCGGCGTGGTCGCGGCGCGGGGCGGACACGATATCGCGGGCGCGGCTCTCGCCCGCCGCGCCGATACCTGCCCGCCGCATCGCGCTGTGGCTGGTCCTCGCCGCGGTGCCCTCGGGGCTGATGCTGTCGACGACCACGCACCTCACCACCGACCTGTTCGCGATGCCGCTGCTGTGGGTCATCCCGCTGGGACTGTACTTGCTCAGCTTCGTCCCGGCGTTCGCCGACCGCCGCGGCGCCGCCAACCTGATCGCGCGCTTCGCCCCGGTCGTGCTGCTGCTGTGCGGCGGGCTGGCGATGGTCAGCCGCAGCACGGGCTCGCTCGCGCTGGTCTTCGCCAGCCTTGCGCTGCTGTTCGTGATCGCGGTTGCACTCCACGCGCGGCTTTATGCGCTGCGCCCCGAACCCGCGCGGCTGACGCTGTTCTACCTGGTGATGTCGGCGGGCGGGGTCGCCGGGGGCATCCTTTGCGCGCTGATCGCCCCGCTGGTGTTCGACTGGGCATGGGAACACCCGCTGCTGGTGATCGCCGCCGCGCTGCTGATCGACCAGCGACCGCTGATCGCGTGGGAAAGGCTCCCCGGGCTCAGCCCCGAACTGGCCTGGGCGGGCCGGATCACGTTGCTCGCCGCCGCCGCGATCCTCGCCGTGCTTCAGCGCAATGCCTGGCAGGACTTCGATTTTTCGCACTCCCAATGGCTCGCCGGGTCGATCGCCATCGCGGTGTGCGGCGTGCTCCTGATCGGGCACCGCGTACTGTTCCTCATGGTCTTCGCGCTGATGTTGCTGGCGCAGGGCGCGCTCGACACGATCGAAACCTCGCGCGAGGGTCTGCGCACGCGCAGCTATTTCGGGATCTACACCGTCCGCGATTACCCCGATACGCACGAGCGCACGCTCGCCCACGGGACCACGCTCCACGGGCTGCAATGGACCGACCCGGCGCGGCGCTGCACCGCGACGACCTATTACGGCGCGGGTTCGGGCCTGGGCATCGCCTTTGCCGGGGCGCCTGCGCTCTACGGGCCCGGCGCGCGAATCGGACTGGTCGGGCTCGGCACCGGCACCGCCACGTCGTATTACCGCGCAGGTGAAAGCTGGCGGGTGTTCGAGATCGATCCCGCGGTCGTCGGCCTCTCGCGCAATGGCACCTTCACCTATCTCGGCGCGTGCGCCCCGGGCGCGCAGGTCGTGATCGGCGATGCGCGGCTGGCGCTGGCGAAAAGTGCGCCGGGTTCGCTCGACCTGCTCGCCATCGATGCGTTTTCGTCCGACGCCATCCCGCTTCACCTGATCACCGACGAGGCCTTCGGCGTGTACGAGCGCGTGCTGGCCCCGCGCGGCGTGCTCCTCGTCCACATCTCCAACCGCTATATCGCGCTCGAGCCGGTGCTCGCGCGGATCGCGGCGCAGCGCGGGCTGGCCAGCGCGATCCGGGTCGATAATCCCCCGCGCCATACCGACAACACCGCCTCTTCGTGGGTCGCGCTGGCCCGCGATCGGGCGCAGCTCGCCGCGCTGATGGGGAGCGCGAAGCAGTATCCGTGGCGCAAGCTGCCCGCTCCCGCGCCGACGCTATGGACCGATGACCACGCCTCGATCCTACCCTATATCCGCTGGCGCAACATGCTGGGAAAATGACGATGAACGACGCGCCCGATCGCCCCGATGTCACGATCGTTTCGATTCACGGCAAAACCCCGCGCATCCACCCCACCGCGTTCATCGCCCCGGGGTGCCGGATCATCGGCGATGTCGAGATCGGCGAGGGCGCGAGCGTCTGGTACAACTGCGTGCTGCGCGCCGATGTCAGCCGGATCGTGATCGGCGCGCGCAGCAATATCCAGGACGGCAGCGTGGTCCACTGCGATCCGCCGCGCCCCGGCGATCCGGGCGGCTCGCCGACGCTAATCGGCGACGACGTGCTGGTCGGCCACATGGCGATGATCCACGGTTGCGTGCTGGAAGACCGGGCGTTCGTCGGGCTCGGCGCGATCGTGATGAACAAGGCGCGGATCGGCAGCGACGCGATGCTCGCCGCGGGGGCGATGCTGACCGAAGGCAAGGTCATCGAAGCGCGCCAGCTGTGGGGCGGCCGCCCGGCGCGGTTCATGCGCGAGCTCGACGAGATGGCGATCATGGGGATGCGCATGGGCACCGCGCATTATGTGGAAAACGCGAAGGCGCATGCGGCCGTGTTTGGGACTTCCAACATCCGTTCGTCCTGAGGCGGGCGAAGCCCGTCTCGAAGGACCCGAGACCGGCGAAGCCCGGGCCTCCTAAGCCGCAGGCGCCTTCGCATACCGCGCGATGTATCCCACGAAGTCCGCCTTCCCCACCGCCAAGCCCTGGTTGCGCAAGATCATGTACGCCGCGACGACGTGGAAATAGAGCTGCGCGATCATCCAGTCGCGGGCGTATTCGTCGGCGCGCATCGCGAAGTTCATGCCGTTGGGCAGGCTGAGCGCGACCGGCGCGTCGTCGGCGACGAAGCTGTCGTCGGCCTGCTCGGCTGCCGCGGCGCGCGCCTTGGCGACCCGTGCACGCGCCTCGGCTATCGTCGTGTCGTCCTCGTCGGCGAGCATGACCTTGCTGTCGCTGAGCCGCTTGAGCCCGGCGGAAACCTGGTCGCAGGCGATCCGCACCTGCCCCGCCAGCGGCGCCATATCGTCCGCCAGCCGCACGCTCATCAGCGCGTCGCCGCCATTCGCCGCGGCCTTGGCGAGCAGGCCATCGAGCACGGCGAGTTGCTGGTCGACAATCGGCTTGATCTGGCTGGCAATGGTCATGGCGCGCACTTTCCTGAAGGGGTCGCCGCGCGGTGTAGCGTAGCCCGCCGCGCGATCAATCGCTGATCAACGCCTTCAGCGCGTCGAGACGGTCGGCCTCGTGCGCGGGCTTGTCACGGCGGATGCGGCTGATCCGGGGGAAGCGCATGGCCACGCCGGATTTGTGGCGCTTGCTGGTGTGGACCGAATCGAATGCGACCTCGAACACCAGGCTCTTGTCGGTCTCGCGCACCGGGCCGAACCGCGCCAGCGTGTGCGTGCGGATGTGCTGGTCGAGCCACTTGAGTTCCTCGTCGGTGAACCCGAAATACGCCTTGCCCACGGGCAGCAGTTCGGCGCCCGCGTCGGGATCGCCGTTCCAGCAGCCGAAGGTGAAATCCGAATAGAAGCTCGAGCGTTTGCCGCTGCCGCGCTGGGCATACATCAGCACGCAGTCGATCAGCAGCGGGTCGCGTTTCCACTTGTACCACAGCCCGGCGCGCCGCCCGGCCACGTATGGGCTGTCGCGGCGCTTGAGCATCACCCCCTCGATCGCCTCGTCGCGCGCGCGGCTGCGGATTTCGGCAAGCTCGTCGAGGCTTGTGGCGGGGATGACCCCGGAGATGTCGAATCGCGCCGGATCGAGCCGCGGGACGAAGGCTTCGAGTGCGGCGCGGCGCTGCTCCCACGCGTGCGGGCGCCAGTCCTCGCCCTCGGCGATCAGCAGGTCGTAGAGCCGGACGAACGCCGGGTATTCGCTCAGCATCGCCTTGGACACGGTCTTGCGTCCAAGCCGCTGTTGGAGCGCGTTGAAGCTGGCCGCGCCGCCCTGGGTGTCGCCGCCCGCCGCGCCGCCCTGGTGGCTGCCGCGCACGAGCAGTTCGCCGTCGAGCACGCAGGGGATCTGCATTGCGCCCGCGATCTCTGGAAACGTGCCGGAAATGTCGTCGCCCGAGCGCGAGTAGACGCGGGTTTCACCATTCACATGGACGATCTGGACGCGGATGCCGTCCCATTTCCACTCGGCGGTATATTCGGCCATGTCGATCACGGTCTCGTCGAGCGGATGCGCGAGCATGAACGGACGGAACAGCGGCAAAGCTTCGGTATCGGGCGGGGCCGCGCCGTTTGCCGCCCAGTCGAACAGCGGGGCGTAAGGCGCAGTCTGGCCGTGCCAGTATTCCTCGACATCGTCGATGCCGACCGCGAACGCCTGCGCAAACGCCACCTTGGCCAGTCGCGCCGAAATCCCGATTCGCATCGCCCCGGTCGCCAGCTTGAGCAGCGCATAGCGGCCCGAATCGTCGAGCCGGTCGAGCAGGTGCGCCAAGTCGATCGCGACGCTCGCGCGGGTCATCGCCGACAATGCCGCTACCGCCTCACTCACCGTGGGCGGCGGCGCGACTTGGCCGATCGGTTCGGGCCAGAGCAGGCTCGCGGTTTCCGCGGTATCGCCAACGTAGTCGCGGCTGAGCGCGTAGAGCACCGGGTCGACGCGCTCAGTCAGCAACCCGCGGATCGTCGACGATTTGACCGCGGGGAAATCGAGCCCATCGGTCAGCGCGGCGAGCGCCCAGCCGCGATCGGGATCGGGGGTCTCGCGCAGGTACGCCGCGATCTTCGCCAGCTTGGCGTTGCGGCTGCGGGTATAGACCAGCGCATCGACCAGGGCGGCGAACGCTTCCATCTATGCAGCGGCCCCGGCGGCGGCTAAATGACCCGCAAATTCAACCGCCAAGGATTCTTCGACATGGTGAAATACGCCGTTCTCGCGCTCGTTTTCGTTCCGTTCGCCGCGCAAGCTGCCGCTCCTGCTGCTGCCGCCCCTGCTGCCGCTGCGCCCGTTTCCGCTGCCGCGCCGACTGCAGCCGCCGCCTTTACGCTCGATACCCCGATCGAGGCAATTGCCGCCAACGCCGCGGGCAAGGCCGTGCTCGATGCCGACTTGCCCGGGCTTACCACCAATGAGCGTTACGAGATGATCAAGACGATCAGCCTGACCCAGCTCGCCGGTTACGCGCCCGATCGCCTGACGCCCGAGCGTCTGGCCAAGGTTTCGGCCGACCTCGCCGCGATCAAGTAGGCCTGCGCCGGGCTTCGCGCCCGGATCAGTCATCTTCGTCCTCGTACCCCACGAGAGCGAGCGAGCGCGCCTTGCGCTGGTGGAGCTGGCACCAGCGTAGCAGTGCTTCTTCGCGCCCGTGGGTGATCCAGCTTTCGGCGGGGTTCACTTCCTCGATCGTGCGGGTCAGCTCGTCCCAATCGGCATGGTCCGATATCACCAGCGGCAGTTCGACCATCCGCTGGCGGGCGCGCCCGCGCACGCGCATCCACCCCGATGCCATCGCGGTGATCGGGTCGGGCAGACGCCGGCTCCAGCGGTCGTTGAGCGCGGAAGGCGGCGAGACTACGATCTGTCCCGCCAGCGCGCCCTTGGGGGCGTCCGCCACCAGCCGCAGATCGCCCAGCGGCACGCCGAACTCCTCGTAGAGCCGGCACATCTTTTCCATAGCGCCGTGGAGATAGATCGGCGCGCTGTGCCCCGCCGCGCGCAGTTCGGCGATCACCCGCTGCGCCTTGCCCAGCGCATAGGCTCCGACCAGCACGCAGCGCTCGGGCTCTTCGGCCAAGGCGCCCAGGAGCTTGGCAATCTCTTCGCCGATCGGCGGGTGGCGGAACACAGGGAGGCCGAATGTCGCCTCGGTAATGAACACGTCGCACTTGGTGACTTCGAACGGCGGGCAGGTCGGGTCGGCACGGCGCTTGTAGTCACCGGTGACGATGACCCGCTCGCCCGCATGCTCGAGCAGGATCTGCGCCGAGCCGAGAACGTGTCCGGCAGGCAGGTATGTCGCCTTGATGTCACCGGGTAGCGCGATCGTCTCGCCGTATTCGACTGGCGTGGCGCCGGCGTCGGTCTGGTAGCGCAGCTTCATGATCGCGAGCGTTGCCGGGGTGGCGACCGTCTGGCCGTGCCCGCCGCGCGCGTGATCGGCATGGCCATGCGTCACCAACGCGCGCTCCACCGGCCGCGCCGGATCGATCCACGCATCGGCGGGGACAACATGGATGCCCCACGGCTCGGGCCTGATCCAGGAGAAGTCGGCGGGCATGTTCGGGGAGCGATCCTTCGAGACGGCCTGCGGCCTCCTCAGGGCAAACGGAGGTGGGCGGCGATCCGTTCCTGAGATCGCTCGAGACGGGCTTCGCTCTCCCCGGGATGATCGGAGCTGGTGAAAAACCCGTTCGCGGCGAGCAGAAACCGAGCTCTTGTCGAGAGCTCGTGTCGAACCACAGGCCCCTGGTGGGGGGCGGGGTTGCTACCCCTCCCCCTCCTCGCTTCCCTCTGCCGCCTTGGCCTTGCCGCGCGATTTGGCCGCAGGCTTGGCGATTTTGCTCTTGCCCAGCTTGGGCGGCGCGGGGGTCAGTTCGAAGCTGAGCTCGCCGTCCTTGAACCCGACGTGGACTTCGCCGCCGTGGCGCAGCTTGCCGAACAGGAGTTCCTCGGCAAGCGGCTGCTTGACCTTGTCCTGGAGCAACCGCGCCATCGGGCGCGCACCATAGAGCTTGTCATAGCCTTTCTCGGTGAGCCAGGCGCGCGCATCGCCGTCGAACTGGATGTGGACGTTCTGTTCGGCCAGCTGGAGCTCGAGCTGGAGGATGAACTTGTCGACCACGCGGCTGATGACCTCGGTCGGCAGGTAGGAGAACGGCACGATCGCATCCAGCCGGTTGCGGAACTCGGGGCTGAACATGCGTTTGACCGCCTCGTCGCCCGCGTCTTCCTTGCTCACGTCGCCGAAGCCGATGCCCTGACGCGCCATGTCGCTGGCCCCGGCGTTGGTCGTCATGATCAGCACCGCGTTGCGGAAATCGACCGTTTTGCCGTGGTGATCGGTCAGCTTGCCGTGGTCCATTACCTGGAGCAGGATGTTGAACAGGTCGGGGTGGGCTTTCTCGATCTCGTCGAGCAGCAGGACGCAGTGCGGCTGCTGGTCGACCGCATCGGTCAGCAGTCCGCCCTGGTCGAACCCGACATAGCCCGGAGGCGCACCGATCAGCCGGCTGACCGAGTGACGCTCCATGTATTCGCTCATGTCGAAGCGCTGGATCGGGATGCCCATGATCTCGGCAAGCTGCTTGGCCACCTCGGTCTTGCCCACGCCCGTCGGGCCGCTGAACAGGAAGCTGCCGATCGGCTTGTCGGGATCGCGCAGCCCGGCCCGGCTCAGCTTCATCGCGCTCGACAGCACGCTGATCGCCTTGTCCTGGCCGAACACCACACGCTTGAGATCGCGGTCAAGATGTTCGAGCACGCTGCGGTCGTCGCTCGATACCGATTTGGGCGGGATCCGGGCCATCGTCGCGATCACAGCCTCGATCTCGCGCGCGGTGATGGTCTTCTTGCGCTTGCTCGGCGGGAACAGCATCTGCATCGCGCCGACCTCGTCGATCACGTCGATCGCCTTGTCGGGCAGCTTGCGGTCGTTGATATAGCGCGCCGACAGCTCGACCGCGGTCTTGATCGCGTCGGGGGTATACTTGACCTTGTGATGGTCCTCGAACGCGCTGAGGAGGCCCTTGAGGATCTTGATCGTGTCCTCGATCGTGGGTTCGTTGACGTCGATCTTCTGGAACCGGCGCAGCAGTGCGCGGTCCTTTTCGAAGTGGTTGCGGAACTCCTTGTAGGTGGTCGAGCCGATGCAGCGGATCGCCCCGCCGCTGAGCGCGGGCTTGAGCAGGTTCGATGCATCCATCGCCCCGCCGCTGGTCGCACCGGCGCCGATCACGGTGTGGATTTCGTCGATGAACAGCACCGCGTGCGGCATTTTTTCCAGCTCGGAGACGACCTGCTTGAGCCGCTCCTCGAAATCGCCGCGATACCGGGTGCCCGCCAGCAGCGCGCCCATGTCGAGGCTGTAGATTACCGCTTCGGTCAGCACCTCGGGGACATCGCCCTCGACGATCTTGCGCGCCAGGCCCTCGGCGATCGCGGTCTTGCCGACGCCGGGATCGCCGACATAGAGCGGGTTGTTCTTCGACCGGCGGCAAAGGATCTGGATCGTCCGGTCGACCTCGGGCCCGCGCCCGATCAGCGGGTCGATCTTGCCCGCCAGCGCCTTCTCGTTGAGGTTGACGGTGAACTGGTCCAGCGCGGTTTCCTTTTTCCCCTTGGGATCGGCCTTGCTCTCGTCCTTGTCCTCGGGCGGGGCGCCGTCGCTGTCGGCGCTGCCCTTGGGGCTGCGATCCTCGATCCGCTTGCCGCCCTTGCCGATGCCGTGGCTGATGAAGCTGACCGCGTCGAGCCGGCTCATGTCCTGCTGCTGGAGGAAATAGACCGCGTAGCTATCGCGTTCGGAAAACAGCGCGACCAGTACATTGGCGCCGGTCACGGTATCCTTGCCCGATGACTGGACGTGGAGGATCGCGCGCTGGATCACCCGCTGGAACCCCGCGGTCGGCGAAGGCTCGCCCTTCTCCGCGGTCTTGAGCGACTGATATTCCTGATCGAGGTACTGCTTCACCACCTCGCCCAGATCGCCGAGATCGACTCCGCAGGCCTGCATCACTTGCGCCGCATCGGGATCGTCGATCAGCGCGAGCAGTAGATGTTCGAGCGTGGCGTACTCGTGGCTGCGCTCCCCCGCATTGGCCAGCGCGGCGTGGAGGGTCTTCTCGAGGCTCGAGGCAAAACTGGGCATCAGGCGTCCTTAGGCGGGAGTACCGAACATATATGGGAGCGCGGGCTGGCCTCGTGAAGGGTGCCGCGCAATGTCATGTGGATCGCGCCGATCCGAACAGCAGGTCGGCCGCGGCGCGGTGGGCCTGGCCCTTGTCGCGGTGCGCGGCAACGCGGGCGATCTCGGTCTCGAGCAGCGCGATCCGATCGTCCAGTTCGGCGCGCGAATAGGGGTCGAGCGCCTCTTTCGCGAGAAGGCTCGCGGCATCGCCCGAGGGCCGGGGGCGCTCGTCGTCATCCATCGCAGTGCAGCATCCTGCGCCGCGCGCTTGCTGTCAACCGGGCGCGCAGCTATCGGCAATCGAAGCGTGACCCTTTCGCAACAGGGGCGCATGTGGGGCGCACGAGCAATGTCCGAAACAATCACGGATGGACTGCCGGAATCGATCACCGTGGTGGGCTTCGCCGCGCCGGGGCCGCCCGAGGTGCTCCGCCCCGAAACGATGGCAATGCCGCGCCCGGGGGCGGGCGAAGTCCTCGTCAAGGTCGCGTTCGCCGGGGTCAACCGCCCCGATGTGATCCAGCGCATGGGGTTCTATCCGGCCCCGCCGGGCGCCTCGCCGATCCCCGGGCTGGAGATTTCCGGAACGATCGCCGCGCTGGGCGCGGGTGTCGAGCCGGCATTGCTCGGCCAGCAGGTCTGCGCGCTGGTCGCCGGCGGCGGCTATGCGGAATATTGCATCGCGGTGGCCGAGATGTGCCTGCCGGTCCCCGCGGACATGCCGCTGGACCAGGCCGCGGCGATTCCCGAAACGCTGTTCACCGTGTGGCACAACGTGTTCGAGCGCGGCTGGGCGCGCGAGGGCGAGACGATCCTCGTCCATGGCGGGACCAGCGGGATCGGTTCGATGGCGATCCTGCTCGCGCGCGCCTTCGGGATGCAGGTGCTGGTCACTTGCGGCGGGCCCGAAAAGTGCGCCGCCGCGCGCGAGATCGGGGCGACCCTGGCGATCGACTACAAGGCGCAGGATTTCGTCGAAGCGGTGGCCGAGTTCACCGCGGGCAAGGGCGTGAACCTGGTGCTCGACATGGTTGCGGGCGATTATGTCGCGCGCAACCTCAAGTGCCTTGCCGAGGATGGCCGCCACGTTACCATCGCGGTGCAAGGCGGCGTGCGTGCCGAGCTCAACATGGCCGAAATCATGCGCAAGCGCCTGACCCTGAGCGGCTCGACGCTGCGCCCGCGGACGACCGAGTTCAAAGTGCTCCTCGCGCAGGAAATCGCCCGCACCGTCTGGCCGCTGTTCGAAAGCGGCGAGATCCGCCCGGTCATGGACCGCGCCTTCCCGCTCGCCAATGCCGCCGATGCGCACGCGCGGATGGAAGCGGGCGATCATATCGGGAAGATCGTGCTGGAGGTTTAGGGATACGATCCAAGGTTCGAATACCCGTTCGTGGTGAAGAGAGACCCAGTTCCTGTCGAGTGCTCGTCTCGAACCAAATGCCCAACGCACACTTTTTCGAGACGAGCTTCGCCCTCCTCGGGTCGAACGGGGAGGGAAGCCTCAAACGGAACCGCTTAGCGCCTTGGCGCCTTGGCGGGGGCACTCCGCTTCCTTCCTTGCCCTTTTACGCCATCCCGCCTACATCCCGCATAGTCAGGCCGCTCCGCAAGGGGCGGCCCTTATATTTTGTACGCCGATGGGCGTTTGGAGAGACCCCGTGAGCCAAATCTACCCGCTGATGCCGCATGCGACGGCTTCGTGGCTTGTCGATACCACCAGCCTGACGTTCGAGCAGATCTCGGCATTCTGCGGGCTCCACATCCTCGAAGTGCAGGCGATGGCCGACGATCTGGCGAGCAGCAAATAT
>JANXSP010000038.1 GCA_025356575.1 Novosphingobium sp.
GAGCGTTCGCGCATTGCCGAATACTTGGCGCGAGCCATTTCGTCAGGCGCGCGGTCGATATAGTCCTGCAGGACATTGTCGAGGAAGCGCATGACGTCCTCGATGAACCGGTCGTCCTGATGCCACTCGTCCCAGGTTTCCAGGTTGAGCGAGGACAGGCAGCACACCGCGGTGCGGTCGTTGCCGAGGTGATCGCGCCCCGTCGGCAGGGTGATTTCCGAGCACAGGTTCGAGGTCGAGACCTTGAGGCCCAGTTCGCGGTGATGCTTGGGCATCATCCGGTTCACCGTGTCGGAGAACACGATATACGGCTCGCCCGTGGCCAGCCGGGTCTCGACCAGCTTCTGGAACAGGCTGCGCGCGTCGACGGTGCCGCGGACTTCGCCGGTCTTGGGGCTCTTGAGGTCGAACGAGGCGCCCGCACGGACGGCTTCCATGAATTCGTCGGTGAGGAGGACGCCGTGGTGGAGATTCAATGCCTTGCGGTTGAAATCGCCCGACGGTTTGCGGATCTCGAGGAACTCCTCGATCTCGGGGTGCGAGACGTCGAGATAGACCGCGGCCGACCCGCGGCGCAGCGAGCCCTGGCTGATCGCGAGAGTCAGGCTGTCCATCACCCGCACGAACGGGATGATCCCGCTGGTCTTGCCGTTGAGCCCGACGGGTTCGCCGATCCCGCGGACGTTGCCCCAGTAGGTGCCGATCCCGCCGCCGCGCGATGCGAGCCAGACGTTCTCGTTCCACGTCCCGACGATCGCCTCGAGGCTATCGTCGACCGAGTTGAGGTAGCAGCTGATGGGCAACCCGCGGCCCGTGCCGCCATTCGATAGCACCGGGGTCGCGGGCATGAACCACAGCTTGGAAATGTAGTCGTAGAGCCGCTGGGCGTGCGCCTGGTCGTCGGCATAGGCATCGGCGACGCGCGCGAACAGGTCCTGGTAGTTTTCGCCGGGGAGCAGGTAGCGATCGTCGAGCGTGTCCTTGCCGAACAGCGTCAGCAGCGCATCGCGCGAGGTGTCGGTGACGATCGTGAAGCGCCGCGCGTTGATCGCGTGCGAATCCTCGGGCGGCTTTTTGGTGGCGGCAGAAATCGGAGTCGCCGCGTTCGCGACATCGGCGCGCACCTGATCGACCAGCGCCGCGCCAATCATCTCGGCGACGTTGACATCGCCGCTCACCAGTTCCGCCGTTCCGCTATCGCTCTTGTCGCTCATCGTCATCGCCGGGCGCTCACCCGCCTCCTTATCGCGGGGCGCCGGATGGCCCGCTGTCTGCACCGGCGCGAATTCGAAACCCGCTGCATCGTCATGACCGGCGTCCGGTCCCTTGCTGAAATCCACGCTTCGAAGCCCCCAAAAAATCTCCGCGGAAATTCCCGCGATGTTCCGCTTGTGTTCGATTCGGCGGGCAAGCGACCCTTGTAGCAAACCGGGGGCCGCGACGGGGAAAAACTTATCCCCGTTTCGTCCCCGCCAGGCCGGCAACAGGGCTTGTGAACGCCCCTTCGCCGCCCGCGAATCGTCGATCACGGCGGAACTGTGCCGAACCGGACAACTCAAGGTCTAGAGGCCCCCCGTATCCCGGCCCACTAGCCATAGTGCCTTTTCCTGATTCGCGCGCAAGTAGGTAAATCCTCCAGTAACCATCCCCGGGACCGCATGGCGCGCGCGCGCCGCCTTGTTGCAGTGCAGCGACGCGCGGGGCTTGCGGACTTCGTGCGCTGCGCAAGAGTCAAAACGACCGGCGAAAATAATTATCCGGGGACGCCTTGCCCGGCGGTCCTTCGCCGAGCGCAAATTACGAAAGAATCTCAGGGCGAAACGATCTTGCTCGCGGCGGTATCCGCCCCCCCGCGCACGGCTTGTGCAGAAGGCGGCGATGCGGAATACTCACCGCGGCAATCGTGCCCCCGTTCCCGCCGAGGACCCGCCCATGATCAACATCGTCAGTGCCATCATCTCGGGCCTCATCGTCGGGATCCTGGCGCGATATTTCTATCCCGGCGCGGTGGGCCTGGGGTGGTTGTGGACGATCGGGCTGGGCATCGCCGGATCGCTGCTCGCCGGGCTCGTCACCAGTCGCGGCGCTTCGGGGTTTCACCGCGCCGGGTGGATCGCCTCGATCATCGGCGCGATGCTGCTGATCTTCGTCGGGCGCCAGCTGGGCTGGGGGGTCTGAGCGAAGCTCGACCCGCGCCGCGCCCCGCGATCGGCATCGCAGGCGACGCGAATGCGCCCGCGCTGGCGCGAACGTTGGCCGCGGCCTTCGCCGACGACCCGGCAATGTCGTACATGATCCCCGACCGGGCCGAGCGGGTGCGGCGGCTCGAGCGGTTTTTCCCGCTGATCGTCGCGGAGGACCTTGCCGCCGGGCACGCGCTGCATTCTCCGCAGAGCGAGGTGGTCACGCTGTGGCGCGGCCCCGATAATCTCCACGTTCCGCTGTGGCGGATGGCGGGCGCGCTCCCCGCATATTGGCGCGCACTCGGCGGCAACCTGGGTCGGGCGCTGCGCCTGTCGAGCGCGATCGAGGCGCACCAGCCCAAAGACCTGCGCTTTTCGCACCTCCATTTCGCCGGGGTCGATCCGGCGTTTCAGGGCAAAGGCTGGGGCGGCACCGCGATCCGCGCCGGTCAGGAGCGTGCGCGCGCCGCCGGGCTGCCAGTGTTCCTCGAAACCGCCACGCAAAGCAACGTCGGCCTGTACCAAAGCCTTGGGTTCGCGATCACCGGCGAATACGACATCTCCGGCGGCGGTCCGCATTTCTGGACGATGCTGTGGTCGCCGGCATGAGCGAAACCGCGCTTCCGCCTCCGCCGCTACGCGCAGTCCCGCAGCGCGAACTGTTCGGCCACCCGCGCGGGCTGACCGTGCTGGCCACCACCGAAATGTGGGAGCGGTTCTCGTTCTACGGCATGCAGGCGCTGCTCCTGCTGTACATGACCAAGTATCTGCTGCTGCCCCAGCACGCCGCGACCGTGGTCGGGCTGGCAGGCTTCCGCGGCGGGATTGAGGCGATCACCGGCCGGCTCACCGATCTGGCTTTCGCCGCGCAGACTTACGGACTGTATTCGGGGTTGATCTATCTGACCCCGATCGCCGGGGCGTGGCTCGGCGACCGGGTGCTCGGGCGCACGCGCACGGTCACCATCGGCTGCGTGCTGATGGCGGGGGGCCACCTGGCAATGGCGTTCGAGCCGCTGTTCCTGATCGCGCTGACCTTGCTGATCCTTGGCGCGGGCTGCCTGATCGGCAACATGGCCGCGCAAGTCGGCGCGCTTTACGCGCTCGAGGATCCGCGCCGCACCCGCGCTTACGGCGTCTATCTGATCACGCTCAACCTCGGCGCGCTGGTCGCGCCGCTGGCGATCGGCACGCTGGGCGAAAAGGTCTCGTGGCACCTCGGCTTCGGGGTCGCCGGCGTCGGCATGATCGTCGCGCTGGTGACGTACCTCGCCGGGCGCCGCTACCTGCCGCCCGATACGTTCCGGGCCCGCAGCGAGCGCGCGCCGAAAGTGGCGCTGACCCCCGCCGAATGGCGCAAGGTCGGGGTGATCCTGCTGCTGCTGTTCGTTCCCTACATGCTGTACTTTGCGGCGGCGAGCCAGTCGTACGCGCTGATGTACGTGTGGGCGGACACCCATGTCGACCGGACGATCTTCGGCTTCGAGATGCCGGTGACGTGGATCGGTATCTTCGACGGCATCGTCACGATTGCCGGAGTGATGTTCGGCAACCGCGTTTCGCTCGCGCTCGAGCGCCGCCGCGGCGCCGATCTCGGCGATGTCACCAAAACCGGGATCGGGCTCGTCGGCATCGTGCTGTCATGGCTGTTCGCCGCGGCCATCGCCGGCACGCCGGTCACCCCGCTGGCGGCGTGGCTGGTGTTCTTCGTCATCCAGGACTTCAGTTACGGCGCGTTCATCGAACCCCCGGTGCAGGCGCTGGTCAGCCGCGATTCGCCGCAATCGGTAGTCTCGATGATGATGGCGCTGCTCAAGGCCTCGGGGGCGGTTAGCTATTTCATCGCCGGGTGGATGGGTCGGTTCTACGAGCCGCTCGGCCCGCAGAAATACTTCCTCCTCCTTGCAGCAGTGGCCGCGGTCGCAGCGATCTCGATCATCGCCGCGCACCGCTGGTGGGTCCGCGCGCTCGGGCCCGCAGAAGCCGCGCTCGACCGCTAGCGCGCGATCCCCGCGATCGCGTCGGCAACCTCGTCGACCAGTTGCAGCGGCAGGTCGTGGCCCATCCCGGGGATGACCTTGAGCTGCGCTCCGGCAATACTCGCCGCGGTGTCGCGCCCGCCCTCGACCGGAACCAGCGGATCGTCGGCCCCGTGAATCACCAGTGTGGGTGCGGTGACGGCCTTGAGCCGTTTGCGCCGGTCGCCGTCGTCGACGATCGCGGCGAGTTGCCGTGCCGCGCCGGTGGGGTGGTAACTGCGCGTGAAATCGCGTGCGATGCGGTCTTTCAGGCGCGTTTCCTCCGCCGGATAGGCCGGGCTGCCGATAGCGCGCGAGACCTTGATCCCGATCGGGTAGATATCCTCGATCGTCGCGCCCGCGGGCGGCCGGTCGAGCAGCGCGGCCATCGCCTCGGGCCGCGCGGGCGGCACCCGGCGGTTGCCCGTGGTCGACATGATCGAGGTCAGCGACAGCACCCGCTCGGGATAGGTCGCCGCGACCAGTTGCGCGATCATCCCGCCCATCGAAGCGCCCACGACATGCGCGCGGGCGATGCCCAGCGCATCCAGCAGCCCGACCGCATCGGCGGCCATATCGGAGAGCCGGTACGGCAACCGCGCACGCAGACCGAGCAGCCGCATCAGCGCCACCCGCTTGAAGTTGGGGACGCCCGCATCGCTGAACTTCTGGCTCAGCCCGATGTCGCGGTTGTCATAACGGATCACGTAATATCCGCGCGCAACCAGCGCCTCGACCAGCTCCTCGGGCCACAAGGTCAACTGCGCGCCCAGCCCCATGATCAGCAGCAGCGGCGGGTTGGCGGTGTTGCCAAAGGTTTCGTATTCGAGGGTGACGCCGTTGGCGGTGATCTGCATGTGCTATGACCTTTCTGCGTCATCACGACTGAAATACGTTCGTCATCCTGAACTCGTTTCAGGATGACGATCGAGGTGGTGCAGCGGATTCACGGCACCAGCACCGTGTCCTTGGCCACCGCGTCGGTCTGCGGGTAATCGAGCGTGTAATGCAGTCCGCGGCTTTCGTGGCGGGCGAGCGCGCTGCGGACGATGAGGTCTGCGGTCTGGAGCAGGTTGCGCAGTTCGATCAGCCCGGTGGTGACGCGGAAGTGGCCATAGTAATCCTCGATCTCGCCGGTCAAAAGCCGGATCCGGTGCGCCGCGCGTTCGAGGCGCTTGGTCGTGCGCACGATCCCGACGTAGTTCCACATGAAGCGGCGGATCTCGGTCCAGTTCTGCTGGATGACGACTTCCTCGTCGCTGTCGGTGACGCGGCTTTCGTCCCACGCGCGGATCGGTGGCGGGGCCTCGAATTCGTCCCACCGCGCGAGGATGTCCGCCGCCGCCGCCTCGCCGAAGACGAAACATTCGAGCAGGCTGTTGGAGGCGAGGCGGTTGGCGCCGTGCAGGCCGCTTTCGGTGCATTCGCCCGCGGCGTACAAGCCCGGCAGGTCGGTCCGCCCGGCCAGGTCGATCACGATCCCGCCGCAGGTATAGTGCTGCGCTGGAACCACCGGGATCGGCGAGGTGGTCATGTCGATCCCCAGCCCCATCAGCTTTTCGTAGATGTTGGGGAAGTGGTGCTTCACGAACTCGGCGGGCTGGTGGCTGATGTCGAGGTGGACGTAGTCGAGCCCGTCGCGCTTGATCTCGGCATCGTTGGCGCGCGCGACGATATCGCGCGGGGCAAGCTCGGCGCGCTCGTCGTAATCGGGCATGTAGCGGTGGCCGGTCTTGGGGTTGATCAGCCGTCCGCCTTCGCCGCGCACCGCCTCGGTGATCAGGAAGTTCTTGGTTTCGAGGTGGTAGAGGCAGGTCGGGTGGAACTGCATCATTTCCATGTTGCCGACGCGGCAACCCGCGCGCCACGCCATCGCGATGCCGTCTCCGGTGGCGCCGCGCGGTGCGGTGCTGAACAGGTAGACGCGGCCTGCGCCGCCCGTCGCCAGCACGGTCGCACGCCCGGTATGCGCGGCGACTTTGCCCGTGGCCTCGTCGAGCGCGTAGACCCCCCAGACGCGGCCCGATCCGGAATAGCGTTCCTCGTGCTTGCCGGTGATCAGGTCGATGCAGGTCTGCCCGGGAAGCAGGGTGATGTTGGGGTGCGCCTCGGCCGCCTTGAGAAGCGCTTCCTGGACTGCCCACCCAGTCGCATCGGCGACGTGGACGATGCGGCGGTGGCTGTGCCCACCCTCGCGCGTGAGGTGGAGGTCGGTCGCCCCAAAATCCTCGGCCTTGTTGAACGGCACGCCGAGCTCGACCAGCCGCTCGATCGAATGCGGCGCGCGCTCGATGACGTATTCGACCGTCTCGAGCCGGTTCAGCCCGGCGCCCGCGACCATGGTATCGCGGATGTGGTTCTCGAACGTATCGCCCGCGTCGAGCACCGCGGCGATCCCGCCCTGCGCCCATGCGGTCGACCCGCCGGTCAGCGTGCCCTTGGCGAGGACCAGGACGCGCACCTTTTCGGCGAGCGCCAGCGCGGCGGTGAGCCCGGCCGCACCCGAGCCGACGACGATGACATCATGATCGTGTGCAGTATCCATCAGCGCGTCATGCCGGGGTCACTGGCCCTCCGCAAGGTTCTGGCCCTCTGCAAGGTGGCGGTCGAGGTCGCGCGCCACTGCCTGCGGGGTGCGCTTGGCGGCGTCGCTGCGGTCGACCGCGTAGTTGGCGGCGCGCATGGTCTCGACCGAAATCGCGCCGACCAGCGGCTTTAGTGCGGCCACGAACCGCGCGTCCTGCGCTCTGCCTGGCGCGACCAGCAGCAACGCATCGTAGGATGGCAGCGCGCCCTTGGGGTCGCTCACCACCACGAGCCTGTCCGCCGCGATCCGCCCGTCCGAGCTGAACGCCGAGATCACATCGGCCTCGTTCCCGCGCAGCGCGTCGTACATGAAGCTCGGCGCGAAGTTGCGGGTCCTGCCGAAGTCGAGCCCGTAGGCCGCCTTGACCGAGCGCCACTCGGGCCGCTGGAGAAACTCGAGATCCGAACCCAGCGTCAGCCCAGGCGCGGCGCGTGCCAGATCGGACAGGCTGGCGATGCCCTTGGCCCGCGCCGCCGCGCCGTTCATCGCGAAGGCATAAGCGTTCTCGAACCCCAGCGCACCGAGCATCCGCACGCCGCCTCCTTCGGGCCGCGGGCTCCACGCGCCGATCGCTGCGACCATCGCCGCGCGGGGGAGCGTGCCGGTGCGTTTCATCTCGTTGGCCCACAGCGTCCCCGCGTAATCGACATAGACGTCGATCGCGCCGCTCTTCACCGCGCCGTAGATGACCGCCGAGCCGAGCCCCTCGCGGTAGCGCACCGTATAGCCCGCCCGTTCCAGCCGCAGCCCGATCAGCCGGGCGAGGATGTATTGCTCGGAGAAATTCTTGGCGCCGATCGTCACCACCGGGCGCCCGGCCTCCTGCGCCGGGGCGCGTCCCGCCAGCGCGGCCCACGCCAGCCCCGCCGCGACGATCCCCAGCCCGGCCCAGACCAGCAGCGGGCGGCGATGGGCCAGTCCGCGTTCGGCCAGCGCGAGCGCGCCGTCGGCGGCCAGCGCCAGCCCGGCCGCGGCGATGCACCCGGCCAGGACCAGCGCCCAGTTCTGCGTCTGGAGCCCTGCGAAGATCGGATCGCCCAGGCTCGCCTGGCCCACGGTCGTTGCCAGCGTGGCCGCGCCGATCGTCCACACCGCGGCGGTGCGGATCCCCGCCATCACGAACGGCGAGGCCAGCGGCGCCTCGACCAAGCGGAGCTTCTGCGCGGGGGTCATCCCCACTGCATCGGCGGCATCGAGTACGCCCGCGTCCATCGTCTGCCGCGCGGTAACCGCATTGCGCAGGATCGGCAGCACCGCGTAAAGCGCCAGCGCAAGCAACGCAGGGAGGAAGCCCAATGTCGGCAGGCCTTGCCCGAACACCGCACGCAAGCTCAGCAGCAACGGAAAAAACAGCGCGAGCAGCGCCAGCGCCGGGATCGTCTGGATCAGGCTGGCCGCGCCCAGCGCCGTGCGCGCCACCCGCGCGCTGCGGCTCGCCCACACCGCCAGCGGCAGCGCGATGACGATCCCCAACCCGAGCGCGGCGGCGCTGAGCAGGACGTGCGCGGCAAGCGCATCGCGCAGGTCCCACAGCGCGGCGGCAACTCCGCTCATTTCGTCATGCCCGCGAGCGCGCGCGCCCTGTCGCGCGGCACCGCCACCAGCGCCTGCGCCTGCGCCCCGCCCGCCCCGCCAAGCAGCGCCTGCGGCAATTCGTCGGCGACGATCTGCCCCGCGGCCATCACCACCACGCGCGTCGCCAGGAGCAGTGCCTCGGCAATGTCGTGGGTGACCATCACCGTGGTCAGCCCGAGCTCGCCGTGCAGCGCGCGGACGCGCTGGCCGAGCGCGTGGCGGGTCACGGGGTCGAGCGCGCCGAACGGTTCGTCCATCAGCAACAGCCTGGGCGCCGGTGCGAGCGCGCGGGCCACGCCGACACGTTGGCGCTGCCCGCCCGAAAGTTCGTGCGGCAGCCGCGCCGCCAGCGCCGGGTCGAGCTCGACCAGCGCGAGCATCTGCGCGACCCGAGCCGGATTTGCCGCCCCCGCCAGGCGCAAGCCGATCCCCACGTTCTCGCCCACGGTCATGTGCGGAAACAGGCCGATGTCCTGGAACACGTAGCCGATCCGGCGGCGCAGCGCGGGCGCGGGACCGGCGGAAACCGGCTCGCCATCGATCAGCACCGTGCCGCTATCGGGTTCGATCAGGCGGTTGACCATCCGCAGCAACGTCGATTTGCCCGCTCCCGACGCACCGACCAAGGCGACGAAGCTCCCCGGCGCAATCGCCAGATCGACCCCGCCGACCGCGGTGACCGCAGCGAAGCGCTTTTCGACCGCGGTAAAGGTCAGCGAAGGGGGGGCGCTGGCGATGACGGCGAACCCGGCGCGCAGATCAAAGGGCCGCGAGCGGGATCCGGATCGTCGCGGCAAAGCCCGCAGGCTCCCAGCGGCGCTCGATCGTCCCGTGCAACTGGCTGGTGATACTGGCGTCGATCAGGCGCGTGCCGAAGCCGGTCGCCGCGGGCGCTTCGACGGCAGGGCCGCCCCGTTCGGTCCATTCCAGGGTAAGATGTTCGGAATCGCGCGCGATCGCAATGGCGGCGCTGCCGGCGGGCGCGAACAGCGCTCCATACTTGCTCGAATTGGTCGCGAGCTCGTGGAAGACCATCGCCACCGGGGTGGCCGAGCGTACCGTGATCGGCGCGTCGTCGCCGCTCACAGTCACGCGATTGTCCTCGCCCGAGCGGTACGGTTCGAACAGATGCGCAAGCAGTCCGTGAAGCGAGTTGCCCCTGCTCTCATCGTCATCGCCGCCGGTATCGGGGCGAACGAAATCATGGGCCCGGCCAAGCGCTCCGATCGATCCGGCAAGTTCTTCGGCGAACGCGCGGCTTTCGGGATGACCGCGAGCCTTGAGCCGGACGAGCCCGGTCATCACGGCAAAGATGTTCTTGATCCGGTGCGCCAGTTCACGCGCGAGCAAGTCGCGCGCTTCGAGCAGGCGCTTGGATTCGTGAATATCGGTGATCGTGCCGTACCACCGGTCGATCGTGCCATCGCTGCGGTGATTGGGCAGCGCCGCGCCCATCATCCAGCGCCACTCGCCGTCGTGGCGGCGCAGGCGGTATTCGACATCGTAGGGCTTGCCCGTGGTCAGCGCGTGCTTCCACGCCTCGAGCGCGGCGGGCACATCCTCGGGATGGACGAACTGGCCCCAGTCGCTGCTGGCGAATTCGTCGCTGACCCCGGCAAAGCGATTGAACCGCTTGCTGAAGTAATCGACCGTCCCCGCGCTGTCCGCCGACCACGCGATCTGCGGCATCGAATCGGCAAGCTTGCGAAAGCGGCTGTCGCTGAGCCTGGCCGCAGCATCGCCCTCGATCGTCCGGCGCGACATATTCAGGCGTCGCATCACCGCCGTGGCGAGCACGGTCAACCCGTCGTGCTGGAGCGGGGTCAGCCCAGCACGCGGCTCGGGCGAAAGGACGCAGAGCGAGCCGAGCGAAACCCCGTCATCCGCGATCAGCGGTGCGCCGGCGTAGAACCGGAGGTTCGGCGGTCCCAGCACCAGCGGATTTTCGGCAAACCGCGCATCCATCAGCGCGTCGGGGATAACCGTGATCGTCGGCACCCCCAGCGCGTGGATGCAGAACGAATGTTCGAGCGGAGGCTCGGGATCATCGCCGACCCCTTCGCGCGCGAGAAACTTCTGCGTGTCGGTCAGGACCAGATTGACCAGCGCCACCGGAGTCTCGCACAACTGCGCGGCAAAGCGCACGATCTGCGCCAGCTCGGGATCGTCTTCGAGCGAATGGACCCCGTATGAATTCAGGATGTTGTCGCGCGATTCGACATCGCACAGCGCGATCGCGGGCGGGGCCACGACCCCTATCCGGGAATCCTCGTTTCGATTGGGGGGCAGAGTGTCCATCGCAGCGCCGCGGCATAGCGCAAATCGTTCTATTGCCAAAGTAAACTTCCCCCGCGCAGCGGCTCGCTTGCACGATCCGCACCAGCTTTGCGATGCGCCGGCCGCTTGCTATGAACATCCACCAGAGCAGGAGCCACAATGCGCGCAACCCCCGATTTCGATTTCCAGCTGGGCGAAGGCGCAGACATGATTCGCGAAGCCGCCGGGCGCTTTGCCGACGAAAAGATCGCCCCGATCGCCGCCGCAATCGACCGCGACGATCGTTTCCCGCGGGAAATCTGGGCCGAGATGGGCGCGCTGGGTCTCCACGGCATCACCGTCGAAGAGGAATGGGGCGGGCTGGGCCTGGGCTATATCGAACACGTCGTCGCGGTCGAGGAAGTGAGCCGCGGCTCGGCTTCGCTCGGGCTCAGCTACGGGGCGCATTCGAACTTGTGCATCAACCAGATCCGCCGCTGGGGATCGGACGCGCAGAAGGCCAGGTACCTCGCCCCGCTGATCAGCGGCGAGCACGTCGGGAGCCTGGCGATGAGCGAGGCCGGTGCGGGGTCGGACGTCGTCTCGATGAAACTCAGGGCCGCGCCCGGCGCGGGCGGCTACGTCCTCAACGGCACGAAATACTGGATCACCAACGCGCAGGAAGCCGATACCCTGGTCGTTTACGCCAAGACCGGAGTAGGATCGCGCGGGATCACCGCGTTCCTGATCGAGAAGGACTTCGCCGGCTTCAGCGTCGGCCAGAAGATCGACAAGATGGGGATGCGCGGCTCGCCCACCGCCGAACTGGTGTTCGACGATTGCTTCGTGCCCGAGGACAATATCATGGGGCCGCTGCACGGCGGGGTCGGCGTGCTGATGTCGGGCCTCGACTACGAACGCGTCGTGCTCTCGGGCGTGGGCCTGGGGATCATGCAGGCGTGCCTCGACACGGTCATCCCCTATGTGCGCGAGCGCAAGCAATTCGGCCAGCCCATCGGCAGCTTCCAGCTGATCCAGGCCAAGATCGCGGATATGTACGTCGCGCTGCAATCGGCGCGCGCCTATGTCTATGCGGTGGCCAAGGCCTGCGACGCGGGCCAAACCACGCGTTTCGATGCGGCAGGAGCGGTGCTGCTGGCGAGCGAGAACGCCTTCCGCGAGGCCGGGCAAGCGGTCCAGGCGCTGGGCGGCGCGGGCTATACCAAGGACTGGCCGGTCGAACGCTATCTGCGCGATGCCAAGCTGATGGACATCGGCGCGGGGACGAACGAGATCAGGCGCATGCTGATCGGACGCGAACTGATCGGGGCGAAGGGGTGATGCAATGAGCCGCAGCGAATCCGCGCGCGATGCCCATTCGCTCGAGCGTCTGGTGTTCTTTTCGGACGCGGTGTTCGCCATCGCGATAACCCTGCTGGTGCTCGAAATCGATGTGCCGCACTTGCCCGAGGGGGCGAACACCGCCGATTTTGGCAGCGCCCTGTATCGCTTGCTCCCGAGCTTCTTTGCCTTTTCGTTGAGTTTCCTCGTGATCGGGCGGTTCTGGATCGGTCACCACGACTTGTTCGGCCAAATTACACGCTACAGTGGGCAGCTGCTGTTTCCCAATTTGCTTTATCTGATGGCGATCGCATTCATGCCGTTTGCCACGGCCTTCATGGGGGCCAATCTCGGCAAATTCGTTCCTTCATTGCTGTACAATTGCACGCTGTTCGTCACCGCCGTGCTCGATTGGAACGTGACCCGGGTGGGGTACAAGTCGCACGTCATGGCGGACACGGCCGTTCGCAGCGACTATGCGCGCTCTGCAGTGCTGATCGGCGCGACGCTGCTGTCGGTCGCATTCACCTGGATCAGCCCGCAGTACAGCCAGCTGGGAATGCTGCTGGTCCCGGTGGGGTTCCGGATTCTGGCGCGGCGCGAGCGCGCTGGCGCCTGAACGCTACTTCGCCAGGTAATCGTCCAGCGTCGCGTGAAAGTGACGCAGGCGGCTTTCCTGATAGCGGGCGAAGGTGACCCCCGGCTTGCGGGTGTTCTTGAGACCCTTCTGGATGCGCCGGAGGTTGTCGGTGTCCTGGTCGGCGACCATCGCCGCGCTGCCCAGTTCGGGCGCATCGGCCCAGGGCTGGTCGGGGCCCAGCAGGTTCATCGCCGCGGGCGGCGGATGGCTGCCGTCTGGCGCCTTGGCGAACAGGAACATGATTTCCATGATGTGGCTGTCGGGATCGTTGCCGTTGGGACGGAAGCGGTAGACGATCGGCAGCGCCTGCCCGCCCCACGGGACCATGTTGGGGAACATCAGGTATTCGATCAGATCGAGCGATTCGGCGTCCGACAATTGCGACATGTCGGTGCCCGACGAGCGCCCGATCTTCTCGCGCGCGCGCTCGGCCAGCTTGTGGCGCGCGGTTTCGCCCGGGCCGACCTCGATCGGGCGCCCGGCATAGAACGGCGCGTCGCGGCGCAGGTCGTCGACCGTGGTCTGCTCGGCCACGCCCTTGAGCGAGGGGCTGGCGACGCCCTGCACGCTGAGCATCCGCGATACGTGGCGCACGCCCGGCCAGATGTCGTACTGGGTGTTGCTGTCGCCGTAATACGTGACCACCTGCGGGTGCGCGATCGGGACATGGTAGGCCTCGATGAACGCCTCCATCCCTAGCTTCCAGTTGCACGGCATGATCTTGGCGACGTGCGCGGCCTTGTAGCGGTCCTCCAGCCGGAACGCGGCGAAGTGTTCGGGCAGATTTTCCAGGTAACTTTCGAACGGCTCGCACTCCGCGTCGAAATTGACGAAGACGAACCCGCCCCACACGCCGACCTGCGCTTCGGGCAAACAGAACTTGGCCTTGTCCACCTGGGGGAAATCCCATTCGCCCGGCAGCACCTTGAGCCGTCCGTCGAGGCTCCACGTCCAGCCGTGGAACGGGCAGCGGATCTGGCGCGCGTTGCCCGCTTCGCTGCGCAGCAAGGTGCCGCGGTGGAGGCACGAATTGACATAGGCCCGAATCGCCCCCGGCGCGTCGCCCTCGGCAGTGCGGACGACGAGCAGCGAATCGTCGACGATCTCGTAGACCAGCTGGTCGCCGACCGCGGCCACTTCCTTGACCCGGCAGGCGAGCTGCCAGCATTTGCGCCAGATCTTCTCGACCTCGCGGTCATGCCACTCGGGCGAAAAATAACGTTCGACACCAACGTCTTCGAGGCTCTGCCCCTGCGGCGGACTTTCGGCGCGGAGCACGTCGGGCGCGGGGAACGGATCGGTATCGTAGACTTCCTGGACCGAGGGCCGCGGGCGGCGGGCGATAATCTCTCCCGGCGTGTCCATATTTCTCTCCCGGCCAGCGCGTTTGGCAGACCTTTGCGCCAGCCTGACGCCGTGCTAGCCCGCTGGCAATGGAGAGTTTACCCAATCGTCATCTGACGACCCTTACCCTCGACGTCGATTTCGCCGGAACGGTGCCGATCGGAGCGGTGGCCGGGGGTAGGCGCGGGATCGCCCCGGTGCGCGGCGGGCGCTGCGAAGGCGCCCGGCTCAGCGGCAGCATCGGCCCCGGCGCGGACTGGTTCATCGCCCGGCCCAACGGCGATCTTGCGATCGATGTCCGCCTGACCGTAATCACCGACGACGGCGCGACCCTGTACCTGAGCTACGCCGGAACCATGCGCGGCCGCGGCGACGCGATGGCGCGCTTCCGCAAGGGCGAGGCGCTGGCCCCCGAGGATTACGCGCTCCACATCGTCGCCAGGTTCGAAGGCGGCGGCGAGAAATACGCCTGGCTGAGCGACGCGCTGATCGTGGGCATCGGCGCGCAAACCGCGGGCGGGCCGGTGTACACGCTGTTCGAAGTGGGCTGATGAGCGGTCCCGTTCTCACGACCGCGCTCAATCCCGAAACCGCCGAGGCCAAGGCGCGCACCGCGCACAACCGCGCGCTGGCCGAGGCGCTGCGCGCGCGGGTGGCGCAGGCCGCGCTGGGCGGTAACGAGAAGAGCCGCGAACGCCACACGTCGCGCGGCAAGCTGCTGCCGAGGGAGCGCGTCGAACGCCTGCTCGACCCCGGATCGCCGCTGCTCGAGATCGGGCAGCTGGCGGCAGACGGCGTCTACGGCGAGGATATTCCCGGCGCGGGGATCATCTGCGCGATCGGCCGGGTCAGCGGGCGCCAGTGCATGATCGTCGCCAACGACGCGACGGTGAAGGGCGGCACCTACTATCCGCTCACGGTCAAGAAGCATCTCCGCGCGCAGGAGATCGCGCAGGCCAACCGCCTGCCGTGCATCTACCTGGTCGACAGCGGCGGCGCCAACCTGCCCCACCAGAGCGAAGTCTTCCCCGACCGCGACCACTTCGGGCGGATCTTCTTCAACCAGGCGCAGATGAGCAGCCTCGGCATCCCGCAGATCGCGTGCGTCATGGGCAGCTGCACCGCGGGCGGGGCCTACGTCCCGGCGATGAGCGACGAGAGCGTGATCGTGCGCGAGCAAGGCACGATCTTCCTTGCCGGTCCGCCCTTGGTCAAAGCGGCGACGGGCGAGGAAATCAGCGCCGAGGACCTTGGCGGCGGCGATCTCCACGCGCGCAAATCGGGCGTGGTCGATCACCTGGCCGAGAACGACGAGCACGCGCTGACCATCGTGCGCGACATCGTCAGTCATCTTGGCCCCGCGCACAAACCCGACATCGACCTCAAGGACCCGCGCCCGCCCAAATACGCCGCCGAAGAGCTCTACGCCGTCGTCCCCGACGATGTCCGCGCGCCGTACGACGTCCACGAGGTCATCGCCCGGCTGGTCGACGGCAGCGAGTTTCACGAATTCAAGGCGCTTTACGGCAGTACGCTGGTCTGCGGCTTCGCGCATATCTGGGGAATGCCCGTCGCGATCCTGGCGAACAACGGCGTGCTGTTCAGCGAAAGCGCGGTCAAGGGCGCGCACTTCATCGAACTGGCGTGCCAGCGGCGCATTCCCCTGCTGTTTCTCCAGAACATCTCCGGGTTCATGGTCGGCGGCAAGTACGAGGCCGAAGGGATCGCCAAGCACGGGGCCAAGCTGGTGACCGCAGTCGCCACCGCCAGCGTGCCCAAGCTGACCGTGCTGATCGGCGGCAGCTTCGGCGCGGGCAACTACGGCATGTGCGGCCGCGCCTACAGCCCGCGGTTCCTGTTCACCTGGCCCAACGCGCGGATCAGCGTGATGGGCGGCGAGCAGGCGGCGAGCGTGCTGGCGACCGTCCACCGCGACGCTGCGACCTGGAGCGCCGAGGAAGCCGAAGCCTTCAAGGCCCCGATCCGCGCCAAGTACGAGGACGAGGGCAACCCCTACTACGCCACCGCCCGCCTGTGGGACGACGGCGTGATCGACCCCGCGCAGACCCGCGACGTGCTGGGCCTGGCGCTGGCCGCGGCGCTCAATGCGCCGGTCGCGGAGGCGCCCCGGTTCGGGGTGTTCCGGATGTGAGGGGGGTGAACGAAATCCTCCCCGGCACGGGGAGGTGGCGCGCCGCAGGCGTGACGGTGGGGTCCCCGCTCTCGAT
>JANXSP010000088.1 GCA_025356575.1 Novosphingobium sp.
CGCGACGCTGGCTCCAGCGAACCCGTTGCTTGGCGCGTTGTTCAAGTCGGCGATGTCGGACTTGAGGAACTCGCGGTAGCTTTCGGGCAGGGGCAGCCGCCAGCACGGATCGTCGACTTGGAGCCCGGCGGCGAGCAGCGCAGCGGCGGTGGCATCCTGACGCGCCATCAGCGCGGGCAGATCGGGTCCGAGCGCGACGCGCGCCGCCCCGGTCAGCGTGGCGAAGTCGAGGATCAATTCGGGCGCTTCCTCGCTCGCGCGGCACAGCGCATCGCCCAGCACCAGACGACCCTCGGCATCGGTGTTGCCGATTTCGACGCTCAGCCCGGCGCGGCTCGCCAACACATCGCCGGGGCGAAAGGCGTTGCCCGAGATCGCATTCTCGACCGCGGGGATCAGCAGGTGGAGCCGCACTTTCAGCCCCGCACCCATGATCAGCTGGGCCAGCGCCAGCGCGTGGGCCGCGCCGCCCATGTCCTTCTTCATCAGGAGCATGCCCGCGCTGGGCTTGATGTCGAGCCCGCCGCTGTCGAAGCACACGCCCTTGCCGACCACTGCGATGCGCGGGTGCTTGGGGTCGCCCCACTCGAGTTCGATCAGCCGCGGGGCATGGGTGCGCGCCGCCGCCCGGCCGACCGCGTGGATCATCGGGTAGTCGCGGGCCAGAGCGTCGCCGCTGGTCACGGTGAGCGCCGCCTTGTGCGTCTTGGCGAGCGCGGCGGCGGCAGCTTCGAGCTGCGCGGGGCCCATGTCCTCCGCCGGGGTGTTGACCAGATCGCGGACCAGCGCGGTCGCCGCGGCCTGCGCCAGCGCGGGTTCGATCGCCTTGGCCGCATGGGTCACGAGTACGCGCGGGCCTTCGGGCGCAGGGTCCTTGCGGTAGCGATCGAAGCGGTATTGCGCGGTGACCCAGCCGAGGAGGGCAGGGCCCGCTTCGCCCGCTGCCATGCGGTAGGTTCCGGCGGGGAGGACCTCGGCCAGCTTGGCCAGGCACCAGCTCGACAGGCTCTCCGGGTTGGCCACCCCGCCCACCGCAAACCAGGCCTCACCTTCGGGCACGATCCCGACCTGATAGCCGCTGCCATCGAACTTCTGCGCGGCGAGCGCGGCGCGCTGGGCCTTGGTCAGCGCCTTGGCCCAGGCTTCGAACCCGGCTTTGTTCACGAGGTGGATCGCAGCCGCCTTCTGGCCGCGGTCGGGTTGGAGCAGGGCGTGCTTGTCGGTCATGGTGCCAGCATCTGCCGCAAACCGCCGCGCAGGGCAAACCCGCTGGCCGTGGTGTGCGCTACTGGCAGAATCGCAACGATCGGCGTATATGGACGGCATGACCCAGTACCAGACCATCACCGATTCATCGACCGTGCTGCGTGACGGAACGATCAAGCTGCACGGGCCCGAAGGCTTTGCCGGGATGCGCGCCGCGGGGAAGCTCGCCGCCGAGATCCTCGATGCCCTGGCACCCCACGTCGTCCCCGGCGTGACAACCGCGGCGCTCGACGACATCGTGCGCGAGATGTCGATTGCGGGCGGCGGGGTCCCCGCCACGCTCGGTTACCGCGGTTATACCCACAGCTGCTGCATTTCGATCAACCACGTCGTCTGCCATGGCATCCCCGGCGACAAGACGCTCAAGGATGGCGACATCGTCAACATCGACGTGACCCCGCTGGTGGACGGCTGGCACGGCGACAGCAGCCGGATGTACCTGGTCGGCGATGTCCCGCTCAAAGCGCGCCGCCTGGTCGAAGTGACGTACGAGTGCCTGATGCTCGGGATCGCCGCGGTCCGCCCCGGCGCGCGGCTCGGCGATATCGGCGCGGCGATCCAGCGCCACGCCGAGGCCAACCGATACGGTGTCGTCCGCGAGTTCTGCGGCCACGGCGTCGGCCGCCTGTTCCACGATGCGCCGGAAGTGGTTCACGCCGCCCGTGCGGGCACCGGGCCCGAACTGCGGCCCGGCATGTTCATGACGATCGAGCCGATGATCAACCTCGGCAAGGCACCCGTCAAACTGCTCGAAGATGGGTGGACGGCCGTAACTCGCGACCGCTCGCTGTCGGCGCAGTTCGAACACTCGATCGGCATCACCGAGACCGGCTGCGAGATCTTCACCCAGAGCGCGACGGGGATGCACAAGCCGCCGTACGTGTAGCTGTCTGCCAGATTTCCGGCACATTCAGCGCGAATGCAGACACGCTTCAGTACACCGCACTCGGTAAAACCGGGAGTGTGAAAGATGACACGTAAAATTCTGTTTGCAGCTGTCGGCATGGCAGCCTTGATTGCCGCCGTTCCCACCGCGGCTTCGGCGCAGAGCGGTTTCGCGATCACGATCGGGTCGGGCAGCTATGGCAACGGGTACAATGGCTATGGTTACAACGGCTATGGTTCCAACGGCTATGGCAACGATCGCTACCGCGACCAGGATCACCACCAGCGCCAGCACGATCGGCTCGAAGACGAGCATGAGGATACCCACCAGGATCTCGACGAGGCGCATGAACAGGCGCATGAGCAGGGCCTGTCGTGGGGCGAACATCGGCAGCTTCACCGCGAGTTGAACTATGAGCACGAAGCACGCGATTACCAGACCGCGGTGCGGCATCAGCGCGAGCACCAGCGCGGTTCGTGGGACCGGCGGTACAATCAGCGCCGCTATAATCCGTACTACGGTTATTGATTAGGCGCCCAAAGATGCGGCCCGGCTCGCCTGTGGGGGCCGGGCCGATTTGCGTACGTCACCCCCGCGCAGCCTTGATCGCGGCGCCGCTCGCAAACGGAGCGAGCGCGAGCAGGACCAGGCTCGCCGCGGCGCAGTAGGCCAGGCCGGTTTCGCCGCCCGGCGCAAGGCTGCCCGCGCCGAAGATCAGCAGCGGAACCGCCAGCGGGATCACCAGCAGTCCGGCGAGCGCGGTGCCGCCGCGCAGGCCCGCGGTGAGCGCGGCGACGGTTACCCCGAGCGCGGCGAGGCCGGGGGTCCCCGCGAGCAGGCCAAGCTCGACCGTCCGCAACGTCGGTCCGTCCAGCCCGAGCAGCGCGGCGGCGGGGACCGCGGCGAGGATCAGCGGCGGGCCGAAGCCGAGCCAGTGCGCGAAGATTCGGACCGCGATCACCGATTCCTCGGCGATGCCGCGCAGGGCCCACTGATCGAACATTCCGTGCTCGAGGTCGGGCTCGATGAGCCGGTCGAGCGGGAGGATCGCGGCCAGCAACGCGGCCACCCAGATGGTCCCCCCGCCGACGCGCACGAGCAGCTTGGGATCCGGGCCGATCGCGAACGGCATCAGCATGGCGACCGCAATGAAGAACAGCACCGGGAGGATCGTCGCCCCGCGCCGCCCCGCACCAAGCAGCAACGCGAGATCGCGGCGGAGGAGGATGGCGAGGGCGGTCACCTACTTGGCCCGGACATCGCCACACCGGGTGAGCTAAAGAGGGGAGAGCGGTGCGCAATCACGTTGCGTAATCCGCCAGTGCCAGGCGCGCGGTGCCGGGGAGCGCGAACGGCTGGTGCGAGGCGATCACCGCGATGCCGCCGCCGGCGAGGTGTTCGCCGGTCAGTTCCAGCGCCAGCCCGGCGCCAGCATCGTCGAGGCCGTTGAACGGCTCGTCGAGCAGCCAGATCGGCGCGTTCTGGACAATGAGGCGGGCGAAGGCGGCGCGCTTGGCCTGGCCGGTCGACAGATAGCGCACCGGGACATCGCCCAGCGCGCCGAGACCGAGGCGTTCGAGCGGGACGGTCGCGGCATGGTCCAGCGCGCTCCAGAACGCCAGCGCGCGGGCCAGCGGCAGGTGCGGGTCGAGCGCGGGACGCTCGTCGATCAGCCCGGCATTGCCCTCGCGCACGACGGCGCCGGCGTAAGCCGGGAGCAGCCCGGCAAGGATGCGCAGCAGGCTCGATTTGCCGCAGCCGTTGGCGCCGGTGACATGCAGCGCGGTGCCGCTCTCCACCGCCAGCGAGAGCCGCGCGAACAGCACCCGGTCGCCGCGGCGACAGGCGAGATCGGCGGCGGACAGGCGGCATGCTTGCATCGAACGGCGGGGTAAGGGAAAGCGGGCCAACTGCCAACAGCCGGACTGCCAACCGTCCGCCTGCCAAGGAGCCACCGCGATGCCGATCCCCCGCCTTACCGATGCCGAGACTGCCGCCGCGCTGGCCTCGTTATCCGGCTGGACCTTGCGCGCCGACGGGCTCGCCATCACGCGCCGCTTCAAGTTCGCCGATTTCGTCGCCGCGTTCGGGTTCATGACGCGCGTGGCGCTCGAGGCGGAGAAGGCGGATCACCATCCAGAATGGTCGAACGTTTACAACCGGGTGGAGATCACGCTGACCACCCACGACGCGGGCGGGCTGAGCAAGCGGGATGTGGCGCTGGCCGGGCGGATCGATGGGCTGATGGACGCACTCACGTAAATCCGAACGGATAGGGGTCACGATACCCTCGCCGCGAAGCTTGGGTCGACGTTCAGCCCGCCTTGCCCCCCAGCGCTCCCCCTGCCGCTTGCATCTGCTTGCGCAACCGTCCGGGCATCCATTTCGCCGCGAAGGCCAGGCGCCGCGCGGTCTTGCCCACGGTGGTGTGCAGCCGCTCGCCGTGGACCGCGGCCCAGGCGGCATCGGCCACATCGCTCACCGGGCTGATCTCGAGCCCGGCGGCGACCACGCGCCCGCGGATATCCTCGTTGGTGCCGCGGTTGGAGGTGTGGTCGAGCAGCGGGGTGTCGATGAACGCGGGCATCAGGTCGCGCACATTGATGCTGTCCTCGGCCCATTCGGCGTCGAGCGATTCGGTGATCGCGCGGACCCCGAACTTGGTGGCCGAATAGACCGACGCGCCCTTGCTGCCATAAATTCCCGCGGCGCTGGCGGTGTTGAGCAGGCACGATCCCGGCGCGCTCGCCTTGAGCCACGGGTAGGCGGCCTGCGCGCCGAAGATCACGCCCTTGAGGTTGATGTCGAGCGTGCGTTCGACCTCGTCGACGGTCAGGTCGACGATCGGCCCGCCGATGGGAATGCCGGCGTTGTTGAACACCGCGTCGATCCGGCCGCCGGCGGCGGTGGCGAAGGCGGCGAGCGCCCGGTCCCACGCGGCGCGGTCGCGCACGTCGAGGCGGACGGCGAAGCTGTAGCCGCCGGGGAGCAGGGCTTCGGTCGCGGTCATCCCGCTCTCGTCGATGTCGGCCAGCCCCACGAACCAGCCCTCGGCCCCGAACTTTTGCGCGACCGCGCGGCCGATACCCGAGGCGCCCCCGGTGATGAAGATCGATTTGCGCATGTCGGCTCCGACTGACGGCTGGGAACGCGTGCCAATGCCACCAACCGATAGGGTGTGAACAGCCGCAATATTGGGTTACCCCTGTCGGCGGGCGAGTCGTCATGGCGACAATCGGGAGAACTGGCTGAATTCGGGGGCGCAGACGCGATAGGGGGACTACATGCTGACACGGCGCCTTTTGCTCGAACACCTCGGCCGTGCCGGGGGCACTGCTGCGACCGCCAGCGCGATGCAGGCGCTGGGGCTGTTCGGTTCCACCGCTGCGCTCGCGGCAATGCCCGACACCCCGCAAGACTTCGGCACCGGCAAATCGGTGGTCGTGCTCGGCGCGGGGATATCGGGGCTGGTCACCGCCTATGAGCTTGAGCAGCGGGGCTACGACGTCACCGTGCTCGAAGCGCGCCAACGAGTCGGCGGGCGCGCCTGGACGATCCGCGACGGCGATACCCTGGAGATGATCGGCGAGGCGCCGCAGACCGCGCGCTTTTCGCCGGGCAATTATTTCAACGCGGGCCCCGCGCGGCTGCCCAGTTTTCACCAGAACATCCTGGGCTATGCGCGCAAGTTCAAGGTCCCGCTCGAGGTCGAGGTCAATTCGAGCCGGTCGGCTTACGTGGTCGCGAACGACGGATCGAAGTTGCGGATGCGGACCGCGATCAACGACACCCGCGGCCATATCGCCGAGTTGCTGGCCAAGGCGGTCCACCAGGGCGCGCTCGACACCGCGATCTCGGCCGAGGACAAAGCCAAGCTGCTCCCGTTCCTGACAGTCTACGGCGATCTCGAGGACAATTTCGCGTTCGCCGGAACCACCCGGTCGGGCTTCGGTACGCCGCCGGGGGCGGGGGTCGGGACGATGGAGACGCCCGCCGCGCCGCGGCCGCTATCCGAACTGCTCGGCAACGAGCAGCTGCCGTTCTCCCTGTTCGAAGACAACATGTTCATGCAGGCGACGATGTTCCAGCCGGTTGGCGGCATGGACCAGGTCTCGGTCGGGATCGAACGCAATCTTCGCCGGCGGGCGCTGCGCGGCGCCGAGGTGCAACGCATTCGCCACGATCCGGCGGGCGTTACGATCACCTATGTCGATCGCGCCAGCGCCGGTGCCCGCACGCTCAGGGCGGATTACTGCGTCTGCACGATCCCGTTTCCGGTGCTCGCTTCGATCGATGCCGATTTCCCCGCGCCCGTCGCCAGCGCGATTGCCGGGGTGGTCTATGATCATTCGAACAAGGTCGCGTTCGATGCCCCGCGGTTCTGGGAGCGCGAGCAAATCTATGGCGGGATCAGCTTCGTCGGCGGCGAGACCGCGCTGATCTGGTACCCGTCGTGGGGGCTCCACGGCGAGCGCGGGACGATCCTGGGCTGCTACAGCTCGGGCGACATGGGCGAGAAGTTCGCGCGCCGCCCGATCCCCGAACAGATCGCAATGGCCCGCGCGATGATCGACAAGACGCATCCCGGTCACGGCGCCGATTGCATCAATCCCATCGCGATCAACTGGACCAAGGTGCCCTACAGCCTGGGCCCGTGGCCGGCCTGGAACAAGACCAACGGCGGACCGAACGAGGGCCATAACGATACCGCGCCATACCGCCTGCTCAACCAGCCGGTCGGGCGGATCGTGTTCGCCAGCGCCGCGCTAAGCCAGATACCTGGGTGGCAGGAAGGCGGGATCATGTCGGCGCACGCGGCGGTCGCCGCGATCGTCGCACAGACCCGCGACCGCGCACCGGCCGAACCGCTGCGCCGGGCTTCATAAGGTGAAGGCCGCGCCGCGCGCCCACCTGCTCATTCAAGGGAGAACGACATGATCCGCATCCGTAACGCCGCCATCGCGCTGGCGATCCTCACGCTCGCCGCCCCGGCGGGCGCGCGCAACCTGCCGCCCGCGCCTGCACCCGTTGGTCACATCGTGCGCCACACCAACCCGCCGCCCGCGATCATCCTGTCGAGCGTGACGGTGCCGCCCGGGGCCGAGACGATCTACCTCAGCGGGCAGATCGCATCGCCGATCGATCCGGCCAAGACCGACAGCATCGAGGCGTTCGGTGATACCCGGACCCAGACGATCAGCGTGCTCGGCAAGATCAGGACGCTGCTTTCCGCGCAAGGCTATACGATGGGCGACGTGATCAAGCTGACCGCGTTCGTCGCGGGCGATCCCCGGCTTGGCGGCAAGATGGATTTTGCCGGGTTCAACGCCGGCTATCGCCAGTTCTTCGGGACCGCGGAAAACCCCAACCTCGTCGCCCGTTCGACCGTGCAAGTGGCGGCGCTGGCGGGGCCCAACTTCCTCATCGAGATCGAGGCGACCGCGGCGAAAATGCCCGCGCGGCGCTGATCGCGCCTTACAGCGCCGGGTTGTTGTAACAATGCCAGGTAAAGATCGCAGCGGCGCCGCGGTATGGCCGCCAGGGCTCGGCCAGCACGCGGGTGGCGTTCTCGTCGGGGCGTGCGGGCAGGCTCAGGATCTTGTGCAGGCCCGCCATCACTGCCAGGTCGCCGGCGGGCCAGATATCGGGGCGGCCTTCGGCGAACAGGAGGTAGATCTCCGCCGACCACCGGCCGATGCCCTTGATCTTGATCAGCTCGGCGATAGCCTCCTCGTCATCCGCGGGAAGGCTGGTGAGGTCGAGCGCGCCGCTGACCGTCAGTTCGCACAGCGAGCGGGCATAGCCCTGCTTCTGGCGTGAAAATCCGCACGCCCGCAGCGCATCGAAATCGGCGGCGAGCAGTGCCTCGGGCGAAATGCCCTCGCCCAGCAGTGCCTCGAGCTTGTTCCATACCGATGCCGCGGCGGCGACGCTGACTTGCTGGCCGACGATCGTCCGCAACAAGGTGGCATAACCGGTCGGGCGGATCCGCGGTTCGGGGTAACCCGCCACCGCGAGCGCGCGCGCCATCCCCGGTTCGCGCGCCGCGATCGCGTCGAGGCCCTGCTTGATCTGTGCTGCGCTCAAACCCATCGCCGCTGCCCCATCGCCGCTGCCCCATCGTGTTCTTGTCAAATCCCGCGCCAGCCCTTAGCAGCCACCGCGAAGCCCCGATAGGAGGCGCCAGGGAATTGCCGAACATGCCGAAACTCGTCGTCACCAATCGCGCAGGCGATACCTCCACGCTGGACGTGGGCAACGGCTTGTCGGTGATGGAAGCGATCCGCGACAATGGCTTCGACGAATTGCTCGCGCTGTGCGGCGGGTGCTGCAGCTGCGCCACCTGCCATATCCACATCGACCCGGCCGATGCGGCGCGGCTTCCGGCGATGAGCGAGGACGAGAACGACCTGCTCGACAGTTCGGACTACCGCACTGAAAACTCGCGGCTGTCGTGCCAGATTCCGCTGACCGCCGATCTCGACGGGCTGCGGGTAACGATCGCGCCCGAAGACTGAACGTCTTGCGGGGCGCATCCCTGCGGCCTACCTTCCGGCAATGCACGTTTCGCGCGATACGCTCGGCCTGATCGGCAACACCCCGCTGGTCCTGCTGGCGGGCCCCAGCGCCGCCGCGGGGTGCGAGATCTGGGGCAAGTGCGAATTCGCCAACCCCGGAGCCTCGGTCAAGGACCGCGCCGCGCTGTGGATCGTGCGCGATGCCGAAGCGCGGGGGACGCTCAAACCCGGCGGCACGATCGTGGAAGGGACCGCGGGCAATACCGGGATCGGGCTGGCGCTGGTCGCCAACGCGCTCGGCTACAAGACCGTGATCGTGATGCCCGAGACGCAGAGCCGCGAAAAGATGGACACTTTACGTGCGCTCGGCGCCGAGCTGGTGCTGGTTCCTGCCGCTCCGTTCTCCAACCCCGGGCACTTCGTCCACACCTCGCGCCGGCTGGCGGAGGAAACGCCGGGCGCGGTCTGGGCCAACCAGTTCGACAATATCGCCAATCGCAAGGCCCACATCGAAAGCACCGCGCGCGAGCTGTGGGATCAGCTCGAGGGGCGGATCGACGGATTCACCTGCAGCGCGGGCACCGGCGGGACGATCGCGGGGGTGGGACTCGGGCTCAAGGCGTACGACGACGATATCCGCATCGCGCTGACCGATCCGCACGGCGCTGCCTTGTTCAACTATTACGCCCACGGCGAGCTTCGCGCAGAAGGCAGTTCGGTGGCCGAGGGGATCGGGCAGGGACGGATCACCGCCAATCTCGAAGGTGCGCCGATCGATACCCAGTACCGCATTTCGGACGCCGAGGGGCTGCACTGGGTCGAGCGGCTGCTCGCCGACGAAGGGCTGTGCCTGGGATTGTCGTCGGGAATCAACGTTGCCGGCGCGGTCGCGCTTGGCCGCGCGCTGGTGGCAGAGGGGAAGGGCGCGGACGCACGGGTCGCGACGATCCTTTGCGATACCGGGTTCCGCTACCTCTCGACGCTCTACAATGCCGAGTGGCTGAAGGCCAAGGGACTGCCGGTCTTTCCCTGGCTCGCGGGCTAGGCTAGGCTCCCCGGCAATGGCCCTGTTTTTCAAGCCCAGCGAACCCGCAGCGACCCCGCTGCTGTCGGTGCGCGCGACTGCGCCGGCCGCGGTGCCCTCCGCGCTCCACTTCGAGCCGCCGAGCGTTCGCGAACTGCGCGCGCAATCGGTCCACCGCGCGCAAGTCGGGCTGGGCGGACTGGCGGCGATGTTGCTCCTGGTCGGGCTCGCCAACATCATCATGGACCGCGCCCGGCTGAGCGATGCCGGTACGGTCACGACCAATGCAAGCCGCGTGCCGAGCGGCAAGCCCAGCGCCAACGGCGATCCGATGGCCGATATCGGCGTCGCGCCAGACATGCCGAGCAGTCCCACGGCGGCAAATTCGCGCGCTGCCCCGGTCGTCGTCGTCCAGCCGTCGCGCTGAGTCGCGGGCGGACGCGGGATCTTGCACAAATCTGCCGCGCTCGCTGCGATCGCGCTCAGCCTGGGCGCATGCGGCGCCGGTCCGGCGCAGGTCGCTTCGGGCCCGGTCGCGCTGTTCACGAGCCTGCCGGTGTTGTGGAACGAAGCCCCCGATCTCGCCGCCATGCTCAAACCCGATACCGCGCCGCACTGGGCGCGCGCGGTGCTGGCGCGGCGCGGTCCGATCACGCCGCTCGACACGCTGGCGGACGGGCACGGGCTGGAGCAGGCCGAGCGCCTGGTGATCGCGCAGCCGCGGCCGCTCTCGCCCGAAGAAAACGTCGCGCTCGATGGCTGGGTGCGCGGCGGGGGCAAGCTGCTGTTGCTGGCCGATCCCGCGCTGACCGAGGATTCGCTTTACGCGCTGGGCGACCGCCGCCGCCGTCAGGACGTGGTGCTGCTATCGCCGATCCTCGCCCGGTGGGGGCTGCGGTTGACGTTCGACGAGACCCAGCCGCTGGGTGAGCGCAATATGGCCGTTCTCGGGATCGCAATTCCGGTAAATCTGCCGGGCGCGTTCGTGGCGGCCCTCCCGGTGGGTGGCGGCGCAGCGGCAAGGTGCCAAATAGAGGCGCAGGGACTGGCCGCGCGGTGCAAGGTCGGCCGCGGGACGGTGACCGCCCTGGCCGATGCCGCGGTGATCGAGCGCGGGGACGACGGTGCGCCGCATACGGTTCACGCCGCAGCGCTTACCCGGTTGCTAGAGGCGGCGTTCGACTAAAGCGAAACCTCGTCGGTGGATACCGCGCCCACCCGGCCTCGCGTTGAATGGGGAGGAGACAAAGCCCAACAACCGGCAAATTCGGGGATGGCGCGGGACGCCAGCACCGCGAACGGCAACGCGGCCTCCGAGTCGAAGATATGCGCATGTTTCCGATCAGAACAAAATGAAAACACAGTAATCGAGTTCGCTATACTGGCGGCGGCGCAGGATCATTTATCGATAATTTACCACTGTTACCCGCAATTTCCCGCAATTTTCCCTTTTCACCCCGCGCGACCCGCGATAAGGACCGGTTCATCGGTTCGACACCCCCGCCGCATTCCGCCCCCGGAATGACCGGCCGCGATATTGCGCGGCTCCGGATGGGGAAGTCGTATCGCTCGGGGGAGGGTGATCAGGCAGGTGGCGGCGCAGCCTTTCAGTTATAGCGGGCAGGGCTATTCGCCGCGCGGCGAAAAGAACCGCTTCGTGCTGCCGCCGCAGTTCCGCCGGGTGGTCAAGGATTCCAGCGCAGGCTCGCGCGTCCTCTGCCTCGCCAAGCATGATCGCTGGGATTGCCTGACCGGGTTCGGGCTCTCGCGCGCGGGCGAACTCGATGCCCAGATCGACCGCGAGGAAGCGCTCGCCGCCACCCGCGGCACCGATTTCGACCGCGAAATGCGCGCGATCCAGCTTTACGGTTTCGCCGAAATTCCGTTCGACGATAGCGGGCGGTTCATCATGCCCGAACACCTTATCGGGCTCGCCAAGCTCGACGACGGGTTGTTTTTCCAGGGCGCCGGCGGGTTCTTCACGATCTGGAACCCGGCGCGGCTCGCCGCGATGGGCCCCGGCTTCGAAGCCGCGCAGGGCGCCTGCGCCGCGCTCGTCGCCGATGCCGAAGCGAAGGAGCGCAAGAGGTGAGCGCGCCGCATATCCCGGTGCTGCTCGACGAAGTCGTTGCCGCGCTCGCCCCCACACCGGGCAGCGTGATCGTCGACGCGACCTTCGGCGCAGGCGGCTATACCCGCGCGTTCCTCGATGCCGGGGCCACGGTCCATGCCTTCGACCGCGATCCCGCCGCGATTGCCGCCGGGCAGGCCTGGCCCGAAGCCGCCGGCGAACCCGCCCGCCTCGTCCTCCATCCGCGGCGGTTCTCCGAAATGGTCGCCGCGCTGGCCGAGGCCGGTGTCGCGCGGGTCGACGGGATCGCGATGGACGTGGGCGTTTCGTCGATGCAACTCGACCAGCCGGCGCGCGGGTTCGCATTTGCCAGCGACGGGCCACTCGACATGCGGATGAGCAGCGCGGGCCCCAGCGCCGCCGATTTCGTCAACACCGCTGAGGAAAGCGCGATCGCCGACGTGCTGTTCCAGTACGGCGAGGAACGCCAATCGCGCCGCGTCGCCCGCGCCATCGTCGCAGCGCGCCCGCTTTCGACCACCGGGGAACTCGCCGGGGTCGTCCGCCGCGCGCTCGGCCATCGCCCTGGTGCGCCCAAGGATCCCGCGACGCGCAGCTTCCAAGCGATCCGCATCCATGTGAACGCCGAGCTCGACGAACTGGCCGAGGCACTCGCCGCCGCCGAGACGCTGCTGAGCGCAGGCGGCCGGCTGGCGGTGGTCAGCTTCCACAGCCTCGAGGACCGCATCGTCAAGCAGTTCCTGCGCCAGGCCAGCGGCGCGCTCGCCGCCGGATCGCGCCATGTCCCGCTGGCGCCCGCCGCCGCCGCGCCAAGCTTTGCCGGGGTATCCAAGGCGATCCGCGCGGGCGCCGGTGAGCTTGCCCGCAACCCGCGCGCGCGCTCCGCCACCCTGCGCGCCGCAACCCGCACCGCGGCACCGGCGCGGAACGCGGCATGAACCTCACCCGCGACCGTCTCCGTTCGATCGGCTGGGCGTTGACCCTGTCCGTGTGCCTGGCGCTGACCCTGGCACTGACCTTCCGGGTCAACGCGGTCAAAAGCCAGGTCCGCCTGGCCGAGCGGCATATCGTGGCGATGAAGCAGGACCAGATGTTCCTCGAAACCGAGTTCGAGACGCGCGCCAGCCAGCAGCAACTGCGCAACTGGAACGACGTCGAGTTCGGCTATCAGGCGCCTGCCGCGGGACAGTATCTCGAAAGCGAGCGCCAGCTTGCTTCCTATGGCAAGCCCGCCGGGCCCGGCGCGCCGAGCCCGATCCGCGTCGCCAGGGCCGATGCCGCCGACGAGGGCGTGCTGACCGCGATGGTCTCGCCGCTTACCGGGCAGGCGATGGCCGCCGAAGTTCCCCGCGGCCGCGCCCGCAAGCCGACCACGGCCGCCAACCTTGGCGAGCGTCTGGCGCGCCTGCCCGACGCTGGGCCCGGCGCTGGGTCCGGCGCTGGGTCCGGCGCTGGGCCCAACGCTGGCTCCGGCGCTGCCGATGTCCCGGCCAAACCCGCGAAAGTCCATGCGGCGGCGTCCAAGAAGCCCGCTGCGGCCGAGGCCAAGGTGGCCAGTCGCCAATGACCGCGATGACGATCTCGACCGCGATCTCGACGGGCCGGGTCACGCTCGTCAACGTCCGCGAACAGTCGCTCAACACCGCGCGCTGGCGCGTGGTATGGGTGCTGACGCTGTTCGCGGTGATCGCGATTACCGCGCTCGGGCGGATCGCCTGGCTCGGGCTGTCGGATCATGCCGCGCCCTCGCTCACGATGGCCGAGGCGCTGCTTCCGCCGCGCGGCGAAATCGTCGATCGCAACGGCTTGCCGCTGGCGCGCGCGTTTCCGGCTTACGCGCTGTGGTTCAATCCCAAGGCGCTGGGCGAGCAGGGCCCGCCGCTGGTCAAGACCCCGCGCGAGGTTGCCGATGCGCTCGTCGCGATCTTCCCCGACCTTAACCTGGTCAAGCTGACCGCGACGCTGGCCGCGGGCAAGCCAGCCTATCTGCGCCGGCGGATCCTGCCAGAAGAAGCCAACCGCATTCACCTGCTGGGCGAGCCCGCGCTCGAGTTCCCGCGCGAGAACGAACGGTTCTACCCGCAAGGCGCGATGGCCGCGCATGTCCTGGGCTATGTCGGTTCGGACGGGGTCGGCCGGGTGGGGATGGAGCAGGTCTTCAACAGCCGGCTGACCGATCCGGCGCTGCGCGGAACCCCGGCGATGCTGTCGCTCGACACCCGCGTCCAGGGCGCGCTCGAGGATGAGCTCAGCCGCGGGATCGCCGATACCCACGCGATCGGCGCGGCGGGAATCGTGCTCGACGTCGATACCGGCGAAGTCGTTGCGCTCGCCTCGCTCCCTTCGTTCAACCCCAACAAGATCGACGAGGACGGGGTCGCCAACATCTTCAACCGCGTAACCAACCAGGTCTACGAGCTCGGCTCTACCTTCAAGCCGCTTACCGTTGCCGCCGCGATCGATGCCGGGGTGGTGACCGACCTGGCCAAGCGCTATCCCGCGGGCGCGCCGCTGCATATCGACGGGTTCACGATTCACGATCACGAGAACTACGGCGCGTCGCTCAATATTCCCGAGGCGCTGATCCACTCCTCGAATGTGGTCTTGGCACAAATAGGCGATCAGTTGGGCGGGGTTCGCCTCAAGCAGACGATGGAAGCGCTCGGCTTCAATGCGCGCCCGTTTATCGAGCTTCCCGCCAAGGGCGTCCCGATCTGGCGCAGCGGCGTATGGGCCCGGCTTACCACGATGACCGTCTCGTTCGGCCACGGCATTTCGGTGACCCCGCTCCACCTCGCCTCGGCTTACGCGGCGC
>JANXSP010000128.1 GCA_025356575.1 Novosphingobium sp.
GACAGCGACTTGAGCGGGCGCTTGTTGGCGCCGGTGATGATCCGGCCGCGGCGGCCGTTGTCGAACAATGCGTCGACCGCTTCCTGAAGCATGCGCTTTTCATTGCGGACGATGATGTCTGGCGCGCGCAGTTCGATCAGCCGCTTCAACCGGTTGTTGCGGTTGATCACGCGGCGATAGAGATCGTTGAGATCCGAGGTCGCGAAGCGGCCGCCATCCAGCGGCACCAGCGGGCGCAGTTCGGGCGGGATGACCGGAACGACGTCGAGGATCATCCATTCGGGACGGTTGCCCGAATCGATGAAGCTTTCGACGACCTTCAGACGCTTGATGATCTTCTTGGGCTTGAGCTCGGACTTGGTCGTCCGCAGCTCTTCCATCAGATCGGTGCGTTCCTGAACGAGGTCGAGGTTCATCAACATGAACTTGACCGCTTCGGCGCCGATCCCGGCAGAAAACGCGTCTTCGCCGTACTCGTCCTGCGCGTCGAGCAGCTCGTCCTCGGTCATCAGCTGGTAGCGTTCGAGCGGCGTGATCCCCGGCTCGGTGACAATGTAGCTTTCGAAGTAGAGCACGCGCTCGAGCTGCTTGAGCTGCATGTCGAGGAGCAGGCCGATGCGGCTCGGCAGCGACTTGAGGAACCAGATGTGCGCGACCGGAGCGGCCAGTTCGATATGCCCCATCCGCTCACGGCGGACCTTGGTCACGGTAACCTCGACGCCGCACTTCTCGCAGACGACGCCCTTGTACTTCATCCGCTTGTACTTGCCGCACAGGCACTCGTAATCCTTCACCGGACCGAAAATGCGCGCGCAGAACAACCCGTCGCGTTCGGGCTTGAACGTGCGGTAGTTGATGGTCTCGGGCTTCTTGATCTCGCCGAAGCTCCACGACCGGATCCGCTCGGGGCTGGCGAGGCCGATCTGGATCTGGTCGAACGTTTCGGGCTTGGCCACCGGGTTCGCGAATTTGGTCAGGTCGTTCATGTTTGGCTTCCTCGTGTCCCCGTATCGCCCGGGGTCAGAACTGGAAAAATCGTGGCGGGAAACGGGGCGGCGAACCGGCCCGTCGCCCCTATTCGGCAGCGCGGCTCAGGTTGATCATGTCGTCGTCCTGGTCATCGTGATCGATCACCGAGTTGAGTTCGACATTGAGACCCAGCGAACGCATTTCCTTGACGAGCACGTTGAAGCTCTCGGGAATGCCGGCCTCGAAGGTGTCGTCGCCCTTGACGATCGCTTCGTAAACCTTGGTCCGGCCGATGACATCGTCCGACTTGACCGTGAGCATTTCCTGCAAGGTATATGCCGCGCCGTAAGCCTGAAGCGCCCAGACTTCCATTTCGCCGAAGCGCTGACCGCCGAACTGCGCCTTGCCGCCCAGCGGCTGCTGGGTGACCAGCGAGTACGGCCCGATCGAGCGCGCGTGGATCTTGTCGTCCACAAGGTGGTGCAGCTTGAGCATGTAGATATAGCCGACGGTGACCTTGCGGTCGAAGCTGTCGCCGGTGCGCCCGTCATACAGCGTGACCTGCCCCGAGGTATCGAGCCCGGCGAGTTCGAGCATCGCCGACACGTCGCTTTCGCGCGCGCCGTCGAACACCGGGGTACCCATCGGCACGCCGTTCTTGAGGTTCTCGGCCAGTTCGACGATCTCAGCGGTCGAGCGCGCTTCGATCTCGGCATGGTAGTTGGGACCGTAAATCGTCTTCAGGCGGTCGACCACGGCGGTCGGCGCCTTGGCCGCTTCGGGGTTGGGATTGGCGACGCGCCAATCCTCGAGCGCGGCGGTGATCTGCTGGCCGAGACCGCGCGCGGCCCAGCCCAGATGCGTCTCGAAGATCTGCCCGACGTTCATCCGGCTCGGCACGCCGAGGGGGTTGAGGACGACATCGACCGGAGTCCCGTCCTCGAGGAACGGCATGTCCTCGGCGGGCAGGATGCGGCTGATCACGCCCTTGTTGCCGTGGCGCCCGGCCATCTTGTCGCCCGGCTGCAGCTTGCGCTTTACCGCGACGAACACCTTGACCATCTTGAGCACGCCGGGGGCGAGTTCGTCCCCGCGCTCAAGCTTCTCGCGGCGATCTTCGAACCGGTCGTTGATAACCTTGACGGCCCCGTCGTACTGGGTCTTGACCGCTTCAAGCTGGGTCTGGCGGCCATCGTCGGCGACCGAGAATTTCCACCATTCGTGGCGTTCGACCTCGTCGAGCACGGCATCGTCGATGATCGCGCCCTTCTTGCCGCCCTTGGGCACCGATGCCGCGACCTGCCCGGTGAGCATTTCGCGCAGGCGGTTCCAGGTGGCGCGGTTGAGGATGCCGCGTTCGTCTTCGCGATCCTTGGCGAGGCGTTCGATTTCCTCGTTCTGGATCGCGCGGGTGCGGTCGTCGATCTCGATTCCGTGACGGTTGAACACGCGCACTTCGACCACCGTGCCGGCAACGCCCGGCGGCAGCTTGAGCGAGGTGTCGCGCACGTCCGAGGCTTTTTCGCCGAAGATCGCGCGGAGCAGCTTTTCTTCGGGCGTCATCGGCGATTCGCCCTTGGGCGTGATCTTGCCGACGAGGATATCGCCCGGGTGCACTTCGGCCCCGATGTAGACGATCCCGGCTTCGTCGAGGCTGCGCAGCGCTTCCTCGCCGACGTTGGGAATGTCGCGGGTGATGTCCTCTGGCCCGAGCTTGGTGTCGCGCGCCATGACTTCGAATTCCTCGATGTGGATCGAGGTGAAGACATCGTCCTTGACGATGCGTTCGGAGATGAGGATCGAATCCTCGTAGTTGTAGCCGTTCCACGGCATGAACGCGACGAGGCTGTTACGCCCCAGCGCCAGTTCGCCGAGATCGGTCGAGGGACCGTCGGCGATGATCGTGCCGACCTCGACCACATCGCCGACCTTCACCAGCGGGCGCTGGTTGATGCAGGTGTTCTGGTTCGAACGCTGGAACTTCTGGAGGGTGTAGATATCGACCCCCGACTGGCCGGGTTCGACATCGCCGACCGCGCGGATGACGATGCGCGTGGCGTCGACCTGATCGACCACGCCCGCACGCTGCGACGAGATCGCCGCACCCGAATCGCGGGCGACGGTGGCTTCCATCCCGGTGCCGACGAACGGCGCCTCGGCCTGGACCAGCGGCACCGCCTGGCGCTGCATGTTCGAGCCCATCAGCGCGCGGTTGGCGTCATCGTTTTCCAGGAACGGTATGAGCGACGCGGCGACCGAGACCAGCTGCTTGGGACTGACGTCCATCAGCGTGACCTTGTCGCGCGGGCTCATCACGAACTCGCCGCTTTCGCGCGCCGAGACGAGCTCTTCGGCGAAGCTGCCGTCGGGGTTGAGCTCGGCCGAGGCCTGCGCCACGACGTGCTTCTGCTCTTCCATCGCCGACAGATAACGCACGTCGCCGGTGACTTTACCGTCGACGATCTTGCGGTACGGGGTTTCGATGAAGCCGTACTTGTTGACCCGGCTGAACGAGGCGAGACTGTTGATCAGCCCGATGTTCGGGCCTTCGGGGGTCTCGATCGGGCAGATCCGGCCGTAGTGCGTCGGGTGGACGTCGCGGACTTCGAAGCCCGCGCGCTCGCGCGTCAGGCCGCCTGGCCCGAGCGCCGAAACGCGGCGCTTGTGGGTGACTTCGGACAGCGGATTCGTCTGGTCCATGAACTGGCTGAGCTGCGACGAACCGAAGAACTCGCGCACCGCGGCGACCGCGGGCTTGGCGTTGATCAGGTCGTTGGGCATCACGGTCGAAACATCGACGCTGCTCATCCGCTCCTTGACCGCACGCTCCATGCGCAGGAGGCCGACGCGGTACTGGTTCTCGAGCAGCTCGCCGACCGAGCGCACGCGCCGGTTGCCGAGGTTGTCGATGTCGTCGACTTCGCCCTTGCCGTCCTTGAGATCGACGAGTTCCTTGACCACGGCGAGGATGTCCTCGGTCCGCAGCGTGGTGATCGTGTCCTCGGCATCGAAGCCCAGGCGCATGTTGAGCTTGACCCGGCCCACGGCCGAAAGGTCGTAGCGCTCGCCGTCGAAGAACAGGCCTTCGAACAGCGCCTCGGCGGTTTCGCGCGTCGGCGGTTCGCCTGGGCGCATCACCCGGTAGATGTCGGACAGCGCATGATCGCGGTCCTCGGCCTTGTCGGCCTTGAGCGTGTTGCGGATCCACGGCCCGGTGTTGACGTGATCGATGTCGAGCAGGTCGATATGATCGATCCCCGCCGAGTCGAGCTTGTCGAGGTTCTCGGGACTGACTTCCTCGCCCGACTCGATGTAGATCGCGCCGGTGCTTTCGTTGATGAGGTCGCTCGCGGCATAGCGCCCGAAAATTTCCTCGGTCGGGATCAGCAGTTCGGCCAGGCCGTCCTTGCCCGCCTTGGTGGCGGCGCGCGGACTGATCTTGGTGCCCGCGGCGAACACGACTTCGCCCGACTTGGCATCGACGATATCGAAGGTCGGCTTCTGCCCGCGCCACTGTTCGACCACGAACGGCACTTGCCACCCGCCGCCGGCGTTGGTTCCGGTCGCACGCTTCCAGCTGACGGTCTGATAGAAGTGCGCGAGGATCGCTTCGTCATCGAGCCCCAGCGCGTGGAGCAGCGCGGTGACGGGAAGCTTGCGCTTGCGATCGATGCGGACGTTGACGATGTCCTTGGCGTCGAATTCGAAATCGAGCCACGAACCGCGGTACGGAATGACCCGCGCGGCAAACAGATACTTGCCGCTCGAATGCGTCTTGCCGCGATCGTGATCGAACAGCACGCCCGGCGAACGGTGCATCTGCGAAACGATCACCCGCTCGGTGCCATTGATGATAAAAGTGCCGTTCAGCGTCATGAGCGGCATGTCGCCCATGTAGACGTCCTGCTCCTTGATATCGAGCACCGAGCGCGTCTCGGTCTCGCTATCCACTTCGAACACGATCAGGCGCAGCGTGACTTTCATCGGCGCCGCATACGTGATCCCGCGCTGGCGGCATTCGGTGGTGTCGTACTTGGGATCTTCGAGTTCGTAATGGACGAAGTCGAGCTCGCTGGTGCCGGCGAAATCGCGGATCGGGAAGACCGAGCGCAGCGTCTTCTCGAGGCCGGAAACATACCCGATCGACGCGTCCGAGCGCAGGAACTGCTCATAGCTTTCGCGCTGAACCTCGATCAGGTTCGGCATCTCGACGACTTCGTGGATGTCGCCGAAGATCTTGCGGATCCGCTTGGGCGCCGAAGCGCGGCCGAGGGTGGTCGGGGCAATTGCCTTGGTAGCCATGAGGGGGAACAGCCTTATCGCTCGAATAGCCGGCAAGCCGGCGGAAATGTCGTGCGCGCGGACGGAGCCGAAAACGCGAAAAGGCCGCATGGCATCGTGAGCGATCTCACGGCCAGCAGCCTTGCGTCAGTCGGAAAACCCGTCCGCTTCCATCCGTAGGAGGCCCCCGCGCATGGGCCAACCTTGCTCGAAGCAGCGAGCGAGAGAGGCATATAGGTTCCGGGGTGCGCGCTGTCAAACGCGCTCGCAGCAAAACCGCACAGTTCTTGACTCCGCCCCCCCCTTGCCCCAATGGCCCGCCCCGGTCCGCAGCGAAACCTGCGCGGCCACCGTCCGAGACAGTCGGCGCAGGGTATTCGCCCCGCTTAATTTCCGGCCTAGACGGGGAAACGAGTTCTCCCGTGTCCCGCCTTTCATGGTGCGGCGCAATCTCCTTTCTCCATCGACGGATCGGCGTGCGGCAATCGCTGCGCGCCAACGTAGTCGGCCGTTCGCATAATGCGCGCGGCCAGTGTGAAGGAGTAAGCATGGATCGTTCGCAGAAAGCCGACGCCGTCGCTGCGCTCAACGCAACCTTCAACGAGGTCGGCGTGGTGGTGATCACCCGCAACCTCGGCATGACCGTGGCCCAGTCCACGGCCCTGCGCGTGAAGATGCGCGAAGCCGGAGCGTCGTTCAAGGTTTCCAAGAACAGCCTTGCGCGGATTGCCATCGTTGGCACCGACTATGCCGGGATGGGCGAATTGTTCGCCGGTCCCGTGGCGCTGGCGACTTCGGTCGACCCGGTGGCTGCGGCAAAGGTCGCTGTCGATTTCGCCAAGACCAACGACAAGTTGGAGATCGTTGGCGGAGCGATGGGTTCGCAGTTGCTCGATACCGACGGGATCAAGGCGCTCGCGTCGTTGCCCTCGCTCGATCAGTTGCGCGCCAAGCTTATCGGCCTCGTCCAGGCACCGGCGACCAAAATCGCCCAGGTTGTCGTGGCGCCCGCCAGCAAGCTCGCCCGCGTGTTCGGGGCATATGCCGCCAAGGAAGCCGCATAAGCCGCATCGCGTAGCCCGCAATACAGTCTGTTCGCCCACCATTCGCCGGGCACCTCGTCCGGCAGACCATAGACACCAGGAGTATATATCATGGCCGATGTCGCCAAACTCGTTGAAGAACTTTCGAAGCTGACCGTGCTCGAGGCTGCCGATCTGGCCAAGGCGCTCGAAGAAGCATGGGGCGTTAGCGCCGCTGCCGCGGTTGCCGTTGCCGGCCCCGCCGCCGAAGCCGCTGCCCCGGTCGAAGAGAAGACCGAATTCGACGTCATCCTGACCGGCGACGGCGGGAAGAAAATCCAGGTCATCAAGGAAGTCCGCGCGATCACCCAGCTCGGCCTGACCGAAGCCAAGACCCTTGTCGAAAGCGCCCCCAAGGCGATCAAGGAAGGCGTCAACAAGGCCGAAGCCGAAGAGATCAAGGCCAAGGTCGAAGCCGCCGGCGGTACCGTCGAGATCAAGTGACGCAAGACCGGGTGTTCGCATCGCGAGCGCCCTGGTCCTTGCGTCATCCTGAACGCGTTTCAGGATCCAGGCTTAAAGTTTCGCGGATGTCTTGAAGCATTCGCGGATGGGAGGGCGGTACCGCAAGGTGCCGCCCTTTTCCTATGCGTCGGCGTCGGTGGGGGCGGCGCCGGACCCGCGCCAGCGCCGGACGATCGACCATGCGACCAGCGCCGCGACCAGCGTTCCCGCCGTGATCGCGCCGCTCAGCGGATCGAACCAGACGATGGCGGCGAAGAACAGTCCGTCGCAAGCCAGGGCCAGCCCGGGCAACAGCGGATAGAGCGCCGCGCGGTAAGGCCGATCGAGCGTGGGTTCACGCCGGCGCAGCGCGAACAGCGCCGCGTCGAGCGCGAACAGGGTCAACGCGCCAGACGCCGCGACGACCTTGAAGGCCGCTTCGAAGCTGCCGGTAAGGACCAGCAGCGCGGATGCTACGGCCATCACAGCGAGCCCGACCTGAGGCGTTCCGCGCGCGCTTATCTGTTGGCCGGCGCGCGGGAAGAGTCCGATCCGCGCCAGCCCCACGACGATCCGTGGCGCGGCCATCAAGCCGGCGTTGCAGCATCCCAGGATCAGGATGAACCCGGTGATGCCGATGGCCGCCGATCCTGCGGGGCCGCTCAACCGGCGGATGATCTCGCCCACCGGGATTTCGAGGCGGCCCAGCACCGCAACCGGGAAGACGTGGAGGAGCGCCAGGTTGATCGCGAGATAAAGCGCGGCCACGGCGGCCACGCTGCCCATCAGCGCGCGCGGCAGGTTGCGGCCCGGCGCGGTATCCTCCTCGGCAAAGTAGAGCGGCGACGCCCACCCGGCATAGGCGCCCGAGATGAGCTGGTATGCGGCCACGATCCCCGCCCACCCGGCGATATGGACAATCGTATCCTGCGCGCGGATGGGCGCCGCGGCGGGAACGAGTGCGGCAGCGCCCAACGCGATAATGCCGAGCAGCGCCAGCTTGATCGCGGTCAGGACGATTTGCGCGATGCCGCTCTCTTTCGCCCCGGCTGCGTTGAGGACGAATAGCCCCGCGATCAATCCTACCGCCAGAAGCAGCGGGTGCGGCGCCGCTGCGGGAGTCACGAGCGCCAGAAAATCGGTCCCGGCCAGGACCAGCGCTGCAATCGAAGCAGCACTGTTGAGCAGATCGGTCCAGCCGATCAGCAGCCCGCCCGCCTCGCCGAAGGCGCGCTGCACGGGAACGAACGGCCCTCCTGCGGACGGGATCGAAGCGCCGAGCTCGGCCACAACGTTGGCCTCGAGCAAAGCGTGGACCGCGCCGAGCGTCCACAGGCCCAGGATCAGGGCAGCATCGGGGACCGCGGCGGCAACGCTCCCGGGCGTGCGCAGGATGCCCGCGCCGATCATCGAGCCGACCCCGATCGCGAGCCCGAAGATTACGCCGAAAATCCGCTGCAGTCCGGGGCCGGTCGGTTCCGCCGCGGGCACCGGCACCAGCGCAGCGGATGGCGCGTTCAAGACCGGAGTTCAGTCAAGCTCATGGCGGGCCAGAATATCGCAAAATCCCGGCGCTGCAAGGCCGCCGCAGAGCCGCTATTTGAGCGTGGCGAGATACTCCACCACCGCCTTGCGCTGCGCCGCGTCGGCCATCCCGCCGTAGCTCATCCGGGTGCCCGGGACGACTGTCTGCGGCGCGGCGACGAAGCGGTTGAGCGTGGCGGCGTCCCAGGTCAGCCCCGACGATGCCATCGCCGGGCTGTAGGCGAACCCGGCGAGCGTGCCCGCCTTGCGTCCGGCCACGCCGTGCAGACTGGGCCCCAGCAAGTTGCGCCCGGCCTCGACCGAATGGCAGCCCGAGCATGGGGCGAACGCGGCGGGCGCGGCGGCGAGCATGGTTCCGCCCGCGGCTTGCTGCCCGCCCGATCCGCACGCCGAAACCGTTGACGCTCCGGCACTTAGGGCAATCCAGGTCGCCAGCTTCTTCATCGTGAACCCCCTTCGCCGCGTGTTCAGTGGCTCCCTAAGGTCCCTCGCCGCCAGTGCAAGCGGTTACGGCAATCCGGCCACAGTCTCCGCGGGAGTGGCGCAAATCCGCGGTGTCGGCAGTGTTTCCTTTTGCACCCCGCCAGCCTGCGCCCTATCCGGGCCGGCTTTATGACGCAGCCTCTCGCCTCCACCCCCGCGCGGCTCGAGCTCGCCGCCACGCTGCGTCTGGCGGTGCCGCTGGCGGCTGCCAACGTCCTTCAGATGATGGTCTATGCGGTCGACGTGGTGTTCGTCGCGCGGCTGGGGCCCGAGGCGCTGTCGGCCTCGTCGCTCAGCGTGTCGCTGTTCGGGCTGCTGATGTGGAGCATGACCGGGCTGGTCGGCGCCGCCGCTCCGCTGATCGCCGCCGAGCTCGGCCGGCGCCGCCACGCAGTGCGCGAGGTGCGGCGGACGCTGCGGATGGCGATGTGGCTGGCGGTGATTGCCGGGTTGTTCATTATTGCGGTGTGCACGCAGGGCGAGCGCCTGATGCTGTTGTCGGGCCAGCAACCCACCGTCTCCGCACGCGCCGGACCATTCCTGACGATCCTGATGCTCGCGGCGATCCCCTCGCTGCTGTCCTCGCTACTGCGCGTGTTCGTCTCGGCGCTGGGCCGTCCGGGTATTGCGACCGCGATCACCGCGCTGGCGCTGGCGATTAATGCGCTGGGCAACTACACCTTTGTATTCGGGCATTTCGGCGCCCCCGCACTGGGGCTTCAAGGTTCCGCCTGGTCAAGCGTGACGACCAGTTTCGCCATGCTCGGCGCGTACCTCATCGTCATCCGCAGCGACCGCCGCCTGCGCCGCTACCATCTGTTCGGGCGCTGGTGGCGGACCGAATGGTCGCGCCTGCGCGAGATGTGGCGGATCGGCCTGCCGATCGCGTTGACGATCATGGCCGAGGCCGGGCTGTTCAGTGGCGCGGCGTTCCTGATGGGGCGGATCGGCGAGGCCGAGCTGGCCGGGCATACGATCGCGCTCCAGTTCGCCGCTCTGGCGTTTCAGGTGCCGTTCGGGATCGCCCAGGCGGCAACGATCCGGGTGGGTTACGCGTTGGGCGCGGGCGACCATGACGGCGTGAGCCGCGCGGGCAACACCGCGATTGCGCTTGGCATCGGCTTCATGGCGCTGACCGGGCTGGTGATTGCGCTGTTCCCGCGCGCGATCATGCACCTTTACCTCGATCCAGACTTGCCCGCCAACGCCGCGGTCGCCGGCTTCGCGCTGCAATACATGGTCGTCGCCGCAGCGTTCCAGCTGTTCGACGGGGCGCAGGCGGTCGCGGCGGGAAGCTTGCGGGGCCTGCAGGACACACGCGTGCCGCTGGTGATCGCGGTACTCGGCTACTGGATTCCGGGCGTCGGCACCGCGATCGTCCTGGGCTTTTATACGCCGCTGCGCGGGCTTGGCGTATGGATCGGCCTGGCCGCCGGACTGGTCGTGGTTGCCTTGCTGCTGCTCCGGCGCTGGCGCGCGAGGGAACGGCTGGGGTTGGTCGCGCTTCCGCCCTCGCAAATTTAGTCCCGGGGAATCGCTTGACGCTGCCTGGAGGCGCACCCATATGCGCCTCGCTGGCACTCGCCCTGGGTGAGTGCCAAAGCACCATTCAACCTTGATAGAGAGGGTTTACCCCATGAACTTTCGTCCCCTGCACGACCGCGTGCTGGTTCGCCGCATCGAAGCCGAGGAAAAGACCGCGGGCGGGATCATCATCCCCGACAGCGCCAAGGAAAAGCCGAGCGAAGGCGAGATCGTCGCGGTCGGAACCGGCGCCCGCGCCGAAAACTGCACGATCACCCCGTGCGACGTCAAGGCCGGCGACAAGATCCTGTTCGGCAAATGGTCGGGCACCGAGGTCAAGATCGATGGCGAAGACCTGCTGATCATGAAGGAAAGCGACGTTCTGGGCGTCATCGGCTGATCCGGACCGGCTTCTTTCAATACTTTATGCTCCCCCGCGAAGGCGGGGGCCTCGGGCCTGAGGTCTCCGCCTTCGCGGGGACGCA
>JANXSP010000132.1 GCA_025356575.1 Novosphingobium sp.
CCGATCTCGACCCCATTGACCGCGACCGCGTCACCGCGCCTGAACTCGACGGTGATTTCCTCGGGCGTATCCGGCGCCGCGATCAGGTCGTCCGTCCGGGAATAGACATAGTCCGGCACCTCGACCCACGGATCCTCGAGCACCTTGCCCTCGGACGAGGTGTGGAGGAGGTTGGCGTCTGTCGAGAACGGCGAATCCCCGCGCTTGTCCTTTGGCACCGGGATCTGGTGCGCCTCGGCCCAGGCGATCAGTGCGGTGCGGCTGGTCAGGTCCCATTCGCGCCACGGGGCGATGACCTTGATCTGCGGGTCGAGTGCGTAGGCGGAAAGCTCGAAGCGGACCTGATCGTTGCCCTTGCCCGTGGCGCCGTGCGCGATCGCATCAGCGCCGGTTTCCCGCGCGATCTCTACCAGTCGCTTGGTGATCAGCGGGCGCGCGATGCTGGTGCCGAGCAGGTAGTCGCCCTCGTACCGCGCGTTGGCGCGCATCATCGGGAACACGAAGTCGCGGACGAACTCCTCGCGCAAGTCGTCGATGTAGATGTGCTCGTCGGGTACGCCCATCAGCTTGGCCTTGGCGCGCGCGGGCTCAAGTTCCTCGCCCTGGCCGAGGTCGGCGGTGAAAGTCACGACCTCGCAGCCATAGGTCACCTGCAGCCACTTGAGGATGACGCTGGTGTCGAGGCCGCCCGAATAGGCGAGGACGACGCGCTTGATCGGGGGCTGGCTGGACATCGAGTTCTCCGCGGGAAGGGCGGGGCGGCGCGTAACAGCGGCGGCGCGCCGGTGCAACGGCTGCGGGCTAGGCGCCGGAAAGCGCACTCTCGGCCGCGGCGATCCAGTCGCGCGTGATCGGGGTGGCGTGGCGATCGCGCAAGAAGACAATCTGGTAGTTGCACAGACCGCTGTTCTCGAACGCGGTCGCCGCGCCGGCGAGGTAGAACTGCCACATGCGAAAAAACCGGGCGTCGTACATTGCCTCGATCTGCGCCTGGTGACGGGCGCAGTTGGCATACCATGCGCGCAGCGTGAAGGCATAGTGGAGCCGCAACATCTCGACGTCGCTGGCGATCAGGCGGAACGGTTCGCTGGCCGCGACAGTCTCGCTCAGCGCGGGGATGTAGCCGCCTGGGAAGATGTACTTGCGGGTGAAGGCATCGGTCGCGCCGGGCTCGTTCATACGGCCGATGGTGTGGAGCATCATCACCCCGTCGTCTGCGAGCATCGTGGCACAGGCGCGAAAGAACGCGGGGAACTGCGGGCTCCCGACATGCTCGAACATCCCGACCGAGGCGATCCGATCGAACCGCGTCCCCCGCGCGGCCAGATCGCGGTAGTCGACCAGCTCGAACGTGACGCAGTCGGCCACCCCCGCCGCCTGCGCTTCGCTGCGAGCAAGGACGAGTTGTTCCTCGCTCAGCGTGATCCCGGTGACGCGGACGCCGCAATTCTGCGCGAGGTATATCGCCAGGCCGCCCCAGCCGCAGCCGATGTCGAGCACATGAAGGCCCGGCGACAGGCGTAGCTTGGCCGCGATATGTACGAGCTTGGCGTCCTGGGCTTGATCGAGCGACATGTCGGGGCGGGGCCAGTACGCGCAACTGTACTGCATCCGCCGGTCCAGGAAGAGCCGGTAGAAGTCGTTGCCTAGGTCGTAGTGATGCGCGACGTTGGCTTTGGCCGACCGCGCCTGGTTATACCCATCCACCCGCGCCGAGACGATCCCGCGCAGACGCCGGAAAAGGCTCGGCGTTCCAAGGTTCGCGCCGCGATCCCACGGGCTGTTGGTGCGGACAAGTTCGAGCAGCGCAAGGATATCGCCCTGCTCGAGCACCAGCCGTCCGTCCATGAATGCTTCCGCCGCGCCGAGCCCCGGATCGAGCACGATCCCGCGCGCGACGTTGGCATCGACCAGGCGCATCTGCACTTCGGGAAAGCCCGGCTCAGGCGTTCCAAAGCGGGCGACCCGGCCATCGGCGTGAACAATCTCCAGCACGCCGCGTTTGACGACGCCGCCCAGGAACCGATCGACCGCAGTTTCGAAAAAGCTCATTCGGCGGCTTCGCGCTGTGCCGCGTCGAGATGCCACGAAGGGGCGATGTCCGACGCACGCAGCCGGGCGCTTTCCTCAGCCATGTAATCGCGGGTCATCGGCAGCGCATCGCGGCGTTTGACGTATTGGACCTGCCAGTTGACCAAGCTGCCGTGGCGAAAAGCCTGCTCGGCGCCGGCGAGGTAGAACAGCCACATCCGGTAGAACCGCTCATCGTACAGGCTAACGATCTCATTCTTGTGAAGCACCGTTCGCGCATACCATTCGGCAAGGGTCGGGGCATAGTGAAAGCGCATCCCCTCGACATCCATGACCTGCCATCGCGCCATTTCGGCCTGGCTGACGAGTTCGCTGAGCGCAGGAATATAGCCGCCTGGGAAAATGTACTTGCGGGTGAAGGCGTCGGTCGTCCCGGGCACGCCGGAGCGCCCGCAGCAGTGCGAGAACATGATCCCGTTTGGCGCGAGCAGACGGTGGGTGTGATTGAAGAAAGCGGGGTATTGGGGAGTGCCGACGTGTTCGAGCAATCCGACCGAAGTGATCCTGTCGAACGTGCCGGTGACGTCGCGGTAGTCCATCAGGGCAAACTTGACCCGGTCGGAAACGCCTGCCTGCGCGGCGCGCTCCTGGCAGAATGCGATCTGGTCTTCGGCCAAAGCCACGCCGAGGACATCGACGTCGTAATGCTTGTGCAGATACAGCGCGAACCCGCCCCAGCCGCAGCCGATGTCGAGCAACGTCATCCCCGGCTTGAGGCATAGCTTCGCCGCGATGTGTGCCTTCTTGTCGAGCTGGGCCTGTTCAAGGATTTCGTCGCCGTTGCGGTAGTATGCCATGGTGTATTGGCGGTCTTCGTCGAGGAACAGTTCGTAGAGGCGGCGGGTGAGATTGTAGGTATGCTCGGCGTTTTTGGCGGCGGCGCGGCGGCCATTGAAGCTGTCGATCTTGCCGATCGTCGCCACCGCCAGTCGGCGCAGCGCACCGGGCGGCGCGAAGTTGTCGCCGGGGCGCTGATCGGTCTGGCTGCCCATGAACAGCAGAAACATACGGATGTCGTGCGGCGGTTCGACGACCAGGCGCCCGTCCATGAAAGCCTCGCCCGCCCCGATCCGGGGATCGCGTGCGATGTGAAACGCAGCGCCCTTGTCGGTCAGGCGAATACGGTACGGCTCACCGCTGCCGTCGCCATACGTGAAGGTCTTGCCATCGTAGTCGGTGAGGATGAGCTGGCCGCTGTGCACCAGCTTGCGAAGCATCTTGTCGAGTAGCCACATCGCGCCAAATCTATGCAAAGCTTGCGCGAAGGCAAGCGCCTTGGCGCGCGTCGAGCGGCCCGCGCCTCAATGCTCGCCGCGGGCAAGATAGAGCACGTCGCGCGGCTGAGCGAGCAGGTGCTGGCCCGAATCGACATAGAGCGTCGATCCGCTTGCAAGCCAACCGTTGGCGAGGAACAGTGCGCCATCCGCAAGTTCGGTCGGATCGGTCAGCCGTTCGAGCAAATTCAGCCTGCCGCTGACCTCGTGCTCAGCGCCCGCCTGATCATGGCTCGGCAGCATTGCGCCCGGCGCCAGGCCATAGACCCGGTCGCGCGGATCCTTGGCTGCCATCGCCTGCATGGTCACGCTCGCGGCGAGTGCATGCTTGCTCATCGTGTAGCTGAAGAAGTCTGGATTGGGATTGGCGAGCTTCTGGTCGAGCACATCGATGACCCGGCGCCCATGCGGTGAACGCGCGTGTTCGAGGAACGCCTGCGCCATCCGCGCGGGGGTCGCCGCGTTGATCGTCATCGCTTCGCCGAACGTCCCCGGATCGAGCGCCGCGACGTTATCGAGTCGGAACACCGAAGCTGAATTGACCAGCACGCGCCAATCGTCCAGCCGCGCCGCCAAGTCCGCAACCATCGCCGTCGCGGCCGCGCCGTCGACTAGATCGCACTGGATCGTGTGGGCCGACGGTAGCTGCGCTGCAAGCGCCTGCGCCGCATCACCCGAGCGGCCATAATGGATCACGACGTGCCACCCGGCCGCCGCGAAGCGCCGCGCGAACACTGCGCCGATCCGCTTGGCCCCGCCAGTGATCAGCACGGCGCGGGTCACCCCAGCGCGGCCTGCTTCTCTTCGGCCAGGCGGTCGAGCTCGGCCCGGCTCTGCTTGGCTGCGGCGGTCTTGAGCTGGCCGCAGGCGGCATCGATGTCGCGGCCGCGAGGGGTGCGAATCGGCGCGCTGATCCCGGCGTCGAACACGATCTTGGAGAAGGCCGCGATCCGCTCGCGCGTCGAGCATTCGTAAACCGCGCCGGGCCACGGATTGAACGGGATCAGGTTGACCTTGGCCGGCAGCTTGTAGTGCTTGATCAGGCGGACGAGTTCGCGAGCATCTTCGTCGCTGTCGTTCTTGTCCTTGAGCATCACGTACTCGAAGGTGATCCGGCGCGAATTGCCCGCGCCGGGGTATGCGGCGCAAGCCTCGAGCAGTTCCTCGATCCCGTACTTGCGGTTGATCGGGACGATCTCGTCGCGCACTTCCTTGGTTACTGCGTGGAGACTGACCGCCAGGTTGACCCCGATCTCCTCGCCCGCGCGCGCCATCATCGGGACCACGCCGCTGGTCGAAAGCGTGATCCGCCGCTTCGTCAGGGCCAGCCCGTCGCCGTCCATCACCAGCTTGAGCGCGTCGCGGACATGCTCGAAGTTGTAGAGCGGCTCGCCCATGCCCATCATCACGATGTTGGTGAGCAGGCGGCCAGTGTGAGCGCCGGGTTCGTCGTCGTCGTCGTCCAGCTCGTCGTCAACATCCTGCGTCCCCGCGAAGGCAGAGACCGCAGGCGGCGTGGCGCTTGCCCGAACGAGGTCCCCGCCTTCGCGGGGAAACATGGCTTGCGCATCGCGGGGGACCATCGCCTCGACCCGCGCCATCCCCGGCCATTCGCCCAGCGCATCGCGCGCGAGCATGACCTGGCCGACGATCTCGCCCGGGGTCAGGTTGCGGACCAGCCGCATCGTTCCGGTGTGGCAGAACCGGCAGTTGAGCGTGCAGCCGACCTGGCTCGAGACGCACAGCGTGCCGCGGAATTCGTCGGGGATGAACACCATCTCGTAGTCGTGCGAGTCGGCGGTGCGCAGCAGCCACTTGCGCGTGCCGTCCGCGCTGACCTGCGCCTCGACGATCTCGGGCCGGGCGACGACGAACCGCTCGGCCAGCCACGGGCGCATGTCCTTGGCGATGTCGGTCATCGCCGCGAAGTCGCTCAGCCCGCGGTGGTAGATCCAGTGATAAACCTGCTTGGCGCGCAGCTTGGCAGCCTTGGCGTCGAGCCCCGCCTCCATCAGCAGTGCGGCAATCGCGGCGCGGGGCAAGCCCATGAGGTCGACACGGCCATCGGCGCGCGGGGTGATCGCGCGCGCAACGGGAACGGGATCGATCAGTCCGGCGATCGGCATGAGTTCGGAAGCAGTCATGAAGCGGCGCGATATAGGGCGGACTGCGCCGAATGCCTAGCCGGTCGCGGACTTACCTTGCCGGAGCGCAGCCCACCGCGGCCGCATCCATCGCGGTTGCGGCGCCGGCGAGGGGATAGGTATTGGCAAAGGCGCGCCCCGCGGCATCGCGCGCGCTGACGCTCATCGATCCGGCCGAGCGCATCGCCGCGATCACCGCAGCGTCCATCCGCTTGTCCTGTGTCCACGCATCACCGCCCCCTGCGCTGAGCGTGTAGCGCTGCCCGCCGAGCGCCAGCACCACCGGCGATCCGGCCGCCACTGCCCGCGACAGCCGCAAATGCAACTGTCCGCGCACCCCGCGCGAAGGCCAGGTGCCGATCGCGGCGTAAGGCTGGTACGTCCGCTCGCGCGCGCTCGGCTCGGCCATGGCGATGGCATAGCAGCGCGGCACCGCGGGGTCGCGGAACGCACCCCAGGTGCCGAACATGCCGAGGCTGTCGCGGGCCATTGCGGGCGCCGCGATGAGGGCGATCGCGAGAGCCAGGAGAACCTCGAAGTTGACGCGGAAGTTGACGAAGTTGACGGGGTCCAGGGAAAAGAAAAAACCGCGGTTTCTATCGCGTGGAGTCGGGGTGTCAGCGCGGGGGCCAGGCCTTAGTGTGGGCATGGATGCGGGGCGGGGGCGGGGGTTCGTCACGTCCGCCTCATCGCAAAATCGGGCGGTGTAGGAAAGTGGGCAAGTCGCCGGGTCCTTCGCAATGGGCGACGGATTCCTCGGGACGAATGGTTTTTCTATGACCCGTTCGTGCCGAGTAGAGACCGTGCTCTTGTCGAGGGCGTCTCGAACCACAGGCACAGTGCGCAACCCTTACCCCGGCGTCCGCTTCCCCAGGAAATGGCTGAGCGGGTTGGCGCCCGCATAACTCGCCCGCGCCGGGTTCATCGCCTCGTACACCACCGCGTTCTCCAGCACATGCTGGACATAGCCGCGGGTCTCGCTGAGCGGGATCTGTTCGATCCAGCGGACCCAGTCGATCCCCCCGCCGCGCGGGTCGCCGTTGGCGCGCAGCCAGCGGTTCACGTTGCCGGCGCCGGCGTTGTAGGCTGCGACCGCGAGCGGGTAGCTGCCGCCGAAATAGTCCATCATCCGCGCGAAATAGGAATCGCCCAGGCGCAGGCTATAACCGGCGTCGCTCATCAAGGCCTGGGGGTCGTAGGCCAAGCCGAGCTTGCCCGCCTGCTCGCGCGCAGTGGCGGGCATCAGCTGCATCAGCCCGCGCGCGCCGGCGTGGCTGACCGCGTTCATCGCGAACTGGCTTTCCTGGCGGCTGATCGCGTGGTCCATCGTCCAGTTGTTGCCCACCGGAACCGGGATCAGCGGAAATCCGATGTGCTGGAAATCGCCGATCCCGTCTGCGCCCGCGGCCTGGCTTTCGATCACGCCGAGATCGCGGCGACCGATGCTGCGCGCAAGTTCGGCCACCAGCAGATGATCGCTCAGCGTCACCGCGCGGTCGCTGATCTCGCGGAAAAAGCGCACTGCGGTTGGCCAGTCGCTTTCGCGCGCGACTTCGCGCACCGCCGCGGTCAGCGGGCGGGCGTTGAACGCGGCGCGCTCGGCCGCGGTCGGCACCGCGACCGGGTCCGCGGCAAAGCGCGGCATCGGCTGCCCCAGACGTTCCAGGGCAAGCTGGCCATAGAATTGGTCGGCGAACGCGGCGGCCATCGTGTAATACCGCGCGGCGCCTGCGGCATCGCCGGCCTGGCTGGCGGCGCGCGCGGCCCAGTAGAACCCCTTGGAGCGGGTCTGCGGGGTGCGCGCTGCGGCGCCGTAGCGGAAGAATAATCCGCTTGCGCTGGCGGCATCGCCCAGGTTCCACAGCGCCTTGGTCGCGCCGAGCCACATTAGCGAGGTGTAATTATCGCGGATCCCGAATTCGAGCCGGCTGACATCGGTGCCCGGCGCGAACGCATCGTCGATCTTGGCGGCGATCCGCACCGCGCTGGCATCGTCGGCGCCGCGCGCCTGGACGAGGAGTTCCTCGATCCATTCATCGGGATCGAGCGGCAGCGCGTAAAATGCCGGGCGCGTCGCGAGCAGGTAGACCGCGCTCGAGCTCTGGCCCGAGCGGCGCAGGGCGCGGGCGCGGTTGAAAACATAACCCGGATCGCCGAGCGCGTTTGCGGGCAGCGTCAGCCCCGCCGCGGCGGGGTCGCTCCCCTGCGCCGCGGCCAGCCGGGCCATCGCCAGCGCGCGGAAGCCCGGCGAGACGAGCGCGATCTGGCGCTGCGCCTGGATGACTGCCCCCTCCCACAGCAGCGCGTCCATCCGCGCGTCCTGATCGGCGAGCGTGAAGCGTCCGCCGTACGTCGCGGCGAGGTTCGCCTCGGCAGCGTCGCTCATCGCGCCGCCGCGCCAGGCGCCGCGCGCGACGGCCGCGGCCTCGCCTCGGCCGAGCGAGCCCAGCGCCAGCGCGTATTGCGCGCGTGCGCCATTCCCCAGCGGGGCGAATCGGTCGAACAGCGCGGCGATCCGCGAAGGTTCGGCGGTATCGCCGCGGGCCAGCGCAGCCTCGGCATTGCGGCGCAATTTGTCTTCGTCGGGGAAGCCCGGATAGGACAGGAGGAACCCCGCGTAATCGGCAAATCCGAAGCGGTCGGACGCGGTCAGCATCCGCCACCGCGCGATCCCCGCGGCAATCTGGCCCATCGGCGCTGCGGCATTCTGGAACCGCGCGCGGTCCCACTCGCTGCCGTCGGCGACCCCGGGGACAGAGGGCGGGAATGTCGTCGGCTGGTAGACCGGCTGGCTGGGGTAGGGCCGCGGTACGGCGGTGCCTTGTCCCGAATTCTGGCCGGGCAGCGGCTGGACCACGGGCACGCTGATCGTCTGCACCGGAGCGGGCGCCATCACCGGCGGGGTCTGGGCCATCACGGCCGAAGGGAGCGGGGCAATCAGCAGGGCTGTGATCGTGAGTTTGCGAACCATGCTGGACATTTTGGGCCTCGGCTCCTTATCAGGCGCTGAATGATCGTCCCCCCGGCGTGTTCCGGTGGAGCCGCCGCGGTTCATGGGGCAAGCACAAAGGTAAAGTCCATGTTTTCCGGCTCGATTCCGGCCCTGGTGACTCCTTTTCGCGGCGGGTCGTTCGATGAGAACGCCTTCCGCAAGCTGGTCGACTGGCAGATCGAGGGCGGCTCGTCGGCACTGGTCGCCTGCGGCACCACGGGCGAGGCTTCGACGCTGAGCAACGCCGAGCACCACCGCGTGATCGAAGTGTGTATCGAACAGGCCGCGGGGCGGGTCCCGGTGATCGCGGGCTGCGGCAGCAACGACACGATGAACGCGCGGCTGCACATGAACTTCTCGCGCAAGAGCGGCGCGGCGGCGGGACTGTGCGTGGCGCCCTACTACAACCGCCCGAGCCAGGAAGGGCTGATCGCGCATTTCAGCTTCCTGGCGGAAAACAGCGAGCTGCCGATCATCCTCTACAACGTGCCGGGCCGGACGGTGACCGATCTGTTGCCCGAGACCGTGTGCGAACTGGCCAAGCGGTTCCCCAATCGGATCCTGGGGATCAAGGACGCCTCCGGCGATCTCAGCCGGGTGACCGATCACCGCATGGGAATCGGCAAGGATTTCTGCCAGCTTTCGGGCGATGACGAGCTGGCGCTGCCGTTCAATGCCGCGGGCGGGGTGGGGTGCATCTCGGTCACCGCCAACGTCGCGCCGCAGCTTTGCGCCGCGTTCCAGGCCGCTTGCGCTGCCAACGACCTGGTCAAGGCGCGCGAGCTCAACGACCGGCTCTATCCGCTGCACTATGCGATGTTCGACGATGCCAGCCCCGGCCCGATCAAGTACGCGCTGACCCGCGTCCACGCCTGGCTGACCGAGGATATGCGCCTGCCGCTGGTCCCATGCAGCGCCGCCGCGAGGGATGCGGTCGACGCCGCGCTGGTCCACGCCGGGCTGATTTAAGCGCACGCTTAAGCGCTTGCCTCGCGGCCGCGCTGGCGTAGTCTCGCGCGGTTCGAGGGAGAGCGCCCATGTCCAAGCACCCGCCGCAGCAGATCGACGCGATCGTCGTGGGGGCGGGGTTTGCGGGGATGTACATGCTCCACAAGCTGCGCGGGCAGGGTCTGTCGGTGCGCGTGATCGAGGCGGGCGACGGGGTCGGCGGGACGTGGTTCTGGAACCGCTATCCCGGCGCGCGGGTCGATATCCACTCGATGGAATACGCGTTCTCGTTCGATCCCGCGCTCGAGCGCGAGTGGCGCTGGAGCGAACGCTACGCCCCGCAGGCCGAGCTGCTCGCCTACGCCAACCACGTTGCCGATCGCTACGACTTGCGCCGCGACATCCAGTTCTCGACGCGCGTGGCGTCCGCGCATTACGATGAGTCCGCGGCGCGGTGGGAGGTCGCGGCGGACACCGGCGAAAGCTGGTCGGCGCGGTGGTGCATCATGGCGACGGGGTGCCTGTCTACTCCCAAGGACCTCGACTTCGCCGGGATGGAGGACTTCACCGGCACGATCTACAAGACCTTTGCCTGGCCGCATGAGGGCGTCGATTTTACCGGGCAGCGGGTGGCGGTGATCGGTACCGGCTCCTCGGCGATCCAGTCGATCCCGGTGATCGCCGCGCAGGCCGCGCAGCTCACTGTCTATCAGCGCACGCCGAACTATTCGGTGCCTGCGTGGAACGGGCCGATCTCCGCCGAAACGCAGGCAGACTGGGACGCCAATCGCGCTACCTACCGCGCCACCGCCCGCCAGCAGGGGATCGCCGCCAACGTCGATGCGGGCGAAGCGCTCGCGCTCGAAACCCCGCTGGCCGAGGTTACCGCCGAGTTCGAGCGGCGCTGGGCGATCGGCGGGTTCACCGTCGCCACCGGGTTCGCCGATACCGGGGTCGATCTGGCCGCCAACAAGATCGCCGCGGATTTCGTCGGGGGCAAGATCCGCGGGATCGTCAGCGACGCGGCAACCGCCGAAAAGCTGGTGCCCAAGTCATACCCGTTCGCCACCAAACGCCTGTGCGTAGACACCGGCTATTACGCCACGTTCAACCGCCCCAACGTGGCGCTGGTCGACCTGATGCAGACCTCGATCACCGCGCTGACGCCAGCGGGCATCGCCACCACCGCGGGCGAAACCCCGTTCGACGCGATCGTCTTCGCCACCGGGTTCGACGCGATGACGGGCACACTTTCGCGCATCGACATCCGTGGTCGCGGCGGGGTGCCGCTGGCTGAAAAGTGGGCGCACGGGCCGCTGACGTACCTCGGCCTGATGGTCGCGGGGTTCCCCAACCTGTTCCTGATCACCGGGCCGGGCAGCCCCTCGGTCCTGACCAACATGATCATGTCGATCGAACAGCACGTCGAGTTCATCGCCGATGCGATCGCCTGGCTCGGCGAACGTCAGCACACCACGATCGAGGCCAGCGCCGAAGCCGAGGCCGGGTGGGTCGCCCACGTCGCAGAGATCGCCGATACCACGCTCTATCCGCTCGCCAACAGTTGGTACATGGGCGCCAACGTGCCCGGCAAGCCGCGGGTTTTCCTGCCGTATGTGGGGGGATTCCCGGCGTATGTGGAAGCGTGCGAGGATGTGGTGGCGCGCGATTATGCAGGTTTTGTTGCGGGCTGAGGTTCCGACCGACCGTTCAGCCTCCTCAGGACGAACGGCTGGCGAGACCCCCCACGCAATAATGGTTGTGCAAATCCGCGGGTAATGACACCTGTCGCGGTGGGTCGGGCGCCCGGTGCGACGAGGATCGTGCGGGTTTGCCGAGCAGGGAGTTTTCAGCATGGTCGATAACAAGCCGGCGCCGGAAGTGGACGTTACCAAGGAATGGCGCGCGACGCAGGGGCAGGCCGGTGCGGCCAAGCGCTTGCGGATTTTTGCCGCGCTGGCGTGGGTCGTGGCGATCGGCACCGAGATCGCGGGAATCGTGCTGCTCAAGCAGGGCCGGTTCGATCATGGCAACATGGGGCTGCTCATCGGCCTGCTGGTGGTGATCGCGGTATTCGCGATTGCGGGCAACCTGATGTGGAAAGCGGCGAACAAGCAGGATCCTGCCAGCCGCGCCGATAGCGCCAAGTTCTTCTTCCAGAACCAGCTCGGCGCGATCGTCACGGTGATCGCGTTCCTTCCGCTCCTTGCCTTGATCTTCATGGACAAGGACATGGACCCCAAGAACAAGAAGATCGCCGGGGGCGTCGGCGTCGCGCTGGCGGTGGTCGCGACGATGTTCGGGATCAGCTTCAAGCCGCCTTCGACCGAGCAATATACCCAGGACATGAACACCTGCGCCGACCAGATCAAAACCAAGCAGCCGACCACGGCGTGCTCGCCCGAAGTCGCCAGCCAGGCGCAGGATATCGCGCGCGATTCCAGCGCGGTGGCCGATGCGACCAAGAGCGATGCGAACCCCGCGGGGCTCGACACGGTGTACTGGATTGCGCCCGAGGGTACCGCCGCCAAATCGGCGACACCGCACGTGTTCCACTTGTGCAGCGCGGTCAGCACGCTGCGCGACAAGTCGGTCCACCAGGGCTCGGTGACCGAAGCCTACGCCCAGAATGCCACGCGCATCACCAAGCAGATCGCGATGGAACAGGGCCAGTGCGGATTCAAGGCTGCGGTTGGAGCTGGAGCTGGGGCGGGGGCTGGGGCTGTGGTTCCGGCAGTCGCGCCAAAGGCCGCCGCGACTGCGGGGTGAGGTCGGCACGCGGTGGTGGTACGAGACGGGGCTGCGCCTCTCTCACCACGAACGGTTTGGGGTTTCCGGGTCGGTAACCCCAAGAATTGCCCCCACCCGCCCGCAACGGCTTTCGCTTTGCACGCGCACCCCCTACATCGCGGACCATCATGGCCCGCCCGCATCATCCTGAATTCGACAAGACCAAGATCGTCGCCGAGAACCGCCGTGCGCGGTATGAGTATGCGATCGACGATGTGTTCGAGGCGGGGATCATGCTCACCGGGACCGAAGTCAAAAGCCTGCGCTTCGGCGAAGGCTCGATCGCCGAATCGTATGCCGAGGTGAAGAACGGCGAGGTCTGGCTGGTCAACTCCAACGTCCCCGAATTCAGTCACGGCAATCGCTACAACCACGTCCCCAAGCGCCCGCGCAAGCTGCTGATGAAAGAGCGCGAGATCGCCAAGCTCCACGGCGCGGTCGAGCGCAAGGGGATGACGCTGGTCCCGCTGTCGATCTATTTCAACGCGCGTGGGCGCGCCAAGGTCGAGCTCGCGCTGGCCAAGGGCAAGAACGCCGCGGACAAGCGCCAGACAACCAAAGACCGCGACTGGCAGCGCGACAAGGCGCGGATCATGCGGGAAAGCCGGTGATCGGCGCGGCGAAAACCGGCGTGATGCGGTGGTTCGCGACGCATATGCCGACGCGCGAATCGCTCGAGCGCAATCGCTTCATCCGGCCGTTCGCCGGAACCGTCCTGCGCTCCGACTTGTGGCGGTTCAATCGCCGTTCGGTTCCGCGCGGGGTCGCGCTCGGGCTGTTCGTCGGGGTGATGATCCCGCTGGCGCACTTCATCGTCGCGGCACTGCTCGCGGTGTTCGTTCGCGCCAACATTCCCGCGGCGATGGCGGCCACGTTCATCGGCTTTCCGGTGATCTATGTCGGGCTGGTCGCCTTGGCTTACCGGATCGGCGAAGCGCTGCTCCACGCCGACGCGGCGACCGCGATCCAGCCGATCAGCCATACGATGGGGGCGACCGGATCGGGCGATTTGCTCCAGCGGGTGACCGGGGCAGGTCTTTCGACCGCGGTCGGCCTGTTCGTCCTCGCCAGCGTACTGGCCTCGATCGGCTATCTTGCAACGAGCCTGTTCTGGCGGCTGTGGATCGCGCGCAAGCGGCGCGCGCGGCTCGAGGAAGCGCGCGCGCTGCGCAGCGCGCGCGTGCCCCCGGTGCCGCAGGCGGGCGCGTGAGCGGGGCGCCGCTGGCGGGCAACACCGGGGCCGGGGAGCCGCGCGCCAGCGCCGCAGAGCGATCGCCGCGCACCGGATCGGGTGATGTGCTGGCGGTTGGCGCGGGGGGCATCGCGAGCCTCGCGGTCATGTGGCTGGTCAGCGGCGAGCCGCTGGTCGTCGCCGGATTTGGCGCGGGCGCGCTTGTCCTGGGTGCGCTGGCCCGGGCCCTTATCCTGCGCCGGGCTCCCGCGCGCGAGGCCGAGTTCGCGTTGCCCGACTGGTCGGTCACCGTCGCCGCGATCGATGCGCCCGATGCCGGGGTCGCGATTACCGACCGCGCCGGGCGGCTGGTCTGCGCCAATGCCGCGTACGAAGCTTGGTTCGGCACGGCCCACGCGCCGCCGCGGCTGCCGGTCGACGACCATTCGCTCGACCGGCTCGCCCGTGCCGCGCGTTCGGGCTGGCGCGATGGGCGCGGACTCGCCGATTTGGTGGAAAACGACACCGGGCGGTGGCGCACCGAGGCCGTGCGCGCGGGCCGCGGCGAAGATCATCTGGTGTGGCGGATCACGCCGCTCGGTGCCGCCGATCCGGTTGGCGATCTGTCGGCGCACGTCACCGGCAAGCTTGGCCGAGCCGCGGGCCAGGCTGGGTTCGCGCTCGCGCTGGTCGATCCCGATGGCACCATCCGCGCCGCCAACGCCGAATTCGCCGCACGCGCCGCGGGCGATGCCTCCGCCGCGCTGTCCGGCCAGCCGTTCGTCGCGCTGCTCCGCCAGAACGAGCGTGACCAGATCGGCTGGGCGCGCGACGGGGCCAAGGCGGTTCCGCTAACGATGCACTATCTCCCCGTCGCCGATCCCGATCTGCCGGGCGAACCCGACCCCGACAAAACCCCCTCGCTGATGCTGCTGGTGGAAGCCGGGACCGGAGTCGGCAGCGGCGGCGGCGATAGCCATGGGGCGGTTCCGCATCTGGAGGCGCTGCTCGGCAGCCTCCCCCTCGGGCTGGCGATGGCCGATCGCGACGGGCGCCTGCTGTTCGCCAACGGCGCGTTCCTGCGCGCCGCAGGACGCGAGCACGAGCCGCTGCCGCCTTATCCCAGCGACCTCGTTGTGCGCGAAGACAAAGGCGCCCTGCTCGAAGCCGTGCGCCGGTTTGCGCAAGGCCCCGCCAGCGCCGGCGACATCGCGGTGCGGCTGCGCGATCAGCCCGACGAGCCGGTCTCGCTGAGCCTGGCCGGAGTGCGCGGGCTGGGCGATGCCGCGGTGCTCCTCGGCCTGACCGATTCGACTGAGGAAACCCGGCTCAAGCGCCAGGTCGCGCAGGCAACCAAGATGCAGGCCGTCGGGCAGCTGGCGGGCGGGGTCGCGCACGATTTCAACAACGTCCTCACCGCGATCATCGGCTATTGCGATCTCATGCTGCTGCGCCACACTCCGGGTGACAGCGACTATGACGACATCCAGCAAATCCGCGCGAATTCGAACCGCGCGGCCAGCCTGACCCGGCAGCTCCTCGCGTTCTCGCGCCAGCAGACCTTGCGCCCGGTGGTGCTCCAGCTGCCCGACGTGGTTTCCGACGTATCGCAGATGCTGCGGCGGCTGGTTGGTGAAAAGATCCAGTTCAGTGTCGTCCACGACCGCGATCTGGGGCCGGTCCGCGCCGATCCGACCCAGCTCGAGCAAGTCATCATGAACCTCGTGGTCAATGCCCGCGACGCGATGCAGGGACGTTCGGAGTCAGGCGGCAAGCTGACCCTGGCGACCAAGCGCATCGGACCGGCGGACCTGCGCGCGCTTAAAAGCGAAATCATCCCCGCGGGCGATTATACGGCGCTAATCGTGCGCGACAGCGGCAGCGGCATCGCGCCCGAACACATGGCCAAGATCTTCGAGCCGTTCTTCACGACCAAGGAACAGGGGAAGGGCACCGGGCTCGGCCTCTCGACCGTATATGGCATCGTCAAGCAATCGGGCGGGTTCATCTTCGCCGACAGCGTCCTGGCCCCGGCGAGGGACCATGGCACCCAGTTCACCGTCTACCTCCCGGTCCACCACGGCGAGCTTCCCGCCGCGCCCGCGCTCGCCGCGCCGCCGGTGAAGAGTGCGTGGGGCGGGGGCGGGAGCATCCTCCTGGTCGAGGACGAGGACACCGTTCGCGCGGTCGCCGAACGCGCGCTGGCGCGGCACGGCTACACCGTAACCTGCGCCAGCGACGGCGAGGAAGGCCTGGATCTGGTCAAAGCCGGCGGCCGGTTCGACATCGTGGTCAGCGACGTCGTGATGCCGAGCATGGACGGCCCGGCGATGGCCCGCGAGATCCGCAAGCTCGCGCCCACGATTCCCGTGATCTTCATGTCGGGCTACGCCGAGGAAGCGCTGCGCCGGGATATCGACATCCCCGGCATGCACTTCCTCGCCAAGCCGTTCTCGGTGCAGCAGATTTCGGATAAGGTTGCCGGGGTGCTGGCCGGGGGATGATCGAACTAGCTTGCCTTCAGCAATTGCTCTCTTGCCAGCCATGAAGTCCCGTCCAATGGTGGGACCGCGAATTTTTGTGATCGACCGATCGCCGAGGAGCGCAAATCGAACGGCTTTCCCGCGATCATCACCATCGAAGCCAGGAAACTGGCGTAAAATTGATCGCATCGGGCTCCCAAAACAAAATTTCGTTCCACTCTTGTTCTAAGAGAACAAAGGCGATACATCGTCCTTCGGTTGACGGCCCTTCGCCGCCGCTCTCTAAGCCCAGGAGGCATCTGTTATGGCTGCGAATCTGAAAATCGTGGAAGGCAAAGAACCCGGCATGAAGGCTGATGAACGGCAGAAGGCGCTCGAGGCGGCGTTGGCCCAGATAGATCGCGCGTTCGGCAAGGGCAGCGCGATGAAGCTCGGCTCGAAAGAGACGATGCAGATCGAGACGATTGCGACCGGGAGCCTCGGGCTCGATATCGCGCTGGGCGTCGGCGGATTGCCGCGTGGCCGGGTGATCGAGATCTACGGCCCCGAAAGCTCGGGCAAGACCACGCTCGCGCTCCATGTCATCGCCGAAGCGCAGAAGGGCGGCGGCACTGCTGCGTTCGTCGACGCCGAACATGCGCTCGACCCGGTCTATGCCAAGAAGCTCGGGGTCAACATCGACGAACTGATCGTCTCGCAGCCCGATACCGGCGAACAGGCGCTCGAGATCGTCGATACCCTCGTGCGCTCCAATGCGATCGATGTGCTGGTGATCGATTCGGTCGCCGCGCTCGTCCCGCGGGCCGAGATCGAGGGCGAGATGGGCGACAGCCACGTTGGGCTCCAGGCGCGGCTGATGTCGCAGTCTCTGCGCAAGCTTACCGGCTCGATCAGCCGTTCGCGCTGCATGGTGATTTTCATCAACCAGCTGCGGATGAAGATCGGTGTAATGTACGGCAACCCTGAGACCACGACCGGCGGTAACGCGCTCAAGTTCTATGCCTCGGTCCGCCTCGACATCCGCCGCACCGGCCAGATCAAGGACCGCGACGATATTGTCGGCAACACCACCCGGGTGAAAGTCGTCAAGAACAAGGTCGCGCCGCCGTTCAAGCAGGTCGAGTTCGATATCATGTACGGCGAAGGCATCTCGAAGATCGGCGAAATCCTCGACCTCGGGGTCAAAGCCGGGATCGTCGAGAAGTCCGGTGCCTGGTTCAGCTACGATTCGATCCGGATCGGCCAGGGGCGGGAAAATTCGAAGACCTTCCTCAAGGAAAACCCCGAACTTTGCGACAAGTTGGAAGCTGCGATCCGCAGCCGGACCGACAAAGTCGCCGAGGAGATGATGACCGGACCGGACGCGGACGCCGACATCTGACCCTCAAATCCGGACCGCGCGCTTTTCGACCGGCGTGCATCCGGTAAAAACCAGGACCGGCGCGGTGCTCCTCGGAGCCCGCGCCGGTCTTTCGTCGTCCGACCCAGACCTTGAAATCGTGCGCGCGCGGGCTGCGCCCAGCCATCGCCGCGGTGCGGCGCGCGCTTTGGGCTTGCCCGGTGCGGGCGCGGCTCCTAGCCAAGGCGGATGACGACAACGATGGACTGGACCGATGCGGTGGGCCGCAACTGGGCGTCGCTCTGGGCGGAAACCGATCGCTCGTTCTCGGGGCTGACCCAGCAACTGCTTGACCGGCTGGCGGGGATTCCGGGCAACCGCGTGCTCGATGTCGGCTGCGGCGCGGGTGAGCTGGCACTGGCGCTTGGCCGGGCGCGGCCCAGCGCGGCAATCGTCGGGGTCGATATTTCCTCGGCGCTGGTCGATGCGGCGCGCGAACGCGGGGTCAATCGCCACAATGTCAGCTTCGTGCTGGGCGATGCCGCGCAATGGCGCGATCCCGATGGCGCGCCCGACCTTGTCGTATCGCGCCACGGAGTAATGTTTTTCGAAGATTCGGCGGCGGCGTTCGCCAACATCCGCGCCGGCGCGGCGCCCGGCGCGCGGCTCCTGTTCTCATGCTTTCGCAGCCCCTCGGAAAACCCCTGGGCCACCGAGTTGCCGAGCCTGATCAAGACCGGCGTCGTCCCCGGTGCCGGCGCCGATCCGCACGCCCCGGGACCGTTCGCTTTTGCCGATGCCGCGCGTGTCCGCATGCTCCTCGACAAGGCCGGATGGCTGGACGTCGCGGTGGACCCTGTGGATTTCGCATACATCGCCGGTATCGGTCCCGACGCGGTCGACGACGCCCGCCAATTCTTTTCGCGCATCGGGCCCGCCGCGGCGGTACTGCGCGGGCTCGGCGAGGCGGACCGCGCCGCGATCGCCAAGGTGATGACCGAGTGGCTCGAGGGCCGCCGTAGCGGCGACCTGGTCGCGTTTCCCGCCGCCGCCTGGATCGTGACGGCCCGTGCCCCCTGATTCAGTCGTTCCGCCTTCGGCCGCCCCGCTTCCGGTCGCTCCGCTTCCAGTCGTCGTCAATCGCGGGGGCGGCACCGCCAAAACGCTGGGCCACAAGCTCGAGACCATGATCGCGGACGCGTTCGCCGCGGCTGGCCAGCCGATCGATCTGCATTTGGTCGAAGGGGGCGAAATCAGCAAGACGATCGAGCGGCTCGCGGGCGCGCCGGTCGTGGCGGTCGGCGGCGGCGACGGGACGCTCGGCAATGCGGCCTCGCTGCTCCACGGCAGCGGCAGCGCGCTCGCCATCCTGCCGCTGGGCACGCGCAACCATCTTGCCAAACAGCTCGGCCTGCCCGCGACGGGGCCCGCCGACCTGCCCGAGATTGCGCAGATCATCGCTGCGGGCAAGCGGCGCACGATCGACCTGGCGCGCGCGGGTACGCGGATTTTCGTCAACAACGCCTCGATCGGAATTTACACCCGGCTCGTGCGCAAACGCGATGCCCAGGCCGCCCCGAAATGGCTCGCGACGATCCCCGCGACCATGAGCGTGCTGCGCCGCCTGCGCGACCAGCATTTTACCCTGACCATCGATGGCCAGGCGCAGGATTTGCGCACTGCGATGCTGCTTATCGGCAACAATCGCTACAGCCTCGAAAGCGGTTCGCTCGGCGAGCGCAAGGCGCTCGATGAAGGCGTGCTGTCGCTTTTCGCGGTGGCGGAAAAAACCGTTCCCCAGCTGATCGGCTTCGCGATCCGCGCCGCTCTCGGCAAAGTCGACGAAGCGCGCGATTTCCATGTGTTGAGCGACGCGCGCAAGCTGATCATCGCGCGCCGCCGCCACGACGGGATCACCGTGGCCTTCGACGGCGAGGTCGAACTGATGCCGGTTCCGCTGACCGTGGAAATCCTTCCCGCCGCGCTCGAGGTGATCGTCGCCTGAGCCTGCGACCGAGCGCATGCCACAACCGGCTTGTCGCGTGGGCGCGGCTCGCCTAATCGCGCTGACCATGACCCCGACGAACGAAATCCGCCGTTCCTTCCTCGATTACTTCGCGGCCAATGGTCACGAAGCGGTGCCGTCCGCGCCCCTCGTGCCGTACAACGACCCGACCCTGATGTTCGTCAACGCCGGGATGGTGCCGTTCAAGAATGTCTTCACCGGGCTTGAGACGCGCGCGATTCCGCGCGCCGTGTCGAGCCAGAAATGCGTGCGCGCGGGCGGCAAGCACAACGATCTCGATAACGTCGGCTATACCGCGCGGCATCATACGTTCTTCGAAATGCTCGGCAACTTCAGCTTCGGCGACTATTTCAAGGAAGAGGCGATCACCCACGCGTGGACGCTGCTGACCAAGGAGTGGGCGCTGCCGGCGGACAAGCTGACCGTGACCGTCTACCATACCGACGATGAAGCCGCGGCGCTGTGGCGCAAGATCGCGGGCCTGCCCGATGAGCGGGTCATCCGCATCGCGACTGCGGACAACTTCTGGTCGATGGGCGACACCGGCCCGTGCGGCCCGTGCAGCGAGATCTTCTACGATCACGGCGATCACATCCCCGGCGGCCCTCCGGGCAGCGCGGACGAGGACGGCGACCGGTTTATCGAAATCTGGAACCTGGTGTTCATGCAGTTCGAGCAGGCCGCCGACGGTAGCCGGACCGAATTGCCCAGGCCCTCGATCGACACCGGGATGGGGCTCGAACGCATCGCCGCGGTGATGCAGGGGGTCCACGACAACTACGATACCGACACCTTCAAGGCGCTGATCGCCGCATCCGAAAGCCTCACCGGGGTCGCCGCGCAAGGCGACAACCGCGCCAGCCACCGGGTGATCGCGGACCATCTGCGCTCGGTCAGCTTCCTCCTCGCCGACGGCGTGCTCCCGTCGAACGAGGGGCGCGGCTATGTGCTGCGGCGGATCATGCGGCGGGCGATGCGCCACGCGCACCTGCTCGGTGCCAAGACCCCGTTGATGCACCGCCTTGTCCCTGCGCTGGTCGCCGAGATGGGCCAGGCCTATCCCGAACTCGGGCGCGCGCAGCCGCTGATCGAGGACGTGCTGATGCGCGAGGAAACCCGCTTTCGCCAGACGCTGACCAACGGCCTGCGCCTCCTCGACGAAGCAACCGGCAGCATGGGCCAGGGCGACAGCCTGGGCGGAGATACCGCGTTCAAGCTCTATGACACGTTCGGTTTCCCCTACGACCTGACCGAAGACGCGCTCCGCGCACGCGGGATCGCGGTCGACCGGGCAGGCTTCGATGCGGCAATGGCACAGCAGAAAGCCGCCGCGCGCGCGGCGTGGAAAGGCTCGGGCCAGGCGAGCGACAGTGAGGTGTGGTTCGATATCGCCGAGCACGAGGGTGCGAGCGAGTTCACCGGCTACACCGCCGACGAGGGCGAGGGCCAGGTCGTCGCGCTGGTTCGGGGCGGGGCCGAGGTCGCCTCCGCCAGCGCGGGAGATGAGGTGATCGTGCTCACCAACCAGACGCCGTTCTACGGCGAAAGTGGTGGGCAGACCGGTGACGCCGGGACCATCACCGGACCGGGCGATTTGCGCCTGACGGTGCGCGATACGGCCAAGCCGCTCGGACGCCTGCATGCGATGTCCGCGCGCGTGGAAAGCGGCCGGATCGCGGTCGGCGATACGGTCCACCTGGCGGTCGACAGCGCGCGGCGCGACGCGATCCGCGCCAACCATTCGGCAACGCACCTGCTCCACGCTGCGTTGCGCCACCGGCTCGGCGAACATGTCACGCAGAAGGGCTCGCTCGTCGCCGCAGACCGCCTGCGCTTCGATTTCTCGCAGCCGGTGCCGCTCACCGCCGAAGACATCACCGCGGTCGAGGTCGAGGTTAACGCGCAGATCCGCGCCAACGAGGCAGTGGGCACGCGGTTGATGACCCCCGACGATGCGATCGCGGCAGGCGCAATGGCGCTGTTCGGCGAGAAATACGGCGATGAAGTCCGCGTGCTGAGCATGGGCCGGCTGACCGATCAGCATTATTCGGTCGAGCTGTGCGGCGGCACCCACGTTCGCGCATTGGGGGATATCGGGGTGTTCCGGATCGTGTCCGAGGGCGCAGTGAGTTCGGGCGTGCGGCGGATCGAGGCGCTGACCGGCGAGGGCGCCCGACGCTGGCTGGTCGGCCGCGAAGACGCGCTCAAGGGTGTCGCCGCGCAGCTCAGGACGTCGCCCGACGAAGTCGAGGCGCGCGTCGCCGCGCTGCTCGACGAGCGCAAGCGGCTCGAACGCGAACTGGCCGAGGCCAAGCGCGCACTGGCGCTCGGCGGCAGTGGGCCGGTTGCGACGAGCGCTGACGAGGACATCGGCGGGGTGGCGTTCTCGGGCCAGGTGATCGATGGGCTCGAGGCCAAGGAACTGCGCGGGCTGCTCGATTCCGCGAAAGCGCGAATTGGCTCGGGCGTGGCGGCAATCGCCGCGGTCAACGAAGGCCGCGCGGCGTTTGCGATTGCGGTGACCGACGACCTAACCGGGCGCTTCAGCGCGGCCGAACTGGTCAAACTGGGAGTCGAGGCACTCGGCGGCAAGGGCGGCGGCGGACGTGCCGACATGGCCCAAGGCGGTGGCCCCGATGGCGCCAAAGCGGCCGAGGCGATCGCCGCGGTGCGGGCAGCGCTGGCAAATTAGGCCGACTCGACCGTGCGCGCAGGCGCCTGAGGTCCCCGCCTCTGCGGGGACGCAGTAACTTTTCGCACAGCATGCTTCCCCCCGTTGGCGGGCGACTCAAGTGTCGATGCACATTGCCGCGCGCCCCTTACCCCCGCTCGCGCAATCGTCCCGTGCGCAGCTTCGGCGCGTTTTCGAGTTCGCCCTCGAGCCTGATCTGCGCGCGGAATTCGTCGCGTTTTTCGTGGATGCTGGCGATCACCGGGCCCATTGGCACACCGATATCGACGAGCACCGCTTCACTAAGCTGCAACGAGCTTTCGAGCGTTTGCGGCACCGCGGTGCTCGCCCCGGCGCGGTAGAGCGCGGCAGCGTGGCGGGCGTCGCGGGCGCGGGCAAGGATCGGGAGATCGGCATAGCGGGCGCGCAGGCGGCGGACGAGGCGCTGGGCCAGCACCGGCTCATCCATCGTCAGCACCAGCGCCGCGGCTGACTGCAGGCCGAGCCGCTCGAGCGTTGCGTCGCGGCGGGCATCGCCGAACACCACCGGATAACCCGCGGCCTGCGCGCTGCTCACCCGTTCGGGGTCGAGATCGATTGCCACGAACGCACGGCCGTGCAGCCGGAGCATGTCCGCGACCAGGCGTCCGACCCGGTCGAACCCGACGATGATCGTGCGCACTTCATCGGGCGAAGTCTGATCGAGCGCCAGCCCGGCGCGATCGACCCGCCCGGCCAGCCGCCGCCCCAGCCACGCCACCAGCGGGGTCACGGTCATCCCGATGGCGGTAACGATCTGCCAGAATTGCGCAGCATCGGCGCTGATCAGGCGCGCGGTCACTGCCGTTGTCAGGACGATCAGCGTGGTTTCCGAGGGGCTTGCCATCAGCGTGCCGACTTCGGTCGAGGTGCCGCGCCGCGCGCCCATCAGGCGCAGCAGGATTGCGGTCACCAGTGCCTTGGTCACCAGCACCGCGGCCACCGCCAAGAGAAGTTCGCCAGCGCGGTTCCAGACCACCGCCAGGTCCAGCCCCATGCCCACGGTGATCAGGAACACCCCCAGCGCGAGCCCCTTGAACGGCGCGGTGATCGCCTCGACTTCCTCGTGATACTCGGTCTCGGCAATCAGCAGCCCGGCGATCAGCGCGCCGACGATCGGCGAGAGCCCGGCGGCCTCGGTCGCGACCGAGGCGAGAATGACGACGAGCAGGCTGGCGGCAAGAAACAGCTCGGGGCTCTTGGTCCGCGCCGCCTGGCTGAACAGGCGGGGCAGGGCAAAGCGCCCGAGCACGAGCAACGCGGCGATGACGCCCGCGCCGAGTCCGAGCGTGTGGAGGAGTTCGCCGCTTGTCTGCGCCTCGCTCCCGCGCCCCATCGCGCCGAGCAGGAAGATGATCGGGATCAGCGCGATATCCTCGAACAACAGCATTGCCAGCGCGGCGCGGCCCACCGGCGTTCCGGTATCGACGATGCGGAGAACCAGCGCAGTGGACGACAGCGCGAGCGCGAGCCCGAGCGCCAAAGCCGTGGGCGGGGAGTTGCCGATCGCCAGCAGAGCCCCGCCGATCAGCGCGGCGCACCCGACCAGCTCCAGCGCGCCGAGCCCGAAAACCTGCCGGCGCATCGCCCACAGCCGCCCGAATGACAGCTCGAGCCCGACCGAAAACAACAGCAGCACGATCCCGAACTCGGCGAACGGCTCGAGCCGGTGGATATCCGAAATGCTGAAATACCCGAGCCATGGAACGCGCGCGACCATGCCGCCCAGCCCGGAGGGCCCGACGACGATCCCGACCAGGATGAACCCGATGATCGGCGTGATCCGCAGCCGCGCGAACAGCGGAATGACGATCCCCGCCGCGCCGAGGATCACCAGCGCATCGGACAGCGAGGAGGCGGTAGCGGGGAGCGGCGTCATGCTTGCACCTTGGCCGCAGGGCGCGCAGATGTCACGGCGTGGATGGCGCACAAACCGATGTCGTGATCGTTGGTGGTGGTCCCGCGGGGATGATGTGCGGCTATCTGTTCGCGCGTGCCGGAGTGAGGGTCACGGTGCTCGAAAAGCACGCCGACTTCTACCGCGACTTCCGCGGGGACACGGTCCATCCTTCGACCATGCAGATCCTCGACGAGCTTGGCCTGCTGGCCCGGTTCCTCGAACGACCCCATAACCGGATCGATCGGGCGGAGATCGACTATAACGGGCGCCACCTGACAATCGGCGACCTTTCGCATCTCAAGATGCCCGCCCCTTTCATTGCGATGATGCCGCAATGGGAGTTTCTCGATTTCCTGCGCGGCGAGGCGGCCAAGCTGCCCACGTTTAGCTTGCGGATGTTGACCGAAGCGGTTGCGTTTCGTCACGCCGATGGTCGGATCGGCGGCGTATGCCTGGCGGATGGCACGGTTGTGGACGCCCGCCTGGTGATTTGCTGCGACGGGCGCGCTTCTCTGGCGCGTCAGGAACTTCCGCTGGAAGACCTTGGTGCCCCGATCGATGTCTTCTGGTTCTCCATCCCGAAATCAGGTCGCGGGTCGGCCCTGCGCAGCGTCGTCAAGGGTCGCAGGCTGCTCGTAATGATCGATCGCGGCGACTATTGGCAATGCGCGTTCGTGATCGCCAAGGGCAGCGCCGAGACCATCAAGGCCAGTGGTATTGCGGCTTTTGTGGCAGACCTCCGGATCGCCGCGCCCGATTTGACCGGCATCGACGAAGCCCTGCCTAACTGGGACAAGATCCAGCTGCTCAGCGTATCGCTCGATCGCCTGGGTGAATGGTCACGCCCCGGATTGCTCGCGATCGGCGATGCTGCCCACGCCATGAGTCCGGTCGGTGGCATCGGGATCAATCTCGCGGTTCAGGATGCGGTTGCCACTGCCAACATTATTGCCAAAGCGGTGGTGTGCGGAGATGACGTGGACGCGCTGTTGGTAAAGGTTCAGACCCGCCGCCTCCTGCCTACGCGCTTGGTGCAGGGCGCTCAGCGCCGCGCGCATGAAGGCTTCCTGAAACCGTTGATAGCGGCAGGCGACAGCACGGCGCGGGCGCCCTTGACATTGCGCTTGCTCGACAGGTTTCCGATCCTACGCCGGATTCCGGGCCATTTTATCGGACATGGGGTGCGGCAGGAACACGTGCGCTCGCCAACCGCCTAGGCGGCGGGTGACGCGCCCGCCGCCATTGCCGCTTCCAAATTCTCCGTGATCGCGTCGAAGAACTTCTCGGTGGTCATCCACGGCTGGTCTGGGCCGATCAGGATCGCCAGGTCCTTGGTCATCTTGCCGCTTTCGACGGTATCGATGCAGACTTTCTCGAGCGTCTCGGCAAAGCGCACCACATCGGGCGTGTTGTCGAAGCGGCCGCGGTATATCAGCCCGCGGGTCCAGGCGAAGATGCTGGCGATCGGGTTGGTGCTGGTCGCCTTGCCCGCCTGGTGCTGGCGGAAGTGGCGGGTGACGGTGCCGTGCGCGGCCTCGGCCTCGACCGTCTTCCCATCGGGGGTCATCAGAACGCTGGTCATCAGGCCCAGGCTGCCGAAGCCCTGGGCGACCTGGTCCGACTGGACATCGCCGTCATAGTTCTTGCACGCCCAGACGAACTTGCCCGACCACTTGAGCGCCGATGCGACCATGTCGTCGATCAGGCGGTGTTCGTAGACGATCCCCGCGGCGGCGAACTTTTCCTTGAACCCTTCGTTCTCGAACACCTGCTGGAACAGGTCCTTGAAGCGGCCGTCATACGCCTTGAGGATCGTGTTCTTGGTCGACAGGTAGACCGGCCAGCCGAGGTTGAGCCCGTAGTTAAGCGAGGCGCGCGCGAAATCGCGGATCGAATCGTCGAGGTTGTACATCGCCAGCGCGACGCCGGGCGAGGGAAACTGGAACACTTCCTCGTCGATCCGGTCGCCGTTGTCGCCTTCCCACACCAGACGCAGCTTGCCCGGGCCGGGGACGAGAAAATCGGTCGCCTTATACTGGTCGCCGAAGGCATGGCGCCCGACCACGATCGGGTCGGTCCAGCCAGGGATCAGTCGCGGCACGTTCTGCATCACGATCGGTTCGCGGAAGACCACCCCGCCCAGGATGTTGCGGATCGTGCCGTTGGGCGACTTCCACATCTTCTTGAGATGGAATTCCTTCACCCGGTCCTCATCGGGCGTAATCGTCGCGCACTTTACCCCGACCCCGTACTTGGCGATGGCGTTGGCCGAATCGACCGTGATCTTGTCGTTGGTTTCGTCGCGCTTTTCGACGCTGAGGTCGTAATATTTGAGGTCGATGTCGAGGTAGGGGAGGATCAGCCGCTCCCGGATCCACTGCCAGATGATACGGGTCATCTCGTCGCCATCGAGTTCGACGACGGGGGTAACTACCTTGATCTTGGCCATGCGCTCGGGTCTTCTCGCCGGGGGAGGGTTGGCCCCGCTCTTAGCAGAGCAAGGGACGCGTGCAAGGCACCCACGGCGCGGGCGGGCACGCCAGATTGCGCTTGCCAGCGGCGGGTGCGTGCGTCATTTAATCGGGCGATTAAACATGCGAGTGGAGAGACGCGTATGACCGAAGAAGTCCTGATCAGCGCCGAGGGCGGGATCCTCACCGTCACGATCAATCGGCCCGAAGCCAAGAACGCGATGAACTATGCCGCGGCCAAGGCGATTTCCGACGCGATGGACCGGCTCGATGCCGAAGACGACCTGCGCGTCGCGATCCTGACCGGCGCGGGCGGGACGTTCTGTTCGGGCATGGACCTCAAGGGCTTCCTCAAGGGCGAGCGTCCCAGCGTCGAGGGTCGCGGGTTCGGCGGGCTGTCGCAGTGGACTCCGAAGAAGCCGGTGATCGCCGCGGTCGACGGTTATGCACTGGCCGGCGGGATGGAACTGGCGCTGAGCTGCGACCTGATCGTGGCCAACAGCGGCGCGAAATTCGGCATTCCCGAAGCCAAGCGCGGGCTCGCCGCGGCGGCCGGGGGACTGATCAAGCTCCCCCGCCAGATACCCCCGCGGATCGCGATGGAGCTGGCGCTGACCGGCGATTTCATCGACGCCAAGCGTGCTTACGAGCTGGGTTTCGTCAACCGCGTGGTCGAAGGTCCGGCGATGGCCGGCGCGATCGAGCTGGCGGCGCGGGTTGCCGCCAACGGGCCACTGGCGCTGGTCGCATCCAAGGCGATCGTGCGCGATTCGCATTCGTGGAGCGACGAGGAAATGTGGAGCAAGCAGGACGCTTACATCGCGCCGGTATTCGTCAGCGCCGATGCGCGCGAAGGCGCCTTGGCGTTTGCCGAAAAGCGTCCGCCAAACTGGCAAGGCAAGTAGCTCACGAACGCGGCGCGACCTTTTCCGGCGCTGCCTGATCCTGCCGCGGCGCTGCGCGGGGCGTTGATCGGGCGCGTTCGCGCGCTGTTCAACGACGCCGGCCGGGGCGAGACGCCGGTGGTGCGCTCCGATGCCGCGCTCTATCCTCCCGGCTCGGTGATCTGGCGCGTCCACGGCGATGTCACCAGCATGATGATCGGCGGGGTTTCCGCGCTGCTCATGCAAATGCTCCACCCCGCGGCGCTGGCCGGGGTGTGGGACCATTCCAGTTTCCGCGGCGACATGCTCGGGCGGCTGCGGCGGACCGCGCGGTTTATCGCGGTGACGACATATGCCGAACGCAGCGTGGCCGAAGCGGCGATCGAAAAGGTGCGCCAGGTCCACTTGCGTGTCGCCGGGACCCTGGCCGACGGGACCGCTTACCGCGCCAGCGACCCGCGGCTGCTGGCCTGGGTTCATGTCTGCGAGGCGCTGTGCTTTCTCGACGCGTGGATCCGCTACGGCGAACCGGCGATGTCGCCTGCCGATCAGGATACCTATTTCGCGCAGGCCGCCGATGTCGCGCTGGCACTTGGCGCGGACCCGGTCCCGACCACCCGCGCCGAGGCACTTGCGCTGATCGCAAGCTTTCGCGGGGAACTGGTCGCCGATGAGCGGACGCGCGAGGTTGCGGCGATGATCCTGACTCAGCCCGCGCCGTCGCGGATCGCTGCGCCGGTCCAGAAAATGCTGTTCGACGCCGCGCTCGATCTGCTGCCGCGCTGGGCCCGGCGGATGCACGGGCGCGAGGTCAGCCTGCCCGCGCGGCCATTGGTGCGAACCGGCAGCGCGTTGATCGCGGGAACGCTGCGCTGGGCTTTTGCGCCATACCGATGGGCGCTCGAAAAGCCGCGCTAGAAACGAAAAAACCCGCCCGCGCTGAACGCTTGGGGCGGGTTTTCGGGCGAATGGTGGGCGTAGCAAGGATTGAACTTGCGACCCCTACGATGTCAACATAGTGCTCTACCACTGAGCTATACGCCCGCACCGTTCGCCTGTCCGGGCAGCGCGGCCGCCGGGCAGGGGCGAGCCTTTAGCCGCGCCCCCGGTGGCTGGCAAGCCCCGGTGGCCGGCAAGCCCCCAATGGCCGGCAAGCCCCCGGTGGCCAGGAACCCTAAACCGATACTTGCGCCGGAGCCCCGAAGATCCGCTCGACCTCGAGCACCAGATCCTTGAGATGGAACGGTTTGGAGAGCACGCGGGCCTGCGGTGCCTCGCGGCTGGCCTTGAGCGTAACCGCGGCGAACCCGGTGATGAACATGACTTTGGTCTGCGGACTGATTTCGCCGCAGCGCTGGGCCAGTTCGATCCCGTCCATCTCGGGCATCACGATGTCCGAAAGCAGCAGGTCGAAATGCTCGGCGCTGAGCAGCGGGATGGCCGCGGTGCCGCGATCGACCGCGACGACATCGTAACCGGCGTTGTGCAGCGCGCGGGTCAGATATGTGCGCATCGCTTCTTCGTCTTCGGCGAGAAGGATGCGGATCATGACGGTGCCCCCTGAACGTGTCGGCGCGGGATTGTGCGCGCAAGATTACGGCGGCGGCTATAGCGCGCGGGGAGTTAACATTCTTGCCCATTCTTGGCGCTGACACACTTTGACACAGCCCCGCAATCGCGTCAGCTTGGCGGTGATGACAGTGAAGGGTGATGGTAACCGCGACTCGGTGCGCGAGGAGGGCGGGACGATCCCCGGGGCCCCGGACGTGCCCGCTTTTGCGCTGCTCGGTCCAGACCCTTCGGCGATCCCCGTGCTGATCGCGGTGCCCCACGCGGGCCGCGCCTATCCCGCCGCGGTGCTCGAACGCATGCGCCATCCCGGCCACGCTGCGTTGCGGCTCGAGGACCGCTATGTCGACCGGCTGGGCGATGCGATGGCGCGCGAGACGGGCGCGGCACTGCTCGTTGCGAACGCGCCGCGGGCGATGCTCGATCTCAACCGCAGCGCCGACGACATCGATTGGGAGATGCTGGGCCCGACGCTGCGCGATCGCCGTGCCGAGGCGGCACAGCGGGCGGTGCCGGGGCAGCGTGCGCGCAGCGGGCTCGGGCTTATCCCGCGGCGGCTTCCCGGGCTTGGCGAACTGTGGAAGCGGCGGATCGACCGCGCCGAGCTCGATGCCAGGATCGCCGGCATCCACGCGCCGTATCACGATCGGCTGGGCGCGGCGTTGGAGGCGCTGCGGGAACGGTGGGGTGCGGCGCTGCTGATCGATCTCCACTCGATGCCCCCGCTGGCCGCGCGCAGCGGCACGCTCCCTGCCGAATTCGTGATCGGCGACCGGTTCGGCGCGGCCTGCGACGGGGCTCTGATTGCTTCGGCCTTCGGCTATTTCGGCGAGATGCGGCGCGGGGCGGCGCACAACCGGCCCTACGCGGGCGGCTATATACTCGAGCGCCACGGCCGCCCGCGCCGGGGGGTGCATGCGCTCCAGCTCGAGGTTGACCGGCTGAGCTATCTCGATGCCGCGATGGCCGAGCCGGGCAAGGGCTTTGCGGCGATGGTGGCGCTGCTTAGCGGACTGGTCCGCCGGCTGGCCGGGGACGTTGCCGCGCTTGGCCAAGGCGGTCAGGGCAGGGACGCGGGTCAGTGGGCCGACGCCGCCGAGTAACCCGTCCATCTAAGCCGCCCATAAAATTGAGCCGACCGTAAAATTGAGCCGGCCATAAAAAACCACCCCGTGCTTTCGCACGAGGTGGCCAAGGTTCAGGGAGGAGGTGCGCGGAACGCACCAAAGTCCAGCCGGGCAATGAGGGAAGCGCCGACCGAACGGTTCATAAATAGGCCCGCGCGCCAATGCTTGCAAGGGTGTTTGCAAACATCGCGCGCGGGCCGATCGGCTTAGTTGGGCAGCGCGGTATCGCCTGTGAGGATCGCCGGGCCCTTGCCCTGCGTCACCTGCTTGGAGAAAATCTCGCGCATCAGGTCGAGCGAGAAGACGTGGGCATAGATCAGCGGCAACAATCCGCTCTGGCTCCACTGGCGCAGGATATCGCCGCGCATTTCGACCAGCTTCTGTTGATCGATCATGCGGAACCCGCGGTAGACAAAGGGCTGGTCGGTGCCCTGCTGCTGGATCGAAACTTCGCCGTCCATCAGCAGGTTGTGCTTTTCCAGCTCGGCGATGAATGCCGCGGTGCGCTGGCCGGCTTCTTCGAACTGCTGGCAGAAGTTGAGCGCGTTGTTCGTCGCCTCGCTCGGCTGGTCGCCATCGAACAGCGGCTGGCCCTCGATGTTCTCGCCGATCAGATCGTGGGTTGGATCGAAGCACAGCGAAAGCGTGTCGGTATCCTGTTCGAGCTTGGCGAGCATGAACGGATAGCGGCGCGCATAGGCCGGAACGTAGATCGGTTCGATGATCCCGCCCTCGTCGTCGATGAAGACGTTGACGCCTTCGTTGAGACCCATCAACGCCAGCGGGACGGACCCTTCGCCAACCGAAAACACGATCGGGAAATTACGCTGGGCCTGGGGAAATTCCTCGACCGTAAGGGGGATCGCGTGCTGCCCGACCAGCCATGGCGCCTTTTCGGTGCCACGGCTTTTCCACGTCGAGTGGTCGCGGCTGTTGAGCGGCATCAGGTCCTGGTAGAACAACGGAAGCTGGTTGGTTTGCGGCGCGCTGGCCATAGAAATCTCCGGCGGAACAATAAGGATGCGGGTCGGCGGCACAGGCCGCGACCGGCGCGAAGCCGCGGCTTCTAGGCAATCGTACCGCCCGGCGCAAGCGTGACCAATTTGCCCGGATTGAGCAGTTCGTCCGGGTCCATCGCCGCCTTGATCCGCCGCATCAGAGCGAGCGTGACCGGGTCGCTCAGCCGTTCGAGCTCATCGCGCTTGAGCTGGCCGATGCCGTGTTCGGCGGACAGCGAACCGTGGTATGCGGCGACCAGGTCGTGCACCCGGCGAGTGATCGCCTTGCCCTGGCCCAGCTCCCACGCCGCGCGTCCGGTATCCCCCGTGCCCGGCGGCGCCATGACGTGGAAATGGACGTTGCCGTCCCCGAGGTGGCCGAAGGCGAGCGCCTCGCATCCGGCAAATTCGCGCTCGATCGCAGGGACCGCGGCCTCGACGAACGCGGGCATCGCCGCCACCGGCACCGAGATGTCGTGCTGCATCGCCGGGCCCCTGGCCCGCTCGGCCGGGGCGACACTGTCACGCAGCAGCCAGAACGCTTCAGCCTGGGCTTCGCTGGCGGAGATCGTGGCATCCTCGATCACCCCGCGCTCGAAAGCACTGGCCGCCACCGTCTCGGCGAGTGCCGCGAGCGTCCCGCCGGCAGTCGTATCGGCGACCAGCTCGATCAGCGCGTGCCACGCATGCGGCTCGGCGAGAGGCGGGCGGGCGCCCGGAAGATAGCCGAGCACCGCGTCGAGGCAGGCTTGCGGCATCACTTCGAATCCTTCGAGCGCGGTGCTCGTGGCCGCCTCCACATGCAGCAGCAGTTCGCGCGCTGCGGCAATCGAAGCCAGCCCGGCCCATACGACGATGCGTTCGCCCACCGCGGGAACGATCCGGAGTGTCGCCGCCGTGACGATCCCCAGCGTCCCTTCCGAGCCGATGAGCAGCTGCTTGAGATCGAACCCTCGGTTGTCCTTTTTCAGGGGAGTGAGCGCGGAAAACACCGCTCCATCGGCCAGGACCGCCTCAACCCCGAGGACGAGGGCGCGCATCGACCCGTGGCGCAGCACCTGGGTGCCCCCGGCGTTGGTCGAGATCAATCCGCCGACGGTGGCCGAGCCCTTGCCGCCAAGCGTCAGAGGAAAGCGCATGCCCGCCGCCGCGGCGGCGTCGTGCAGGTTCTGGAGGATGACCCCGGCCTCGCACACCGCCTGGCCCGCGGCGGAATCGACGCTGCGGACCGCGTCCATCCGCCGCAGCGACAGCACCAGCGCGGCGCCGCTGGCATCGGGGGTAGCGCCGCCCGACATCCCGCTGTTGCCGCCCTGGGGCACGATCGGCACGCCGTGGCGGGCGCACAGCCGCACCAGGGCGGAGACTTCCGCCACGTTCGCCGGGGCCGCCAAGGCAAGAGCGGCGCCTTGATAACGCCCGCGCCAGTCGGTCAGCCACGGCGCGATCAGTGCCGGATCGCGGATAAGTCCGCGCGGTCCGAGCAAGGCTTCGGCGGCGGTGAGAAATGCGGCAGGATCGTCCATCGCGCCGTTATGGCATGACGCGGCGTGTCGGAGCGAGTCCCCTCGGTCTGGCCATGTCGCTTTGCCGCGGCGGCATCGCGGGTTAAGCGGCGGTTCAAGCGCCTCCGGTCATCCCCGCGGCACTTCGCATCGATCGGTAAATTCACACACCCTGCATGAAACGTTTCGTTGTTCTCGCCTGGCCGATTGCGCTGTTGCTGATGCCGACCGCGGCGGGCAACGCGCGCACTTTGCCCGAAGACCGGACCGCGTCTTCGCCGGCGTCACCGATTTCCCAGCAGGGCGAGAGTTTTCGCCCCGTAAACCAGCAGCAAGTGCGGATCGAGCAGCGGATCACGATCCGCGTCGCCCCCCGCACGGTCATGGCGACACCGCTGGTGGCCGAGATCGACAGCGAAGCGAGTCCCCGCTTCGACGAGCGCAAGATGGGCAAGTGCGTTGCGGTAAGCGGGATCGCGGGGGTCCAGATCGGCGGTGACGACAAGCTCATGCTGTTCATGCGCGATCAGCGGATTGTCAGCGCGACGCTGGAAAAAGCCTGCAGCGCGCGCGATTTCTACTCGGGTTTCTACATCGAGCGCAGCGCCGACGGAATGTTGTGCGTCGACCGCGACAAGCTCCAATCGCGGACCGGGGCCAACTGCAGTCTGCGCCGCTTGCGCCAGTTGATCGAGCACGATTGACGTGTCCGCCGCGCGCCGAGACCGGGCGCGCAATTTCTTGACTTTGGCGGGCCTGTCGGGCAGGGGCGCGCGCAGAGCCTAGCGCCCAGTTCGGGCTGCAGGCCGTGCAGAGGATGGCTTCCGCCCCCTCCGCCCTTCCGGACTTCGAAAACGCCTATGAATTTCGCCGATCTCGGCTTGTCAGACGAATTGCTCGCCTCGGTTACCGCCGCCGGCTACGACACGCCCACCCCGATCCAGGCCCAGGCTATCCCCAGCGTGCTGATGATGCGCGATCTGATCGGGATCGCCCAGACCGGCACCGGCAAGACCGCCGGCTTCGTATTGCCGATGATCGATATCCTCGCCCACGGCCGCGCCCGCGCACGGATGCCGCGTTCGCTTATCCTCGAACCGACTCGCGAGCTCGCCGCCCAGGTTGCCGAAAATTTCGAAAAATACGGCGTCAACCACAAGCTCTCGATGGCGCTGCTCATCGGCGGCGTGCAGATGGGCGACCAGATCAAGGCGCTCGAGCGCGGGGTCGACGTGCTGATCGCGACACCTGGCCGGCTGATGGACTTGTTCGAACGCGGAAAGATCATGCTCAACGGCTGTAATCTGCTGGTGATCGACGAGGCTGACCGGATGCTCGACATGGGGTTCATCCCCGATATCGAGACGATCTGTTCCAAGCTTCCCGCGCAGCGCCAAACGCTGCTGTTTTCCGCGACGATGCCCCCGCCGATCAAGAAATTGGCGGACAAGTTCCTCAGCAACCCCAAGACGATCGAGGTTGCGCGCCCGGCCACCGCCAACGTCAACATCGTCCAGCACAAGGTCGCGACATCGAGCCGCGGCAAGAAGGATACGCTCAAGACGCTGCTGAAGACCGACAACGTCGAGACCGCGATCATCTTCGCCAATCGCAAGACCACGGTGCGCGAGCTTGCCAAGAGCCTCAAGCAGGCGGGCTTCAACGCGGGCGAAATTCACGGCGACATGGACCAGTCCTCGCGGATCGCGGAATTACAGCGGTTCAAGGACCGGGTGATCAATATCCTCGTCGCCTCCGACGTTGCCGCGCGCGGGATCGACGTGAAGGGCGTGAGCCACGTCTTCAACTACGACACGCCGTGGCACCCCGACGACTATGTCCACCGCATCGGCCGGACGGGCCGCGCCGGGGCGACCGGGCGCGCGTTTACGTTCGTCACTCCTGAAGATGCCGAAGCGATCGCGAATGTCGAAAAGCTGACGGGGATGTCGATCCCGGTCTACGCGATGGATGGCGGCGGAGTGACGACCGCTGCGGCCCCCGCACCGCAGGAAGAACGCGCCCCGCGCGAGGCCCGCACCCCGCGCGCGCCGCGCGAGGATCGTCCGGCACGCGAGGATCGTCCGGCACGTGAGGAGCGTCCCGCCCGTGAACCGCGCACCGAGCGCGCGCCGCGTACCGAACGCGAAGAGCGTCCGGCTCGCGAACCACGGACGCCCCGCGAGCCACGTACCGAAGTGGCGGATACGCCGATCCAGCCTGTGCGCGAACCGCGCCCCCCGCGCGCGGCCGCCAAGCCGCGCGGCAAGGCCGCGCCCGAGCAGGACGATGCCGAATGGAATGGCCCGGTCCCGGGTTTCCTGGGGTTCTCTGCAACGTGACCTAATTTCTCTCTCCGAATCGGGGAGAGGGGACGTTGGCGCTTAGTCCGCCAGCTTGACGAAGCTGTCGATCACGCGCTTGTGCCCGCTGGTTTCGAAATCGATCTCGAGCTTGTTGCCTTCCTGCGCCGCCACGACCCCATAGCCGAACTTGTCGTGAAACACGCGCACGCCCAGCGCGATGTCGCGGCGCGGCTTGGCGGCGAAGCTGGCCGCGCTGCGCGAGGGTTCGGGGATCCGCTTGGGGGTCGCATCGTAGCCTGCGCTCATCGCGCGCTGGAACCCCGGACCGCGGGTGACGATCGCGGATGGGTTGGCGCGCGCGACATGGGCGAACGGATCGTCGCGCTCGGACCAGTTGGCGCGCCATAGCGACGCGCCGCCGCTCATCGTGGTTTCCTGGACGACGTGCGCCTCGGGCAGTTCGCCGACGAAGCGGCTGGGGATCGAGCTGGTCCACTGGCCGTAAATCCGCCGGTTGGCCGCGTGGAGGATCGTGCAGCGCCGCCGCGCGCGGGTGATCGCGACATAGGCCAGGCGGCGTTCCTCCTCGAGACTGGCAAGACCGCCTTCGTCGAGCGCGCGCTGCGACGGGAATACGCCTTCCTCCCATCCAGGCAGGAAGATGTGATCGAATTCGAGCCCCTTGGCGGCGTGGATGGTCATGATCGTGACCTTCTCCGCGTCCGCCGCGGCATCGTTGTCCATCACCAGGCTGACGTGCTCGAGGAAATCGCCGAGCGTTTCGTAGTCTTCCATCGCGCGCGCCAGTTCGGACAGGTTCTCGAGCCGGCCCGCGCTTTCGGCGCTGCGTTCGGCCTGGAGCGCGGCGCTGTAGCCGCTTTCATCGAGCAGGGTGCGGACCAGCTCGGCAGGCGATGTCGTGCCCGCCAGATCGCGCCACCGGGCAAAGCTCCGCATCAACCCGAGCAGCGTGGTCCGCGCGCGCGCGGGAAGCTCGTCGGTATCGAGCAGTTCAAGCGCCGCGGCCGCTAGCGGCATCTGCCGTGCGCGGGCGTGGCGGTGCATTTTTTCCAGCGCCTTGTCCCCAAGACCGCGCTTGGGCGTGTTGTAGATACGCTCGAACGCGAGGTCGTCGGCAGGCTGAGCAATAACGCGCAGATAAGCCAGCGCATCGCGGATCTCGGCGCGCTCGTAGAAGCGGAAGCCGCCGACGATGCGGTAGTTGAGCCCGATGGCGATGAACCGGTCCTCGAATTCGCGCGTCTGGAACTGGGCCCGGACCAGGATCGCCGCGGCATCGAGCGAGGCGCCTTCGCGTTCGAGCCGCTCAAGCTCCTCGCCGATGCGCCGCGCTTCTTCGGGGCCATCCCATACCCCGATCGCGCGGACTTTTTCACCGTCGTTCCGCGTGGTCCACAGTGTCTTGCCGAGGCGTCCGCTGTTGGCGTTGATCAGCCCGGACGCGGCGGCGAGAATGTCGGGGGTCGAGCGGTAATTCTGCTCGAGCCGGATGACCTTGGCACCGGGGAAGTCCTTTTCGAATCGCAGAATGTTGGCGACTTCGGCGCCGCGCCATGAGTAGATCGACTGGTCGTCATCGCCCACCACGCAGATGTTCTTGCGCTCCTGCGCGAGCAATCGCAGCCACAGGTACTGGACCTGGTTGGTGTCCTGGTATTCGTCGACCATGATGTATTTGAAGCGGTTCTGGTACTGCGCCAGAATTTCGCGCTCCCGCCGGAAGATGTTGAGCATGTGCAGCGTCAGGTCGCCGAAATCGCAGGCGTTGAGCGTCTTCAGCCGCGCCTGGTACAGCGCGTAGAACTCCTGCCCCTTGCCGTTGGCGTAAGCTTCGTTTTCGGCGGCATCGAGGTCGGCGGGATTGAGCCCGCGGTTCTTCCAGCGATCGATCAACCCCGCGAGTTGGCGCGCAGGCCAGCGTTTCTCATCGAGCTCGCTCGCCGCAATCAATTGCTTGAGCAGGCGGAGCTGGTCGTCGGTATCGATGATCGTGTAGTTGCTCTGCAGTCCGACAAGTTCGGCGTGACGGCGCAACATCCGCGCCGCGACCGAGTGGAATGTGCCGAGCCACGGCATCGATTCCACCGACGGTCCGATCAGTTCGCCGACGCGGTGCCGCATTTCCTTCGCGGCCTTGTTGGTGAAGGTAACACAAAGAATTTCGCTGGGCCACGCCCTCCGCGATCGGACGAGATGTGCCAAACGTGCGGTAAGTGCGGCAGTCTTGCCCGTACCCGCGCCGGCGAGCATCAAAACCGGTCCTTCGGTCGCCAGCACCGCTTCGCGCTGGGGCGAATTGAGGCCGGCAAGCCACGCATCTGCCGGGTTTTCGAGCATATCGGGCGGCGCGGGAAGGGACTCGTCCATCGCGCGAACAGCTAGGGAACATCGCCGCAAAGCGCAACCCGGGCCGGTGGCAGCGCAGGGAACCTAAGGCGCCCGGGTTCGTAATCCCATTATACATCCAGTCCCGATCCCGATCGAAGGAGATATCCTTATGCGCACTCTGTTTCTCGCCGGTGCAGCGATGCTGTCCAGCTTCGCCGCCGCTCCGCTCCTGGCCCAAAGCACGCCGGTGGCGAGCGCCACGACGGTCTATGTGATGACACCCGACCAGAAGACCATGTACGATAGCTGGCCCTCGGCGCAGCGCGTGGCCTATGATGCTTGGCCGAGCGATTACCGTACCTATTACTGGACGCTCAATCCCGCGCAGCAGACCGGGTATTGGAAGTTTACCGACGATCAGCGCGGGATGGTCTATCGGATGACCCCCGAACAGCGCGTTCTCGCATGGCAGGCGGTCCAGGCTCAGATGAACGGGCAGGTTCCGGCCACGCCGATGACCCAGGCCAATCCTCCGGGTGAGGGGATGCCCACAACCGGCGTTCCTAATCCCTCGGCAGCGGCGCAGTCCGTACCTCCGGCGATGCCCGCCGACGCGACATACCAGGGCGGACCCTACAAGGGCGCGCTGACCCCGGCACCGGCCGATGCGATGGATAAGACCTATCCTTTCTGCAGCGCAAGCGTGCAGGATTCGTGCGTGAACCGTAGCGAAAGCGGAATGGCCGCGCGGCATATGACGAAGCACCGTCACCGCGCGCATCGCCGCTAAGCCGAACAAATTCTACCAGGGTCGCAATCAGGGCGTCGGTTCAGGCCGGCGCCCTTTTTTGCGCCTGATCAGAGCTTGGTCGCGGGGGCAACCGGAGTGCTTCCGGTATCCGAAATTACCGACCAAGCCAGTTTCCACGTCAGGTCGGGCTGCTTCCTGAAGGACAGGATCCAGTTACCGGTTTCCACTTTGGGTTGATGGGTTTTTGGATCGGTGAATGTATATTCGTAGGTGGCGCGGTCGATCGCCATGTCCCCGGCCATCGCGACATCGACGGTCTGATCGCCAACGGTGACCTTGGCGGCGGGATCGGAGACTTGCAGCTTCGTCATCGCCAGATCTGCCGCCATCCCGACGGTGTTGGGGGTGCCGTGAAACATCCCGATATAGCCCGGCTCGTCATGCGATACCGCGCCCACCGCGTCGCGATTGTTGAACGAGGTGACCAGAGCGGCGACCTCGCCCTTTACCGCGTCTGCGATTGCCGCAGGGTCGGCGGTCTGCGTCGCCGCCGGTTTGCTGCATCCACCGAGCACGGCCAGCGCCGTGAGCGCACCGATTGCCATGAGTTTCTTCATCAACCTGTCCCCTGTTGTTGCCCGGTCGATGCTGCGCCGATGCTGCAATCGGGTCAAGCCGGCCGGCGCAGCAAAGTCAGTTTCGCCTTGCCCTGATTTCGTTCGGCCAGCGTCTCCAGCCCCGCGACCACAAACTGTTCGTCGCGCGCGGTTTCGACGCTGGCCAAGGCGCCGGGAGCGATCCAGCCTAGCCGCAGCAAGCGGTCGAGCGCGGCGCCCCCGGCGCCGGTCCCATACGGCGCATCGACCAGCAGGACATCGTACGGCTCGCTGGCCGGACCCAGCGCCATGACCGACTGCGCGCGGATGTCGGCGCGCGTCACGCCGAGCGCAGCGGCGTTGGCGCGCAAAGCGCCGAGCGCATCGCGATCCTGCTCGACGAATGTGCAGGTCGCGGCGCCGCGCGACAATGCCTCAAACCCCAGCGCACCCGAACCGGCGAACAGGTCCGCGAACCGCAGCCCGGTAAAATCCCCGAGCCGGCTGATGAGCATCGAGAACAGCGCCTCGCGCATTCGGTCTGCGGTCGGCCGGGTGGCGTCGCCTTTGGGTGCCGATATCATGCGCCCGCGCCACGTTCCGGCGATGATCCTCACGGACGCGGTGCGCGGCGGCTGCGTCGAGGCGTGGGCGGGGGCGTGGGCCTGGGCGTCTGTCCGGCCTGGCCGGGCGGCGTGCGGGGGGTCGAGGGGTACTTGCGCTTGGCCGGCCTGCCTGATGGATCGCGCGGCGCGGACGGTTTGGCAGCTGGGCCCGGCCCGGCCTTGGGCAGCGACGCGGCAAATCGTTCGACTTCGCGCGGCATGATCTCGATCGCTGCGCCGCGCGGCAGGTCGGCCAGCTCGAACGGGCCGTACGAAGTGCGGATCAGCCGGGAAACCTGCAGCCCGAGGTATTCGAGCACGCGGCGCACTTCGCGGTTCTTGCCTTCGCTCAGCGTCAGGACGACCCATTGGTTGCGCCCGGTCTTGCGCTCCATGTCGGCGATGATCTTGCCGTATCGCACGCCCTCGATCGTCATCCCCTCGGCCAGATCTTCGAGCCGCGACTGGGTGATCGTGCCGAAGGTGCGCGCGCGATATGTCCGCGGGACGCCGCTGGCGGGCAGTTCCATCGCCCGCTTGAGCCCGCCGTCGTTGGTCATCAGGAGCAGACCCTCGGTGCTCAGATCGAGCCGCCCGACCGGCATCAGCCGCGGCGTGCCCGCGGGCAGCGCATTGCGCAGCGCGGCGTAGATCGTCGGCCGCCCGGCCGGGTCACGCTCGGCAGTGATCAATCCTTGCGGCTTGTGGAAAGCGAACAGCCGCGCCTGCTCGGCATCGCGAACCGGGGCGTCGTCGACGGTCACACCCGCCAGGTTGGGCAGGACGGTCGCGGGGGTATCGAGAATGACCCCGTCCACCTTGATTCGCCCTTCGGCGATCATCCGTTCGATTTCGCGGCGGCTGGCGATGCCCGCGCGGGCGAGCAGCTTGGCGATGCGCTCTCCCGAGCGGGGTGCGGGGGTTTCGGACATTGCGCGCGCTTAGCCCGAACCGCCGGCGCGCGCAGCAAACTTATTGCGCGAGCTGCTCGGCGCAGATTTCATGGAACCGGCGGATCCCGCCCTCGAGCAAACCGAGGGTGAGCTGCGGCACCGCGCCCGTTGCCAGCCCCTGCTGGCCCAGCTCGGCGGCGCGGAAATCTTCCCCCGAAAACACCGCGCCGTCGAGCAGGTCCCAGCTGCGCTGCCAGTGGCTTTGCGCCTTGTCGGTCTGCGGCGCTTCGGGGATCAACATGAAATCCTCGACCAGCGTGGCGTCGTGCGCCTGCGGCATCAGCGTCATCAGGTTGACGTAATCGGGGCTGACCACGACCACCGTTGCGGGGAACAGTTGATATGCGAACGTGATCGTTTTGCGCAGCTGCGCCCAATCGGCGAAATCGACCCCCTCGAGCTCGGCCGCTCGCCCGACCGCGGAGCGCTGGTGCGGGCCGATCACGTCGCCCGATGTGATCCCGTCCTTGAAGAACGGACCGATCGTGGCCGAATGCAGCCGGGTGACGTGATAGCTTTCAAGGAACGCATCCATGATCAGCTTCCAGTTGGATGCCACCGCATGCGTCTTGCGTGCGAACAGGTGCAGTTCGCCCATGCCGAACGCCGCAAAATCCAGGCCGAGTATTTCGGGTGCCGAAAAGTCCGCATCCGGGATGGGCGAAAACCAGATCAATCCGCCTGCCTCGCAGCTCGGCACCTCGCGCAGCCCGTGGTCGCTTTTGTCCAGCCCGGGAAACGTCTCCGGCCGGGGCAGGGCGAGCAACCGCCCGTCGAGCCCGTAGGTCCAGGCATGATAGGGACAGACCAGGCGCTTACCGCACGTCGTGTCGGCACCCTCGACCAGCCGGGTGCCGCGGTGGCGGCAGACATTGAGGAATACCCGCGCCTTGCCCTCGCCATCGCGGGTGATCAGCAGCGGGCGACCGGTGGCATCGTGGGGCACCGCCATATTGCGCTCGGGCAGCAACGCCGATGGCGCCAGCACTTGCGGCAGCCGGCCGAACAGTCGCTCACGCTCCAGCTGCCAGTGCGCCGGATCGGTATAGACCGCCGCGGGAACGTGCTGGACACCGGCGGCAACACGCGTCTCGCCGGTACCGATCTGCCGCGCCAACGCAAGCTGGCCAGCGGTCGGCGCGGTGCCTTTCAAAGTCGAACCCGGGTTCATCGGCCCTAGCCATACCGCATTTGGGCGCTAGTCTCGACCGCAAATCGCGGAGGATCGATACGAATGGCAACGACTGCCGATGCTGCGGCCCCGACACCGGTACCCCCGCCGCGCCCCAAAGGCTGGCGGCTGCTTCGTGCCGCCCTGCAATCGCGCAAGGCGGCGACGATGCTGGCGTTCGGGTTTTCCTCGGGCCTGCCGTTCGCGCTGCTGGTCGGCACGCTGACCGCGTGGCTCGGCGAGGTCGGGATCAAGCTCGCGGCAATCGGCGTGTTCTCGTGGATCGGGCTCAGCTACTCGTTCAAATTTCTGTGGTCGCCGATCGTCGACCGCGTGCCGCTCCCGCTGCTGGAACGGCTGGGGCGGCGCAAGAGCTGGATCCTGCTGTGCCAGATGGTGATCGCGGTCGGGCTGCTCGGGATTGTCGCGACCGATCCCGCCAGCCAGATCGGACGGTTCGCGCTGATCGCATTTTTCGCGGCGATCGCCTCGGCATCGCAGGATATCGCGATCGACGCCTGGCGGATCGACAACGCCGACGAAAGCGCGCCGATCGAGCTGCTCTCCGCCGTCAACCAGTTCGGCTATCGCACCGCCTCGATCGTCGGCGGCGCGCTGGCGCTGTTCATGGCCGGAACGATGAGCTGGCCGCACGTCTACATGGTGATGGCCGGGATCATGGCCGCGCTCGGGCTGGTGACGCTGAGCGCGCCCGACACCCCGCGGCCGCTGGCGAGCAAGCTCCACGCCGCGCTGGCCGATCCGGGCGCGCTGGCGCCGAAGTGGCGCGCGCTATGCCTGGCGGTGGTCGGAATGAGCTGGGGTTGGGCGATCTGGCGGATCGTGAGCTTCGCGCTGAGCATGCTGGGCGAAGCCGCGCCAGGCGCGGCCAAGCCGTCGGTTTCGGATTTCACCAAGGCTTACGGCCCGCTGATCATTCTGGCGACGGTGTTCGTGCCGCTCGGCGTGGCGACGCTGACCAACTGGCTCAAGACCCGCGGCACTTATGTCCTGAGCGCGCACGACGATACGCACAGCGTCCCGCGCACTGCCGCCAACCATTTGTACTCGGCGCTGGTCGATCCGCTCGCCGAGCTCAGCCGGCGGCTCGGCGGCGGGGTGCTGATCGTGATCGGGTTCATTCTGACCTACGCGATCTGCTATAACATCTGGGCCAGCTTCGCGTATCCGTTCTACCTGGAGGAACTGAAGTATTCGAAGGATGAGGTCGCCTTCGCCTCGAAGATTTTCGGCATTTTCATGACGATGATCGGCATCAGCCTGGGGGGATACCTGTTCGCCAGGATCGGGCGCTTCCCGACCGTCCTGATCGGCGCGGTCCTGCCGCCGCTCGGCAACTTCCTTTACGCCGATCTGGCCGAGGGCGGGCGCAACATCGATGCGTTTGCCCGCTTTTTCCGGCTCGATATGCTGGCGTTGCAGTTCGGTTCGGACCTCCGCATGGTTCGCTTGCTATTGGCGATCTGCTACGAGAATATCTCGACCGGGCTCGCGCTGACGGCGTTCGTGGCTTACGTTTCGAGCATCGTCAGCAAGCAGTACGGCGCGATCCAGTACGCGCTGCTCTCGTCGTTGCTGTCGCTGGTCGGCACGCTCGGGCGCGGGGTGACGGGGGAGGCGTTCGACACCTACGGCTACGCCCCGGTGTTCCGCTGGACCGCGGCGACGGCGCTGGTTTCGGTGGTTTTTGTGCTGGCCGAATGGGCGCGCGTCTCGCGCAACGAGCGCCGGGCTAAGTCGGTAGTTCCCGGTTGAGCCGCAGCACTTCGCCCGCAAGGTAGAGCGACCCGGCGATGAGCACGTCGCCTTCGGGCGGTAGCTGCGCGAGCGCTGCGGAGACATCTGGCGCGGCACTAGCGCGGGGTCCGAACGCGGCCGCAGGATGCGCGGCATGCCCGGGTATGGGGACCACGCGCAGGCTCGCAACCCGGTCGCCAAGCGGGGCGACCATCGCCGCGGGATCCTTGCCGGCCAGCATCCCGGCGATCAGGTGGAGCGGCGCGTGTCCGGCGAAGTGCGCGGCAATCGCGGCGCCTGCATCGCGGTTGTGCCCGCCATCGAGCCACACCGCGCGGTTGCCCGCCAGCGCGGTGAGGGGACCGTGGCCAAGGCGCTGGAGCCGCGCCGGCCAATGGGCCGCAGCGATGCCCATCGCGATCGCCTCCGCCGGAACCTCGATTCTTACCTGATGGCGGATCATCGCCGCGGCCAGCGCAGCGTTATCCGCCTGGTGTGCCCCGGCCAGTGGGGGCAGCGGCAGGTCGAGCTTTCCCGCAGCGTCGCGATAGGCGATCCGCGCCCCGACCAGTGCATCCCACTCCAGCCCGCGCCGCTCGAGCGCGGCACCGTGCCGCGCTGCCGTCCGGACGATTTCCGCCGCGGCACCCGGTGGGTAAGCCTGTGTCACCAGAGGCACGCCCGGCTTGGCGATGCTCGCTTTTTCGAACGCAATCCGGGCCAGCGGCTCGTCCGGGGTACCGTCCTCGGGCGCCAGCAGGAAGGCCTCATGATCGATCCCCAGGCTGGCAACCCCGCACACCGCTGGGGCCTCGATCGCATTGGTCGCATCGAGCCGCCCGCCGAGCCCGACCTCGATCACACAGGCGTCGGCCGGGTGGCGCGCGAAGGCGAGGAACGCGGCGGCGGTCGTGACCTCGAAAAAGCTCGCTCCGATCCCGTCCGACGCGTCGAGCACTTCGCTAAGGAGCGCTGCAAGCTCGGCGTCGCTCACCAGCTCGCCGGCGATCCGGATGCGCTCGTTGTAGCGGACCAGGTGCGGGCTGGTGAAGACGTGGACGCGGTGCCCGGCAGCTTCGAGCATCGCGCGCAGGAACGCGCAGGTCGAGCCCTTGCCATTGGTTCCGGCAACGTGAAAGGTCGGCGGTAGCCGGTGCTGGGGGTCGCCAATCCGGGCAAGCAACGCGCGCACCGGGTCGAGGCTCAGGCGGCCCTGCGGCAGCGACAATTGCGCCAGCCGATCGAGCTGCGCCTGGACTGCCGGGCTGTCCGAAGTCGCAAAGTCGCGCATCAGGGCCTTCCCGCGCGCGGGCGGATCACGCCGCCTGCTGGGCCGGGCTCAGATACCCCAGCAGCCGCGCCAGCATCTCGCGCAAGTCTTTGCGCGGCACGACCATGTCGACCATGCCGTGGTCGAACAGGTATTCGGCACGCTGGAACCCCTCGGGCAGCTTCTCGCGGATCGTATCCTGGATCACGCGCTGCCCGGCGAACCCGATCAGCGCGCCCGGTTCGGCAATGTGAACGTCGCCGAGCATCGCGTAGCTGGCGGTGACCCCGCCGGTCGTCGGGTCGGTGATCACCACGATGTAGGGCAGCCCGGCATCGGCCAGCCGCCGGATCGCGACGGTAGTCTTGGGCATCTGCATCAGGCTCAGGATACCCTCCTGCATCCGCGCGCCGCCCGCCGCGGTGCAGATGACATAGGCGCACTTGTCGCGGATCGCACGGTCGGCCCCGGCGACGAACGCCGCGCCCACGGCCATGCCCATCGATCCGCCCATGAACGCGAAGTCCTGCACGCCGAGCACGACGGGCTCGCCCAGGATCGATCCCGCGGCATTGGTCAGCGCGTCGTTGTGCGCGTTGGCAGCGCGCGCCGCCTTGAGCCGGTCGGGGTACTTCTTGCTGTCGCGAAATTTCAGCGGATCGTCGCGAACTTTGGGCGCGGGGAGGACCTCGAAGCCGCCATCGAGCAACTGCGCAAATCGCGCATCGGCGCCGATCCGCCCGTGATGCTCGCAGCGCGGGCAGACCGAGAGGTTCTCCTCGTACTCCTTGGTGAACAGCATTTCGCTGCACGACGGGCACTTGGTCCACAGGTTGTCGGGGGTTTCGCGCTTGTCGCCAAAGGGCAGCGAATTGCGAACGCGGGTCAGCCAGCTCATGCTGGCACCTTTCGCGCTGAATGGACCGCGTTGGCAAGCGCGGACACGTATTCGCGGACTTTTCCGGGCGCGCTGTCACCGTGTTCGCCGACCAGTTCGACGATCGCCGAGCCGACTACCACTCCGTCGGCGACTCGCGCGATCGCGGCCGCTTGTTCGGGAGTGCGAACGCCAAAGCCGACCGCGACGGGCAGGTCGGTCGCAGCCTTGAGCCGAGCGACCGCCTCGTCGATCGAGCCTTGTGCGGCTTGCTGCTTGCCCGTGATCCCGGCCACCGAGACGTAATAGACGAACCCGGCCGAGCCATCGAGAATCGTCGGCAGCCGCGCGGCGTCGCTGGTCGGGGTCGCGAGGCGAATCGGGGCGATGCCCTTGGCGCGCAGAGCCGGACCGAGCGCGTCGTCCTCCTCGGGCGGGATATCGACGCAGATCACTCCGTCGACCCCGGCGGCGGCGCAGTGCGCGGCGAACCACTCAGCCCCGCGCCGCACCATCGGGTTGGCATAGCCCATCAGCACCAGCGGCGTGGCCGGGTGGCGCGCGCGGAACCCCGTCGCGAGCGCAAAGATATCCGCCGTCGTCGTCCCCGCGCCGAGCGAGCGCAAGTTCGCCGCCTGGATCGCCGGACCATCGGCCATCGGATCGGTGAACGGCATGCCCAGCTCGATCACATCGGCGCCCCCCGCGACCAGCACGTCGAGGATCGCCGCGGTAGGGCCGTCCCCTGCGGTGACGAAGCAGACGAGCGCGGGGTGCGGCTTGGCGAAGGCGGTGGAGATGCGGGTCACAACTGTGCCCCCAGCGCCTCGGCAACTGTAAAGATATCCTTGTCGCCGCGCCCGCACAGGTTCGCCAGGATGATCGCGTCGCGGTCCATCGTCGGGGCCAGCTTGGCCACCGCGGCGATGGCGTGCGCGGGTTCGAGCGCGGGGATGATACCCTCGGTCCGGCATAGCAGCTGGAACGCGTCGAGCGCCTCGACATCGGTGACGCTGGTGTATTCGACCCGCCCGACATCGCGCAGCCAGGCGTGCTCGGGGCCGATCCCGGGGTAGTCGAGCCCGGCCGAGATCGAGTGCGCCTCGGCGATCTGGCCGTCTTCGTCCTGGAGCAAATAGGTCTTGTTGCCGTGGAGCACGCCGGGCGCGCCGCCCGCCAGGCTCGCGGCATGCTGGAGGTCGAGGCCGTGCCCCGCCGCCTCGACCCCGAGCATCTTGACCTCGGCATCGTCGAGGAACGGATGGAACAGCCCGATCGCGTTGCTGCCCCCGCCGATCGCGGCGACGAGCACGTCGGGCAGGCGCCCGGTGCGCTTCAGCATCTGTTCGCGCGCCTCGCGCCCGATCACGCTCTGGAAATCGCGGACGAGCTCGGGATAAGGGTGCGGGCCGGCGGCGGTGCCGATGATGTAGAAGGTGTCGTGGACGTTCGCGACCCAGTCGCGCAGCGCTTCGTTCATCGCGTCCTTGAGCGTGCGTGCGCCGCTTTCCACCGGGATCACTTGCGCGCCGAGCAGCTTCATCCGGAACACATTGGGCGATTGCCGCTCCACGTCGCGCGCGCCCATGTAGATCACGCAGGGCAGCCCGAACCGCGCGGCCACCGTGGCGGTGGCGACACCGTGTTGGCCCGCGCCGGTCTCGGCGATGATCCGGGTCTTGCCCATGCGGATCGCGAGGAGGATCTGCCCGACGCAGTTGTTGATCTTGTGCGCGCCGGTGTGGTTGAGCTCGTCGCGTTTGAACCAGATTTGCGCGCCTTTTCCCGCGGGCGCGCCCTCGCGCAGCGCTTCGGTCAGCCGCGGCGCGTAGTAGAGCGGGCTGGGGCGCCCGACGTAGTGTTCGAGCAGATCGTCGAACTCCGCGGCGAACGCGGGATCCTGCTTTGCCGCGCGGTATTCGCGGTCGAGCTCGAGGATCAACGGCATCAGCGTTTCTGCGACATAGCGGCCGCCGAACTGGCCGAAATGGCCGCGCTCGTCAGGCTGGTTACGGAAGGAATTGGGGGCGTTCATGGTGGTTCTCACGGGCCTCGGGAGCTGGCTCAGGTTGCGTGCGCGGCTTTGCAGAAGGCCCGTATCTTGTCCACATCCTTGACCCCCGGCGCGCTCTCCACGCCCGACGAGACATCGACCAGCGGCGCCCCGGTCTGGCGGATCGCGCCCGCGACGTTGTCCGGGTCGAGGCCCCCCGCCAGCCCCCACGGCAACGGGAACTTCAAGCCTTCGAGCAGGCGCCAGTCCGCCGCGAGTCCGTTGCCGCCGGGCAGCGCATGCGCGGGGGCATCGAACAGGATGCGGTCGGCCGCGCCGACGTAGGTTCGCGCGTGCTCGATCGATGAGCGCTGCGACACCCCGATCGCTTTCCACACCTCGAGCTTGGTATGCTCCTTGACCAGCGCCAGCCATTTGGGCGCCTCGTCGCCGTGGAACTGGACCACATCGGGCTGCACCGCCTCGATCGCGCGGATCGTTTCCTGGGGGGTCTGGTCGACCATAAGCAACACCACCTTGACCGCGGCCGGCACGCGGCGCCGCAGCCTGGCTGCGGTGTCGAGATCGACGTGGCGCGAACTTGCCGGGTGCCACACCAGCCCGACGTGGCTCGCCCCGGCATCGACCGCGGCGTCGAGCGTTGCGGGCGTCGAGAGCCCGCAGATTTTGACCGATGTCGCCGACATTCGTTCGTTCAGAGCGTCGCTTCGATCGCGCGGGCAGCGGCGACCGGATCCTCGGCGCGGCTGATCGGGCGCCCGACCACGAGCACGCTGGCGCCAGCGTCGCGGGCTTCGCGCGGGGTAACGGTCCGCTTTTGATCGCCGTCCTTGTTGCCGCCGGGCCGCAGCCCCGGAACCACGAAGAATCCCGCCGGCCACTGTGCGTGTGCCGCGGCGACCTCGTGACCCGAGCAGACGATCCCGTCGAGCCCGGCGCGCTGAGCCAGGTCGGCCAGCCGCAGTACCTGATCGTGGGCGCTGCCGGCGATCCCGGTCGCGGCCATGTCGCGTTCGTCGAGGCTGGTGAGAAGCGTCACGCCGACCACCCTGCAACGCTCGCCCGCCGCGGCCTTGGCGTCTTCCATCATCGCTTGCCCGCCGCTGGCGTGGATCGTGACGATTGCGGGTTCGAGGACATGGAGTGCCTGCATCGCCGCGGCGACGGTGTTGGGAATGTCGTGCAGCTTGAGGTCGAGGAACAGCGGCAGATTGAGCTTGGCGAGTTCGAGCACCCCGTGGTGCCCGTGCGCGCAGAAGAATTCGAGCCCCAGCTTGAGCCCGCCGATATGGCCCATCACCTTGCGGGCAAGCGCTTCCGCAGCCTCGAGCCGGGGGACGTCGAGCGCGAGAAAGACCGGGTTGGTGCGCATTACATCAGCGGCGTAACGGGTTCGATCACCGGATCGGTCACCGGAGCAGCCACTGGGGTCACCGGCGCCGGAGCGACCGCGATCTGATTGCGCTCGAGCGTCGTGATCCGCCGGTCGGCTCGCCAGCGGTGCGCGCGGTGGACCAGCCACATCGGCAGCAGTCCCATCAGGAACGCGGTCAGCACGAGGACCGGAAGCTTGGTCTCGAGGACCAGGTTTTCCCAGATCTTGACCTCGACGCCGTGCCAGTTGTTGAGCGAGAACAACAGCAGCGCGACGAGCACCAGTACCCAGATTATTGTCCGTACGATCTGCATTGCGCCCGGTCTCCTTCCCCTGCGGGACCATTCGCTGCATGCTACGCGCGATTGCCATAATTGCAAAGCCGCTCGGGTTAATCCTTGAAAACGCGCGCGAATATGCGATCGACCTGGGCAAAATGGTATTCGAGACCGAAGCTTTGTGCGAGCGTTTCGGGGGCGATGTGCGCGGTCACCTCGGTGTCGGCGCTCAGCAGTGCGAGCAACGACAGCGCACCGTCGGACTGCCACACTTTCATCGCGTTGGCCTGGACGATGCGGTAGCTGTCCTCGCGGCTGAGGCCGGCCTGGGTCAGCGCCAGTAGCACCCGCTGCGAATGGACGAGCCCGCCCATGCGGTCGAGGTTCTTTTGCATCCGTTCGGGATAGACCAGCAGCTTGTCGATCACTCCGGTCAGCCGGGCGAGCGCGAAATCGAGCGTGATGCACGCGTCCGGCCCGATGTAGCGTTCGACCGACGAATGGCTGATATCGCGCTCGTGCCACAGCGCGACGTTCTCCAGAGCCGGGATCACTGCGCCGCGGACCACGCGGGCGAGCCCGGTGAGGTTTTCGGTCAGCACCGGGTTGCGCTTGTGCGGCATCGCCGATGAACCCTTTTGCCCCGGCGCGAAATACTCCTCGGCCTCGAGCACTTCGGTGCGCTGGAGGTGGCGGACTTCGGTGGCGAGCCGCTCGATCGATCCGGCGATCACACCCAGCGTGGCAAAGAACATCGCGTGGCGATCGCGCGGGATGACCTGCGTGCTGATCGGCTCGACCGCAAGGCCGAGCTTGGCCGCGACGTATTCCTCGACCGCGGGATCGATGTTGGCGAAGGTCCCGACCGCGCCCGAGATCGCGCACGTCGCGATTTCGGCACGCGCCGCGACCAGCCGCGCGCGGCAGCGGTCGAACTCGGCGTAGGCCTGCGCCAGCTTGAGGCCGAAGGTGGTCGGCTCGGCATGGATGCCATGGCTGCGCCCGATCGTGGGGGTGTGCTTGTGCTCGAACGCGCGCGTTTTCAGAGCCCCGAGTAGTGCGTCGAGATCGGCCAGCAGCAGGTCGCTGGCTTTGGCGAGCTGAACCGACAGGGTGGTGTCGAGGACGTCCGAACTGGTCATCCCCTGATGCATGAACCGCGCCAGATCGCCGCCCGAATGCGCAGTCACCTGTTCGCCCACCCAGGTCAGGAACGCGATGACATCGTGGCGGGTCACCGCCTCGATCGCGTCGATCGCGGCGACATCGATCTGCGGGTTCGTCGCCCACCAGTCCCACAAAGCCGTACCCGCTTCGCGCGGGACCACGCCGAGTTCGCCGAGCTTGTCGGTGGCATGCGCCTCAATCTCGAACCAGATGCGGTAGCGCGCCTCGGGCTCCCAGATCGCAGTCATGACGGGGCGGGAGTAGCGGGGGACCATAGCTCGACTCCGGTGGGCGGGAATGCGGCGCGGCTAGGGTGCGGGGGCGCGGATGGCAAGGCTCAGATCAACCCCTTGGCCTTCAGGCTCACGTGCCCCTCGCGCCCGATGATGACGTGATCGTGGACGCTGATTCCCAGCAACCTTCCCGCCTCGGCGATACGGTTGGTGATCTGGATGTCGGCGCGACTGGGTTCGGGTGAGCCGCTGGGATGGTTGTGAACCAGGATCAGCGCCGCTGCGCCAAGGTCGAGCCCGCGGCGGATGACTTCGCGCGGGTGGATCGCGGCTTCATCCAGGCTGCCGTCGCCGACGTGTTCGTCATGGATCAGCAGGTTCTGACTGTTGAGATAGAGCACGCGGACCCGCTCGACGGTCAGGTGAGCCATGTCGATCGTCAGGTAGTCGATCAGCGCCTGCCAACTGCCCAGCACGGGCGCCGAGCGGACCGCGGCGCGCGCCATCCGCCGTGCGGCCAGCGGAACGATCCGCAGCGCCGCGGCGCTGGTCTCGCCCATGCCGGGATGCATCGCGAGCGCCTTGGCATCGGCGTTGAACACTCCAGCCAGCCCGCCGAACCGCGCCAGCAGGCTGCGCGCGAGCGGCTTGACGTCGCGGCGCGGGATCGCGGTCATTAACAGGTATTCGATTACCTCGTGGTCGGCGAGCGCTTCCGCCCCGCCGCCGAGCAGGCGCGTGCGCAGCCGCGCGCGATGGCCGTGCGCGTCGTTGCCAGCGCTTTCAGAAGGCGCAATTCCCGGCAATCCGCTCGTGCCAGCCGCCACTTTGCAACTTCCCCCAACCTTGCGCGTTGTCTCCCACGCATTGCCTTTAGCAGGGCGCTCGCGCAAGTATGAGGGCGATGGCCGACCTTGAAGACGAAACGTCGGCGGCCTTTGACGAGCCCGTCCCAAGCCCGCGAACACGCCGTTGGCCGTGGCTGCTGGGTCTGGTCGCGCTGGCTCTCGCCCTGGTCGTGGCCGGCTTGTGGCTGGCACGCACCCGCATTGCCGGTGACGTGATTGCGGGCCAACTCGCCAAGTACGATGTGCCGGCGACTTATAAGATCGCCAAGATCGGGACCCGCAGCGAAGTGCTGACCGACATCGTCGTCGGCGATCCGGCCCGTCCCGATCTGACCATAGAGCGCGCAGAAATCGCGATTCTACCGCGCTTCGGGATCCCCGGCATCGGCCGGATCACGTTGGTCCGTCCGCGACTTTACGGCAGCTACCACGGCGGCGAGATCAGCTTCGGCAGCCTCGACAAGGTTTTGTTCACGGGCCGCAAAGCGGCATTCCGCCTCCCCGATCTCGACCTGGCGCTGTCAGATGGGCGCGCGCTGCTGGTCACCGATTACGGCCGAGTCGGGCTGAAGGCCGAGGGCCAGGGCAAATTGCGTGGCGGGTTCACCGGGATGCTTGCCGCCGCGGCGCCCGAACTGGCCGGTACCGGGTGCCGGGCGGAGCGCGCGTCGCTATACACCGCGGTGACGATAACCGCGGAACGCCCGCGCCTGGTCGGGCCGCTGCGGGCGGCGAGCCTGTCGTGCCCGGCGCAGCGGTTGGCCGCGGCGCGGATCGCGGTCGCGCTCGATACCACGCTCGACCAGGCCTTCGACGGTGCAGCGAGCAAGCTGGGGCTATCCGCCGCGGCGCTGACCTACGCCGGCAACCGTGCCGCCGGTGTAACCGGGACGACGAGCGTGACCTTCCGCAAGCGCGCGGTCACCGCCCGCTACGCGCTGCTGCTGCGCGGCGTTTCCAGCGTGCAGGCCGAGGCGAACACCCTCGCGCTCGACGGAACGCTGCGGACGCCCGACCTGTTCGCCACGGCGCAGATCGACGGGACTGTCGATGGCGGCGGCGTCCGGCTCGCAAACGGGCTCGACCGAACGCTCGCCGGTTTCCAGCAGAGCGCGGCGCAGACTTTCGCGGGACCGATGCTCGCGCAGATCCGCGGAGCGCTGGCGCGGGAAGGGCGCAACAGCCGGCTTGCCGGCGATTTCACCGCGCGCAAGACCGGCGCATTGACCAGCATCGTCGTGCCCCAGGCAAGCCTGCGCGGCGGGAGCGGCGCCACCCTGCTGGCGCTGTCGCGGTTCTCGGCACTGCTGGGAGGGGGCGGCGCGCCGCGGCTATCGGGCAACTTCGCGAGCGGCGGAGCGGGGCTCCCGCAAATCGCCGGACGGATGGAACGCCAATCGAGCGGTGGGCTGGCGCTGCGCATGACGATGGCCGAGTATCGCGCCGGGGCGGGCAAGCTGGCGTTCCCCGAACTGCTCGTCGTCCAGGCGCCGGGCGGCGCTTTCGGCTTCGCCGGAGAAGCACGGTTGAGCGGCCCGCTGCCCGGCGGGGCGGCCCAGAACCTCAGCGTTCCGCTCGACGGCAACTGGTCGTCGGCGCGCGGGCTTTCGCTGTGGCGCGGGTGCACGCCGCTGCGCTTCGACAGCCTGCGCTTCGCCAACCTTACGCTCGAAAAGCGCGGGCTGACCGTGTGCCCCGGTCCCGACGGCGCCATCCTGCGCAGCGACGCGCGGGGCACGCGGATCGCTGCGGGCGCGCCCTCGCTCAACGTCGCGGGACGCCTTGGCTTGACCCCGATCCGCATTGCCAGCGGCGCGGTCGGGTTTGCCTACCCCGGAACGCTGGCCGCCAAGCGGCTCGACATCTCGCTCGGCCCGCAAGCGACCGCGACGCGGTTCCAGCTCGCCTCGCTGACCGCGCAGATCGGCAAGGACATCGCCGGGCGCTTTGCCGGGACCGACGCCCGGCTCTATGCGGTGCCGCTCGACATCCTCGGGGCAAGCGGCGCCTGGCGCTATGCCGGCGGACGCCTGACCGTGGCCGACGGTGCGTTCCGCCTCACCGACCGCAACGTCGATGCGCGGTTCCAGCCGTTGATCGCGCACGGCGCTTCGCTGAGCCTGGTCAACAACCGCATCCTTGCCAAGGCCAGTCTGCGCGAGCCGGCCACCGACCGCACCGTCGCGGACGTGGCGATCCGCCATGACCTGACCGACGCGCGCGGCCACGCCGACCTCACCGTGGCCGGATTGACGTTCGACCGCGCGCTCCAGCCCGATACCCTGACCCGCCGCGCGCTGGGCGTGATCGCCAACGCCCGCGGCACCGTGCGCGGCACCGGACAGATCGACTGGGACCCTGCGGGAATGACCAGCAGCGGCGATTTTTCCAGCGATGCGCTCGATTTCGCGGCGGCGTTCGGCCCGGTCAAGGGCGCCTCGGGAACGGTCCACTTTACCGATCTGGTCAACCTGGTCACCGCGCCCGACCAGCAAATCCGCGTCGCCTCGATCAACCCGGGGATCGCAGTCGAAGACGGGGTGCTGACGTTCGCGTTGCTCCCAGGCAACCGCGCCGCGGTCAAGGGCGCGACGTGGCCGTTCATGGGCGGTACGCTCACCCTCCAGCCGCTGACGTTGTCGCTCGGGCGGGTCGAGGTCCGGCGTTACGTTCTCCACATCGAAAATCTCGACGCGGCAAAATTCGTCGAGCGGATGGAGCTCGGCAACATCCGCGCCAGCGGGCGCTTCGATGGCGACATGCCGCTGGTGTTCGACGAGAACGGCGGGCGGATCGTGGGCGGAATGCTGACCTCGCGTCCGCCGGGCGGCAACGTGTCGTACATTGGCGTGCTGACCTACAAAGACCTTTCGCCGATTGCCAACTTCGCGTTCGATGCGCTCAAGTCGCTCGATTATCGGCGCATGACCATCGGCGTCGACGGCGCGCTGGCGGGCGATATCGTCACCCGCGTGCGCTTCGACGGGGTCAAGCAGGGCGCGGCGGCCAAGCGCAACATCGTTACCCGCGCGTTCGCCAACTTGCCGCTGCAGTTCAACCTCAACATCCGCGCCCCGTTCTATCAGCTGATCACCTCGCTCAAGGCGCTCTACGACCCGGCGTTCGTGCGCGATCCACGCGATCTCGGGCTGATTGGCGCGGATGGCAAGCCGCTGGCCCCCGCGGTCGTGAACCCGCCTCCGCCCGCAATCAAACCCAGCGATATTCAGCCTTCAGAAAGCGGAACCAAGCCATGACGTACCTGCAATTGACCAAGCGCGCCGCTGCTGCGACACTGCTCCCGATGGGGCACAATCGGCAACGCAAGCGGGGGTCGACCCGCCGGACGATGGGTTCGGCGGTAGTGTTGGCGGCGAGTGCGATCGCGCTGTCGGGTTGTGTATCGGTCAACGCACCGGACAAGCCGATCGTGATCGAGCTCAACGTCAACATCAAACAGGAAGTGATCTATCGGTTGGCGCAGGATGCGGGCAATACGATAGACAAGAATCCGGGAATATTCTGATGGTCAAGCGTTTCATCTCAGTCCGCAAGATCGCTTTGGCGGCGTTCGCGGCGTCGCTTGTCGTGGCCGCACCTGCGCTGGCGCAGCGCACGGCTGCCTATGCCTCGGCACGCGCGGCAGGCGAAGTGGGCGAAAAGATGGACGGCTATCTCGGGATCGTCGGCGCGGCCACTCCGGCACTGCGCGCGATGGTCGACGACCTCAACATCAAGCGCCGCGCGATCTATGCCGAGAAGGCCCCGGCGGCGAGCGCGACGATCGAAGAATATGCGCTCACTTCGGGCTGCCTGGCAATTTCACGGACGGTCCCGGGCGAGAAGTACCAGGCCCCGGACGGCCAGTGGCATACCCGCGGCGCTGCCGCGCCGATGCGTGACGCGCGCTGCCCCGGTTAAGGGTTGTAACAGGCCTGAGGGAGCAGGCGCTCTGGTCCCGACGGCGGCAATCGCTGACCCGTCCCCAATTCGCTCCACCGACCTCCGGATGCTGCGCTGCATCATGCCGAGCGATTGACTCCCTGGCACCCCCCGCCTAAGGGGGCGGCGTTTCGCCGGTGGGGTCGCCCATTTCCGCGCGATTTCTCTCTTTTCCCGCAAGGACGGACAGCATCGTGGCGGACGACCCCCAGGACGTATCTCAGAACCCGGTAACGCCCGATCCCGCGCTCGGCTCGCTCGAGAGCCGTCTGGCTGCGGCACGGCTGACCGAGGATGCGCGGCTGGCCAAGGAACATGTGCCGCTGGCCACCGACGCAACCCGCGGCGGATCGGCGATCGCGGCAACGATGCTCGGCTATCCGCTGGGCGGGATCGTCATCGGCTTCGTTCTGGACAAGCTCTTCGGCACGCTGCCGTGGATTACCATCGGCCTGATGTTCACCGCCTTCGTTGGCGGCTGCATCGCGGTCATGCGCAACAACAAGACCCGCGCTTAAGCGCGACCGAACAGGCAGGGACCAGACGTACCGTGGCGGCAGCAGCCAAAATCGATCCGATGCACCAGTTCCAGATCGCGCCGATCGGCAGCGATTCCCTGGTCGCCTCACCCTTCCAGTTCACCAACTCGTCGCTGTGGATGCTGATCGTGTTCGCCGCGATCATGGCATTCATGTGGGGCGGGACCAAGCGCCAGCTCGTGCCAGGCCGCTGGCAGGCCGCGGTCGAGGGGCTGACCGGCTTCCTCGACAATATCACCCGCCAGAATATCGGCGCCGAAGGGCGCAAATACCTGCCGTGGGTGTTCACCGCGTTCGTGTTCATCCTGTTCGCCAACTGGATCGGCGCGATGCCGTTCGGGATTGTCCCGGGCGCGCACCCGTTCACCGTTACCAGCCAGTTCAGCGTGACCGGCGTGATGAGCATCATCAGCTTCCTGATCGTGCTGGTCGTCGGCTTCTGGAAGCACGGGCTGCACTTTTTCAGCCTGTTCGTACCCAAGGACACTCCGTTCGTCCTCAAGCTGCTGATCGCCCCGATCGAGTTCGTCAGCTTCATGGTCCGCCCGTTTAGCCTGGGGCTGCGTCCGTTCGTGGCGATGTTCGCGGGCCACATCCTGCTCGAGGTGTTCGGCAACTTCGTCGTCCAGGGGCTCAACGCCGGGTCGGTGATGGGCTACGGGATTTCGGCGCTGTGCTTCGTCTTCGTCATCGGCGTCAATGCGCTGGAGCTGCTAGTCGGCGGGATCCAGGCCTACGTTTTCGCACTGCTGACCGCGCTTTACATCAACGATGCGGTCAACCTTCACTAAGTTTCGCATTCACTTTCAACGCTTAAGCCAACGGAGTTTATCATGGATCTCGCTTCTGCTCAGGTTATCGGTGCCGGTCTTGCGGCAATCGGCGTCGGCGCGGCTGCTGCCGGTGTCGGCAGCGTGTTCGGCAACTTCCTCCAGGGCGCGCTGCGCAACCCGGCGGCTGCCGACGGCCAGCAGGGTCGTCTGTTCATCGGCTTCGCGGCCGCCGAGCTGCTCGGCCTGATGGCGTTCGCCGTCGCGATGATCATCCTCTACGCCCGTTGATTGGGTTGCCGGCGGCACGCGCCGCCGGCTCCCATTCGAACGAACGAGAGAGACACGATGCCTCAAATTGCCCAGCTTGCCTTGGTCTATCAGTCGCAGTGGTTCTGGCTGCTGCTGACGCTCGGCGCGATCTACTTCTTCATTGGCCGCGGGATCGTTCCCAAGGTCGAGGCGACGGTCGACGATCGTGACGCGCGGATCGCCGCCGATCTTGCCGAAGCCGAACGCTTGCGCGCCGAAGCCGACGCGAGCGAAGCAGCGTGGCGCGGGCGGATGAACGAAGCGCAGGCGCAGGGACAAACCGCCTCGGTCGCGGCCAAGTCCGCTGCCGATCGGGCGGCCGAAGTCCGTGTGGCCAAGGCCGATGCGGAAATCGCGACCAGGACCGCTGCCGCTGCCGCTGCTCTGGCCGCCGCGCGGACCAGCGCGCTGGCTGAAATAGAGGGAGTCGCCGCCGACGCTGCGCGCGATATCGTCGCACGCTTGGCGGGCGCCACCGTTACAGATGCCGCGGCACGCGCGGCGGTTGCCGGAGCAATGAGCCGTGCTTGAGTACCTCGCCGCTGCCGCCGCCACGGTCCACGAAGACGCCGAGCCGACCGCGTTCGGGATCACTCCTGGGGGCTATGTCGCGCTGGCCATGCTCGTGGTTCTGTTGATCATGCTGCGCGCGGGCGTGCCCAAGATGATCGCCGCCGCGCTCGACGCCAAGATCGCCGGGATCAAGCAGCAGCTCGATACCGCGTCCAAGCTGCGTGCCGAAGCCGAAGCGCTCAAGGCCGAATACGAAGCCAGGGGCAAGGCCGCCGACGCCGATATCGCCGCGATGAAAGCAGGCGCCCAGCGCCAGGCCGACGAAATCGTCGCCAAGGCAGCCGATGACGCGACCAAGTTGATCGCGCGCCATCAGGCGATGTCGGAGGCCAAGATCGCGGGCGCCGAACGCGCCGCTATCGCCGAAATCCGCCAGCGCGCAGCCAGTGCGGCAACCGCTGCGGCGCGCGAACTGATCGCGGGACAAGTCGACGCCAAGGCCGATGCGCGGGTGGTCGATGAGGCGATCGCGGGGATTTAGGTTTCGGCTCGCCCGAACGATCCAATCCTCACGTCCCCGTTATCCTGAACTCGTTTCAGAATCCGTACCTCCGTTCGCGCCGCGCCTAGGCAAAGGCGCAGCCGCGCGGGCAATTCGTGC